>JBJXEX010000462.1:0-15294 GCA_046156195.1 Planctomycetaceae bacterium | reverse complement strand
GCTCCGAGAGCACCAGCAGCAGGCGGTCGTTGACCTGGATGGCCCGGTCGATTTGCTCGATGAGTTTCTGGCCCCCCTGCATGTCTTCCGGAGCGAACCAGACCCGCAGCTTTTCGCCACGCATCTTCTCGTGCAGCCGCCGAGCGAACTCCTCGTCCTGGCTGCGATAGCTGATGAAGCACGATTGGTATTGAATCGGCGGCATCGTCCCGATGAGCGACGGCAGGTAGGTGATGAAATCCTCCGGCACGCCGCACCCGCGCAACGGATGGCCGAACTTCGCAGAAGCTGGGTGCCGCAGGCACAGGAAACCCGGAGTGGACGCTGATCGCACAGTTGACGTTGGTTTTTGGATTTGACGTCACACGCAGGTTTCTAATGCTTCGCACACAGCTTGAAGCAAGCTGTGCCACCCGCGAAAATCAGAAACCGAATGAACCTCCACCGCGGGAAGGGAAGGAGCCAGCGTTTAATCCATGTCAACAAAACCTACAAAGATGCCCGCCGATGTTGCGGAGACACATGAGTTGATCGGCCGAGAATTGTATTACCTCTACACGAAATGGACCTACTTCAAACGCCTTTTTTGCACTGACGATGAGACCATCCGGCTACTGAACTACGCGGCCGAATTCTTCTTCAACATCTATGCCGAAGTGATACGAGACGACTTGATTCTGACGGTGTGCCGGTTGACCGATCCGGCTTCTACCAAAGTGAAGGGGCAGGAGAAGGCGAATCTCACGGTCAAGCAACTCAGGAAGCTAATCCCTGTTGCCGACTCGTCTTTACACAACTCACTTGATCCTGAAATTTCGGTGCTCGATTCGCACGTCGAAAAATTTCGCGAACATAGAAATCGTCGTATTGGCCATCACGATCTTGATACGCGGCGAGGACGCTCACACGCGACCGTTCCAAGTCTGGGCCTTAACGAAATGGAGGATGCTCTTAGCGGTATCGCGACGATTCTCGACTTAGTCGAAAAGCACTACGACCAGGATGAGCAACCTTACCAAAACGGGATCTATGGGTCCGGAAATGCAGAGGAACTCATTCAGTTCATCAGGCGAGAACAAAGTCTTGAGAGGTATTTCAACGAGAAAGAATTCGGCGTTGATGAATTCGAGGTCGATTCGGAATAGCACTCTTCGAGTCACTCCGGTTTTGCCGTCGGATTAGCTTGGACAGTTTGACCATGAGAGATCACACCACATGAGTTTCAACATCCAAGCGGCGGAGCAACATCGAGCCGTATTGGGGCTTGGTTCACATTTCAGTGAGCAAGAACTCAAGAAGGCCTATCGTGACCTCATTAAGCTGTGGCATCCCGACAAGTTTCCTGGACAGACGCGTGCATGGGACGACGCACAAGAGAAAATGAAAGCGATAAACAATGCAGCAGAGTTTCTGTCTGAGGTTCTCGAATCCAACGGAGGCAGCTATCGAGCTCCAGGTGAGACCGGGCGGGCTAACGCGGGCGAGACGTGCTCATCGGCAGACCTTCAACCTAAGCACACGTATCAAGGCAAAACCTACAATTCCGGCTTTCCCGATCCAACTGTCACGGAGATTTTCCTAAGGTCATCTCACATCATTTCAACTGGCTATAGTCGTGCCACTCGTACTCTCTACATAAAAGTGACTTGGGCTGTTTACCGATACTTAAACGTGCCAGAGACCGTGTTTGAATCGTTTCTAAAGGCTCCGTCGCACGGTAAGTTTCGTCACTGGGAAATCCTCCACCGGTTTCGCGAAGAGTTGTGTTAATCTAGTGGCTTTGAGATCGTTGCGACGGACGCCTCGGCCTTCACCTTCATGCCACCGGCAGTGTGTCCAATGAAAATGCCACTAAACAGTTGCCAAATAAATCGAAAGGCAGCGTTATGAGTACTCCTACAACTGACCAGCCACCAAAAAGTTTATGGCAGAAAATTATTGGCACTCTCTTTGGGATCCTTTGCTTAGCTGTCCCGATTCTCGGTTTTGCGTTAGTCGAAGCATTTCTTTTCCCAAAGCCACCACGGCCGAAGACAGAGTTCGAACTTCGGCTCGATGCCAGGCGCAATAATGACGCCAAGGACAAAAAACATGACGCCGAGAGGAAGGCTGTCCAAGACAAAGCAATCCAGGATTACGAGAGACGAACTGGGAAAAAGCTTTAAAGGGCGCAGCATCGCTCCAAGCATCCAGTTCTGCACCTCGGCGAGGACCGCGAGCGGCAAGAGCACCTTGTCGCGCGGTGCGTTGGCCGGCGGCAACTCCCCCTTGGCGAACGCTCGCAGGTGACGGTCCACCTCCGCTTGGAACTCGGCCTCATTCGCGAACCCGTGATACAGCACCTGCCGCGACTCTTCGAGCGACTTGCGGAAGTCGAGCACCTTCTGCACGTCGCAGCGGTCAACCTCCCGATTGATCACCTCCTGCGACCGCCGCCCCGTCGAGGCCAACGTGTCCTCCCAACCGAGCGGCTCGAACGTGATGTCCAGCGCGTCGCCGAAGCCGGCGTTGAGTTCCTCCAGCACCTGCTGGAACGCCGCCCGCTCCACCGCCAAATCCCCCGGCGAGGCGATGAAGACGCGAATCGTGCGGACGTCAGACATGCGCGGCACTCCTGCCAGCAGAACAGAGGACTCAAATCATTCTGCCACGGTTTGTTCTCCCTCGCCAGCGAACCGCTAACGGATGACTTCGTCTCACCCGCTTAAGCTGACGAGCGTGTCTCCGCAACTCTTCACCGAAGTGATGCGCGACGTGGATCTCGTGGTGAGCGTCGCGCACCGTGGCGGCGTCGATCCCGAAGCGACCGCCTCGACCGTCGAGATGCGCTCCAACCTCGTCCGCGAGACCTGCCAACTCTTGGCCTTGAAGAACGTCCGTCTGAAGGGCGCGCACATTCTGATCGACGGCAAGCTGTCGAACTACAGCATCCATCTCGGCAGCGGCAACGTGCATCGGCTCCCCGGCGGAGCGTTGTGCGTCGTCCCCGTCCACGCTCAACACCGAGGCCGCCTGTTCCTGCCCTTTGCCGACAACGATCCACGAACCGCGGAAGTCCTGTCGAAGGTGCTGCTCTTCGCTCGCGACCAGGAAATTCAAGACCCCGGAATTCTGGATCAACTCCGGATGTAGCCAAGACTCAGGGACGTGCCACTCTCCGTAAGTTTGGAGTTTGCCTTCGCGGTGGCCGATGCTGTGGATTGATCGAAAAGTGAGATAACGGCCTTCGGCGATCGGCTCTCAGCTTTCGGCCGAATGCCGAGGGCCGAAAGCCGATCGCCGTTATCTCACTTTTCCGTTTCTTGCACGTCGACCAAACCCACATCGATGTACTGCCCTCCGCCCGTTTGATGGCAATGCACCGCCAGTACATTCTTGCCCGGTTTCAAAGTCTTCGTCGCCGACTCGTCCAGCACGCGATCCTGATACGAAGTCGAATAGCCGGAGGCCGTGCCGATCAAGACGCCGTTCAAAAAGACTTCGGTGTCTTCGTCGTGATGGATGCGCAGGCCGAGTTCATGGATCGGCTTTTCGCCCGACCACTCGAAGTCGCGGCGCAGCCAGATGTCGGCTGTTTTCCAATTCGTCTTCACGACTGACGCCGGAGTCGAAGGTTCTCCGAATCCGCCGGGGCCGGACTTCCAGGCCGAGTCATCGAAGCCGGACTTCTCCCAGCCGTCCTTCGGTTTGTCGGTCGAGTATCTCCAAGTCTGCGCCGTCTCTTCGGACGTCGGCACGATGGTCGTGATCTTCGGCGGCGGCAGATACAGCTTGCGATGCGCCTTCGCGAGCGTCTCAGCATCGAACTTCAGGACTTCACGGTCGTAGGTCATCAGGCCGTTGACTTCGATTTCCACGTCGGTCGTCTGTGTGTAGACGGCCGACGTCAGCCCCTTGCCGATGAGCGGTCGCAGTCCGCCGATGATGCCGAGGTACGCCTTCTGCAAGTCCGCCTTGTTCGTGAACGAGCGATAGCCCCAGTTGTCTTTGCCTTGCCAAGTGTGCCCATCGAGCGGCAGACCCAATCCGCCGAACTCACCGAGCACCGATGCGCGAGTGCTCGACAGCGGAGCCATGCCGGGGCCGGGGTAGATGTGGACGTCGAACACGTCGCCGACGCCACGATCGGTCCAACCGCTGGCGTTGTTGACCAACCGCGTCGGGTCGAGCTTCTTCGTGAAGTCCACCATGCGAGCCGTATCGAACTGTCCCCAGCCTTCGTTGAACGGCACCCACATGACGATGCTCGGATGATTGCCGAAGTCGGTGATGATCTCGCGCCATTCGTTCTCGAAGTTGGCGATGGACTCGGCCGAGCGTTTGATATCGGGGTCCGTCGGGCTGATGTAGCGGTCGCCCGATGGCATGTCCTGCCACACGAGCATCCCCAGCTTGTCGCAGTGGTAGTACCAGCGATCGGACTCGACCTTCACATGCTTGCGAATCATGTTGAAGCCCAGCTTCTTGGTCATCTCGATGTCGTACTTCAGAGCCTCATCCGTCGGAGCCGTGTACAGCCCATCCGGCCAAAACCCTTGATCGAGCGGCCCGTACTGAAACAGCGGTTTGTTGTTGAGCATCAGGCGTTGGATGCCTTGCTCGTCTTTGCCGAGCGAGATTTTTCGCATGGCGAAGTAACTGTGAACGATGTCGGTCACTTTGTTGTCACGCGCAATTCGGATAGTGAGGCCGTAGAGACTTGGAGAATCGGGCGTCCAATGTTTCGCATTAGGAATCGAAAAAGAAATCGGCTTCTGAGGAAGACCATTCGCACCTAGAATCGATTTACCATCCATCGCCAGCAAGGTGACATCGACCGCAACACCATATTTGCGGGGACCATCAACGGTTACGCGGACTTGGTTCAAGTCAACGTCGGTCGTGATCTTCAAAGACCTGATGTGTATTTCGGGCACCGGCTCCAGCCACACTGTCTGCCAGATGCCGGTCGTGGGCGTGTACCAGATGCCGTGCGGTTTGCGGATTTGTTTGCCGCGCGGTTGGAACGAGCCGTCGGTCGGATCGCTGACGGCGACGATGAGTTCGTTTTCGCCGTCAGTGGCCGCAGTCCCTCGCTCACGCTTCGGGTTACTTTCCACTCGCTCACGCTTCGGGTTAGTTTCGGCGGGCTTCAGCGCGTCGGTGATGTCGAACGTGAACGGGTCGTAGCCGCCGCGATGCTCGCCGACTTTCTTGCCGTTGACCGAGACGACCGTCTCCCAATCGCTGGCTCCGAAGTGCAGCAGCAGCCGACCGTCCTTGGCCATCTCCGGCGTCGCGAACGAGCGGCGATACCACAGCTTGCCGTTGTCCGGCACGCGCTTCATCACGCCCGACAACGCCGACTCGACCGGAAACGGCACGAGGATTTTGCCGTCCCATTTGTCGGGTTTCGCGGTCGCATCGCCAACGATCGCGTAATCCCACAGCCCATTCAGATTGACCCACTTCTCGCGGACCATCTGCGGCCGAGGATATTCCGGATGCACCTTCTCCGGCGAAACATCCTTCGCCCACCGCGTCATCAGTGGAGCCTTCTTCGGCTGCCAGCCAGCGGCCTGAAGAGTACCTGTCAGCAGAACACAACTCACGAGAACCGCGAAACGCAGCATGACCAACTCCTCACCAAGACCTTCTTGTGGTAGTGCTCCCGACGAACAGCGGCAGGTGACTCGCGATGATCCCTGATGACTCAGCAAACTGAGCGGTGTTCACATTAAAGCTTCTGGATCGCGTGGAATCGACCGAAGCGAGAATGTTGTTGAATCACATTTCGATTCGCAGTTTTCATCCGTGGGCCGGCCTTGCCATCCGTGGGCAGTCTTCGTTTCGCGAACTCATTTTGCCCACGGATGGCAAAGCCGGCCCGCGGATAAAGCGACGTCGGCTCACTTGATTCATCGGAACCGCTTTGTCTGAGTGATAACAGGCGAGCGTTCGGACGCGATCGACTCTTACGAATTCTCAAAAATCACCCGGTGATCCCCCTTGTCCCATTTTGCGAACCTTTGATATGGTCCGCCCCTTGCCCCGGTTCGACGGGGTTTCGCATCAACGATTCGCATGGCAAGGAGGCCATCGTGAGTTGGATTCAATCCCCGCAGCAGGCGTTGAAGGTCCAGATTCGTTGGTTGATTCGGCGCGATATGCCCGAAGTCCTGGACATCGAACGCCAAAGCTTCGAGTTCGCTTGGACCGAAGAAGATTTCCTCTGTTGTCTGCGACAGCGAAATTGCATCGGCATGGTCGCCGAATACAACCATCGCATCGTCGGCTTCATGATCTATGAGCTTCACAAGTCGAAGCTGCATGTGCTGAACTTCGCCGTCGATCCCGAATTCCGTCGCCAGGCGATCGGGGCCCAAATGATCGAAAAGCTGGTGGACAAGCTCTCGCAGCAACGCCGCCAGGAAATCGTGCTGGAGGTTCGCGAGTCGAACCTTTCCGCACAGCTCTTCTTCAAGAGGATGGGCTTCAAGGCGGTCCTGGTGCTCCGCAGCCACTACGACGACACGGACGAGTCCGCGTATGTCATGCGGCTCACGCTGGTCGATGATGAGGCCATTCTGCTGCCTTTCGCTCCGGTCAATCGAATTTCCGAATACGACGCGGCGTGAGTTGTCCCACGATCCATCTCAAGCCCACCGGTCTGCTGCCGGTGGGCTTTTTGTATTGAGCCTTCGAGATTTTTCGCCCCACATTTACTGCCAGCCGGTTTTCTGCTCTGGTCGGAACTGGCGAAAAATGTGGGGCGAAAAATCAGAGTTCCGACCAGCCAATCACAACTCGGAAGACCGGATTTCGAGTGCCGTGTTTCGGCGACCGATTGCTGGCCTGCCTACATGCTCGCCGTTATACCTCGCGCGGCCGTCACAAGTCTGGTGAGCGGGGCGGCGTCAGTCCCTCGACTCTGCGCCCCATCCACCGGGGGCTGATGCCGCCCCGCTCGCCTGAATGTCTTTTTTCCGCTTGCCATTGTCTGACCTCCTATGCCCTTTGCTCCCGTTGAAGAACAACTTGCTGTCATCCGTCGTGGCGTCGAGAAGATCGTGCCCGAAAATGAACTCGCCGCGAAGCTGGCCAAGAGCCGCGAATCAAACACGCCGCTGCGGATCAAGTACGGCATCGATCCGACCGGCATCGACGTGCATCTGGGGCACACCGTCCCGCTGCGAAAAATTCGGCAGTTCCAAGAACTGGGCCATCAAGCGGTCATCATCATCGGCAACTACACCGCGCTGGTCGGCGATCCCAGCGGACGGGATCAAGCTCGGAGCAAGCGGCTGACGGAAGACGAGGTCGAGGCGAACGCCGTCGATTATCTGAATCAAGTCGGCAAGGTGATCGACTTGTCGAAGGCCGAGGTGCATCGCAACGGCGATTGGTTCGGGCCGATGTCGTTTGCCGAGATTCTGCAACTCTGTGGCAAGGTCACGGTCGCGCAGTTACTGACCCGCGATGACTTCGCCAAACGCTTCGCCGCCGAGACGCCGATCTTTCTGCACGAGTGCTTGTACCCAGTCATGCAGGCGTGGGACTCGGTCGTCATCAAGTCCGACATCGAGCTAGGCGGGACCGAGCAGCTTTACAGTTTTATGCTGGCTCGCGATCTGCAAACGGCTCAAAAACTGTCGCCGCAAATTGGCGTGATGTCGCCGATCCTCGTGGGCCTGGATGGCGTTCGCCGCATGGGCAAGAGTCTCGGCAACTACATCGGCATTTCCGAGTCACCGTTCGACATGATGAAGAAATTCATGCAGGTGCCGGACGCCGTCATGCGGATGTATTTCGAGTTGCTGACCGACATCCCGCTGGTCGAGATCGACGCCTTGCTGGCCGGACATCCGAAGACGGCGAAGACGACGTTGGCTCGCGCGGTGATCGGGCAATATCACTCGGCCGCCGAAGCCGAGGCCGCCGCGAATCGCTGGCAGCAAGAGGTCGGTGCCGGCGGACTGCCAACCGACATCCCGGTGGTGAAGCTGTCGCGATCAAAGCTGGTCGATGGCAAACTCGGTGCCGCGAGGCTGCTGGTCGAAACGGGACTGACCCCCTCCTCCAACGACGCGAGACGAGTGATTGCTCAAGGCGGAGCGTATCTGGGCGAAGGCAAGACACGCATCGAAGCTCACGACCAAGCGGTCTCGGTCGAAACAGGGTTGCTGTTGTTCGTCGGTAAGAAGAAGTTTTGCCGCGTGGAGTTGAGCGACTAAGGAACTTCCATGAGCGATTATGACGGCGCTTGGAAAGAATCTGTCGAGCAGTTTTTCGAACCGTTCGTCGAATTCCTTTTCCCAGAGGTTTACTCCGATATCGACTGGTCCCGCGGGATCGAGTTTCTCGACACGGAACTGCAACAAATCCAACCCGACGCGGAAAGCGGTCTGCGAATCGTCGATAAGCTGGTTCGTGTCTGGCGTCTCGACGGCCGCGAAGATTGGGTGCTGGCTCACTTTGAAGTCCAAGGCGATCGCACCCAGGATTTTGAAGAGCGAATGTTTGTCTGCCATTATCGCATCTTCGATAAGTATCAACGGCGCGTTGCGACGCTGGTGGTCCTCGCCGACGAAAACTCCGCGTGGCGTCCTCACGAGTATTTCCATGAATTGTGGGGCTGCCGGATACGGTTCGAGTTTCCAACAGTCAAGCTGCTAGACTTGGCCGCCGACTGGCCCAAACTGGAAGCCCATCCGAACCCGTTCGCGGTTCTCGTGATGGCTTACCTCAAAGCGAAAGAACTGCGAAATGACCCCGAAGGTCGATTCACTTGGAAGGTGAGATTCTTTCGCGGTCTGTTCGACCACGGCTGGTCGCGTCAGACGATTCTCGATGTCTTCCACAAAATCGACTGGTTCTTAGCATTACCGGAAGACTTGGAAATCAAATTCCGAAAACAGTCCGCTCAAATCGAAGGGGAGAAGCACATGCCACACGTTACCAGCATCGAACGATTGGCGAAGAAGGAAGGTCGCGAAGAAGGCCGTGTCGAAGGCCGTGTCGAAGGACAGTCCGAGGGATTACAGGCGGCGATTTGCGAAGCCTTGGAAGAGAAGTTCGGAGTGGCCGGTGAATCAATCGCTCATCGCGCGGAGTCGGTTTCCGATTTGATGGAATTGCGACGCTTGCTCCGAGTCATCGTGCGTGCCGCCTCCGTCGATGAAGTGCAGGCAGCGTTTCCGCAGGTTTCGTGAAACATCGTCAACAACTCTGGAGGGGATTCAACGTGGTTCAAAAGTTTGGATTTGGAATTGTCGGTTGCGGGATGATCGCCAATTTTCACGCGCAGGCGATCGAGCACATCAAAGGCGCGAAGATCGTCGCCTGCTACGACGCGATCACGGCCTCGGCGGAGCGGTTCGCGGCGGCGAACAAGTGCCAGAAGTACGACACTCTGGAAGCGATGCTGAAAGATCCGGCGGTTGATGTCGTCACCATCTGCACTCCCAGCGGCGCTCATGGCGAACCGGCCGTGAAGGCGTGCAACGCGGGCAAGCATGTCGTCGTCGAGAAGCCGTTGGAGATTACGCTCGCCAAGTGCGACGCGATCATCAATGCGGCGGCGAAGAACAATGTCCGCATCTGTTCGATCATGCCGTCGCGATTCAGTCCCGCAAACATCGCGCTGAAAGAGGCCATTGTTTCGGGGCGTTTCGGGAAGCTGACGCTCGGCGACACCTTCGTGAAATGGTGGCGGACTCAGGAGTACTACGATCAAGGGGGCTGGCGCGGGACGTGGAAGCTCGACGGCGGCGGAGCGTTTATGAATCAGGCGATTCACAATGTTGATCTGCTGTACTGGTTCATGGGCGAAGTGGCGGAGGTCTCCGGTGTCACGGCCTTGCTGGCTCACGAAAACATTGAGGTCGAAGACGTTGCCGCCGCGTGTGTGAAGTTCCAGAGCGGCGCGTTGGGAGTTCTCGAAGCGACGACCGCCGCGTTCCCCGGATTGCTCAAGCGAACGGAAATTCACGGCTCGAAAGGCTCGGCCATCGTCGAGCAAGACAACATCAAGTTCTGGGAGTTCGAGAAACCGTTGGCGAAGGATGCCAAGCTGCTCGCGCAATTCAGCGGCAACGCGGGGACTGGCGGAGCGGCCGATCCCAAAGCGATCAGCTACACCGGTCACATGCTGCAACTGAAGGATTTCTTGAAGGCGATCGAGACCGGCGGACAGCCTTTGGTCGATGGCATCGAAGGCCGCAAGTCGGTCGAGATCATCCTGGCGATCTATCAGTCCGCATGGACTGGCAAAGCGGTGAAGCTGCCGCTGGCCAAAGACCCGAAACGCCCGGTGAAGAAGTAACGTAGCTCAGGCGGCTCGCCTGAGAAGCGACGCGAAGCGGCGGCGAAAATTTAGAGCCGCGACCGTCAGGGAGCAGTTGTAAGTCCTTGAAGCAACCGCTCCCTGACGGTCGCGGCTCTAAAAACTTCACCGCCTCGGAGTATCGCGCCGCATTGGGTACGCCTCGATTGAACTGTCGGCTTGTGGTCAGCCAGACGATTACTTGCGATACGCCCCATGAATCCCATTCTCTTCGCTCTCCGCCGCCCGATCACCGTGATGGTTGGGATCATTGCCGTCGTGCTGACTGCTTTCGTGGCGGTGCGGCCGAAGGCGTTTGATGCCGCGCTCGCCAACGTCGGCATCGAGCTGCCGCTCAAGCGAATGCCGATCGACATCTTCCCGGCGCTGAACCTGCCGGTGATCTACGTCTGCCAGCCGTATGGCGGCATGGACCCGGCACAGATGGAAGGACTGCTGACCAACTACTACGAGTACCACTTCCTCTATATCAACGGCATCCATCACGTCGAGAGTCGCAACGTCCAAGGGACGGCGTTGATGAAGCTCATCTTCCATCCGGGCACGAACATGGCCCAGGCGATGGCCGAGACCATCAACTACGTCAATCGCTCGCGAGCCATGATGCCTCCTGGCACCGTTCCGCCGTTCGTCATGCGGTTCGATACGGGCAGCGTGCCGGTCGGTTATCTGGTGTTCTCGTCGGAGACTCGGACGATCGCGGAGATTTCCGATCTCGCGTTATTCAACGTGCGACCGATGTTCTCAGCGCTGCCGGGCGTGAGTGCTCCGCCGCCGTTTGGTGGGAGTGCTCGCAGCATCGTTGTCCGCACCGATCCTGATCGACTGCGAGCTTACGGCATCGCCCCCGACGACGTTGTCAACGCGCTCGTCGCTGGGAATACGGTCAGTCCGTCGGGCAATCTGAAACTTGGCGACAGTTACCCGATGGTCCCGACCAACGCGATGGTCAAAGACATTCGCGAGCTGGGCAACATCCCGATCAGAGTTGGTGTGACCTCCGGCGGCGGATCAACCGGCGGAGCATCCGCGATTAGCAGCGCGAGCACCGTTTATCTGCGTGACATCGGTGTCATCGAAGACGCTGCCGACATCACGACCGGCTACTCGCTCGTGAATGGTCGCCGAGCCGTTTACATCCTCGCCACGAAGCGGGCCGACGCTTCGACCATGAGCGTCATCGACGAAATTAAAGCCGCGTTGCCGAGCTTCCGTGCCAAGGTTCCCAGCGACATCAATGTCTCTTTCGAGTTCGATCAGTCTCCGTATGTCACTCGCGCGATCAACGGACTCGCGACCGAAGGAGCTTTAGGAGCGATCCTGACCGGCCTGATGGTGCTCGTCTTCCTGCGTGACTGGAGAAGCGCGCTAGTCGTCGTGCTCAACATTCCGCTGGCGATTGCCGCGTCGATTGTCGGTCTGTGGCTCTGCGGCCAAACGATTAACTTGATGACCCTCGGCGGACTCGCGCTGGCGGTCGGCATCTTGGTCGATGAAGCGACCGTTGAGATCGAAAACATCCACACACAAATGAAGCGGACGAACTCGATCGCGTGGGCCGTGCGACTTGGCAACGCTCAGACGGCGGTCCCGCGACTGCTGGCGATGCTCTGCATCCTGGCGGTCTTCGTGCCCAGCTTCTTCATGCAAGGAGCCGCTCGCGAGTTGTTCGTCCCGCTGTCGCTCGCCGTCGGCTTCTCGATGATCGCGTCGTACATCCTGTCGAGCACCTTCGTGCCGGTGGTCTCAACGTGGCTGCTGCGAGGCTCGTCGAAAAAAGATCGGCTTGGCGAGCCGGAGGGCGTTAGCCCCCGGACGCCAGCGAAAGTCCGGGGGCTAACGCCCGCCGGGTCACCTGAACAAACATGGTTTGCTCGCATCGTCTCGTTCTTTGTCCGTCTCCGTTGGCTCGTCGTTCCCGCGTATCTCGCCGTCTGCGGCGCGACGCTCTTCTGGGCGAGCGGCCGGCTCGGCATCGAAATTTTCCCGACCGTCGATGCGGGCGAATTCCGGTTGAGATTCCGTGCTCCCGACGGCACGCACATCGACAAGACCGAGCAGATCGCGCTCGACATTCTCGACACGGTGAAACAAAAAGTCGGCGAGCAAAACGTCGCGATGACGCTCGGCTACATCGGCACGGTGCCGGCGAGCTTTCCGATCAACTCGGTTTATCACTTCTCGCGCGGGCCGGAAGAGGGTTTGTTACGAATCGCCCTCAAGCCGAAGTCCGGCATCAGCACCGGACAGATGAAAGAAGAACTTCGCCGCGAGTTCCGCGACCGCTTTCCAAACGTGCGATTCTCATTCGAGCCAGGCGACATCATCAGCGAAGTGATGAGCTTCGGCTCACCGACCCCGATCGAGATCGCCGCGCGCGGAGGCAACCTCGCCGAGAACCGCGAGTACATCGGCAAGGTTCAAGCCGCACTCACGAAGCTGCCGGCGATTCGCGATCTGCAAGTCGCTCAATCGCTCGACTACCCGACCGTCGAAATCAAAGTCGATCGCGAGAAGGCCGGTCTCTCCGGCACGTCGGTCTCACAGGTCACGCGGTCGATCGTCACGGCGACGTCGTCCAGCCGCTTCGTCGTCCCGAACTATTGGCCCGATCCGAAGAGCGGCATCGGCTATCAAGTGCAGGTCGAGATCCCGCAGAAGCAGCTCGACAGCATCGAAGACCTCGGAGCCATGCCGATTCAACGCGGCAACGGAATGAATGCCGGGCAGTCGTTGTTGCTGCGTGACGTCGCCTCGCTGACGAATTCCACGACCCCCGGCGAGTACGATCGCTACAACATGAAACGGGAAATCAGCCTCACCGCCAACATCACCGGCGATGACCTCGGAGCCGTCTCGCAACAAATCACACAGGCATTGAACACCGTCGCGAAGCAAGATGCCGAGTCTAAAGCTCAAGCCCACAAGGTTGCCCAAGAGAATGCTACCGCCGCCGGACTCACTGCTCCGGTTCCGAAACCGGCCGCGATCACGCACGAGCTGCGCGGCCAAATCCCGCCACTCCGTTCGATCATGAACGGACTCGGCGTCGGCCTGTTGCTGGCGGTGCTCGTGATCTTCTTGATGCTGAGCGCGAACTATCAAAGCTGGCGATTGGCGTTCGTCACGGTCTCGACCGTCCCCGCCGTGTTGACGGGAGTCGCGCTGTCTCTGCTGCTGACCGGTTCGACGCTCAACATTCAGAGCTTCATCGGTGCGATCATGAGTCTCGGTGTGGCGATGGCCAACGCGATCCTGCTGGTGACGTTCGCGGAAGAGCGTCGCCGCACTGTGGCGCACGCGGCCCGCGTGCGTCAGAGCAGTCAGCCCGATGTCATCGAACAAGATCACCGACGCACGCGAGCCGCGTGCGCCACAGCCACAGCCACGGACGCGGCCGTCTACGGCGCAACCAGCCGTTTGCGAGCGATCGCGATGACCAGTGCCGCGATGTTGGCGGGCATGTTGCCGCTGGCACTGGGCCTCGGCGAATCTGGCCAACAAACCGCGCCGCTCGGCCGAGCCGTCATGGGCGGCCTGCTCGCCGCGACAGTCGCGACACTGCTGGTCCTGCCCGCCATCTTCGCGATCGTGCAATCGCGTGCGACGACCAAGTCCGCATCCCTCGACCCTGAAGACCCTGAGAGTGTTCACTTCACACAGACTGCCGGTTCTGTTTCGGCTTCCGGTTCGTAGAACCGCGAAACTCAATGCTTAAACTCCGCCGAGCGGAAGGGAGTCGCGGTATGTTTCTGTTCGGCGACCAGGGCCTCATCAATGTTAAGACACAAGTGGTACATTCCGACGATTGCTCTACTGCTCGTGATTATTCTTGGCGGAGGTTCGATCTATTGGCGGTTCAATGGCAATACAAGGCCATGGAACGTCTACAGCGAGTTGCACTCGGTTCATGGTGAAAGTGGCGAGGGGACGTTCGGGGTCGTGTTTGTCGTGCCTCCGGTTGTCCGGCTTTCCAGCGAGACTGAGGCGAGCGAGGCTCTCAAGACGACAATCATCGTCGATAAAACCACGACTAGCTTTAGGTGGACGAACGGTGGCAAGTCGGCCAATGCTGACGGCAAGCTTCATGTCCACGCATTCGGCCGAATCTCCAAAAAGGAAGCAGAGAGACTCGGACTAAAGTGGACCCCATTCTCGTCGTGGCAACTTTGGTAACGGCGAATGTGAGAGGCGAGCAAACCTTTTTAGGGACTATTCGATGCCAAAGATCAACTCAAACCACAGTGACTCGAAAGCCATCGAGCAGCGTCTGGCGGCGATCGAAGCTCGCATTTCCGAACTGGCGCAACTCATTCAAGAAAAGTTGGAGCCGAAACGTGCCCGGCGAAAGGCCGTTGGAGCATTCACTGGCGATGACGGAGTGCGCGAGTTCTTCGACGACGCACTGAAGCAACGTGACGCCGACCGGATCAAAGCTCGAATTGACCTCAACGAACCGTTGGCAACGGCGCTGCCAGGGTAAGAGGAATGGAAGCAAACTCTGGGAATCTTCGGTCCTGAAGACAGGATGGAAGAGGTGTTTGAGGAAGCCTTGAAGCTCCGCGAAGCCGATCGCGAAAAAACGCGGCGTGTAGAGGCTCGCCGAAAAACGATTCGCAAGCGACGGAAAGTCATGTCATGATTTTCTTGGACACAGATCATTTCACCATCGCCGCCAATAACAGTTACTCCAAGCACAAGTCGCTCGTCACGAGACTCTTGGCGGTCGAGGAGCCGGCGACTCTTCCTGTGATTGTGGTCGAAGAGCAACTTCGTGGATGGCTGGCGAATTGGCTCGCCATCGAAGCTGCTCCGCCGACCATGCACTCGGCTCGCCGCGACTGGCGGCCATCAACGCTTGTTCTAACGAGTCTCCTTCGTCGGCCAGTGGCGAGAGGATTGGTTTCCAACTCGGCGACTGTTCCAACTCGTCGCGCAGTCCGCGCAGCGTTGATCGGGCTGTCCCCAAT
>JBJXEX010000458.1:0-7830 GCA_046156195.1 Planctomycetaceae bacterium | reverse complement strand
TGTCCCGATTGGATGAGACCACAAACAAACGCCCCTAACGCGACAAGCTCATTCTGATTTCCTTCCGTCTTCCTCGGTGCTGTGTCGCGTCTCAGCTAACAGTGACTCGCCGTCTTTCATCCGCGGTGCGGCATTGCTATCCGCGGGCTGCCTTGTGGTGCTCACTGCCCGCGGATGGCAAAGCCGAACCGCGGATGAAGAACAACAATGGCAGTCAACTTCGACTAACAATTCTTCCCGGTGCGTCACCTAAGACAGAAATTGGCGACGGACTGATCGGTGCCAAAACTCATCGCATGAAAACAAGACTTTCGCCGTTTACCGAACACCGGTTGCTTGAGGACGAACCGCGTGGCCGTTCCGAGGTTTTTGGCCTCGTCAAGAATCGGTCGCGAAGGAATCCCAACCGACGCAGGGTGAGGCGACTCATTCATCGTCTGCAACGCTCGTGACGCTGACGACGTGTCGTGACGATGAGGCCGGTTTCTCGTGGTTGCTCGCCCGCGTATGCTGCGACTCGCAGCCGAGGCAGGACCGCCGCGACTGCTGTTTCGCGCCTGTCAAATGCCGCGCGCGTAATCGTCGAAAAGCACACAGCCGGACAAGCACGACCTGACGAAGCGACGCCCCATGCCGGTTGTGCTCCGTTGAGTTCCGATGCCGGTTGTGCCACTTTCGAAGTAACCCGAAGCGTCAGCGAGGGCGAACGCTCCCCCGGCGTGATTCGTGGCGAATTGTTCTGGAACGCTCGCCCTCGCTGACGCTTCGGGTTAATTTGGCCCCCTCAGCGTAACGTCCCGCTCGCCTGAACAACTTAAGAAAGCGCACATGCCCAAGCAGACCATCGCCGACATCGACGTCAACCACAAAGCCGTGCTCATCCGAGTGGACTTCAACGTGCCGCTCGACGGAGACCGGATCACCGACGACCTCCGCATTCGCATGGCGATCCCGACCATTCAATCCGTGCTCGACCGCGGCGGCCGAGTCATCCTGATGAGCCATCTCGGACGTCCCGCGGGCCAAGGGGCCGAGCCGGAATTCAGCTTGAAGCCCTGCGCGGTTCGACTCAGCGAGCTGCTGAAGCGTCCCGTCGAATTCGCCTCGGACACTGTCGGTCCCGATGCCGCCGCCAAGGTGAAAGCACTCAAGGATGGCGGAGTGCTGCTGCTCGAAAACGTCCGCTTCAACGCCGGTGAGGACGAGAAGGCTCTGAAGAAGAAGACGGGCCAAGCCAATGATCCCGCTTACTTCACCGCTCTGGCGAGCTTCGGCGACGCCTACTGCAATGATGCCTTCGGCACCTGTCACCGCGCCGAGAACGCTTCGATGTACAACGTCCCCAAGGCGATGACCGGCAAGCCCAAGGTCATGGGCTTCCTCGTCGAGAAGGAAGTGAAGTATCTCGAAGGAGCCGTCACTCAACCGGCTCGTCCCTTCGTCGCGATCCTTGGAGGCAAGAAGGTCAGCGACAAAATCGGAGTCATCAGAAACCTGCTCGTGAAGTGCGATCAAATCCTGATCGGCGGCGCGATGGGTTACGCCTTCGCCGTTGCTAAAGGACTGAAGGTCGGACGCAGCTACTTCAAACCCGATGATGTCCCGCTGGCGAAAGAACTGCTGGCAATCGGCGCATCCAAAATCGTCTTGCCAACCGACAACAACGCCTTTGAGGGCTTTGATCCCGATCACTACTCCGCCGATCCCGCCAAGACCAAGACGTTCCCCTACGGCGAGGTTCCCGACAACTTCGAGTGTCTCGACATCGGCCCGCAGACGATCAAGCGGTATGTCGGCATCATCCAATCGGTGAAGACGGTCGTCTGGAATGGCCCGATGGGCGCGTTCGAGTTCCCGCCCTTCGATGCGGGGACTCGTGCCGTCGCGCAAGCGATCGCCGACTCGTCCGCGATCAGCATCATCGGCGGCGGCGACAGCGCGGCCGCCATCGAACAGATGGGCTTTGCCAGCCGTGTCACGCATCTCAGCACCGGCGGCGGAGCCAGCCTCGAACTGCTCGAAGGCCAAGCGTTTGAAACGCTCGCGATCCTTGATGACAAGTAGAGGCATCAACATCCTGGCGAGCGGGGTGGCGTCAGCCTGGAGAGTTGAAAACGTGGGGTTGACGATGGTTTGCGTTCGACCGGAATTTGGTGCGGTTGAGGCCCGAAGGGTCGTGACTCGATAGCCCAGGGCGCTAGCCCTGGGATCGTCGAATCGACGGTGGCCTTAAGCCCCAAAGGGGCGTGACTCACGCGAACGTCAGACGAGTCGCGCCCCGTTGGGGCTTAAAACCTGCGTTGTGGTGCCTACCCAGGGCTAGCGCCCTGGGCTATCGAGTCACGCCCCTTTGGGGCTGATGCCACGAAACAAAAGGCATCCGTTCTCGTCCGCCAAATACCTCCTGCAAGGGCAAGTTTTCAACAGCCCAGCGTCGTGTGGGCGGACGAAATCACTTGCCTTCGCTGCGTTTGTCGGCGGCGAGCCGGGCTTGTTCCTTCGACTCGGCATCGCGAGCCGCGACGACTTTGCGGTGTTTCTGCCAGCCAGTCATCAGCACGTCGATGGACTTCGCGAACTCTTTGAGCGCCACCGTCCATTGCTTGCTGTCGAGCGCCCCCTTCGCGGCAGCGCTGGCAAGTTCCGTGGCGGCAGCCTCCAGCGGCCACTGTTCGGCGACGGACTTTTGCCGCATGTCCGCTTCGCATTGGGCGAGCATCTCAATGACTTCCGGCGTCAGTTTGGCCGAAGCGGTACGATGAGCACGCGACAGCACGGTCGAAGCCTGTTTCGCCGGCCTGTCGTCTGCTCGCAACCGAACCTGCTTCCGCCAGAACACCAGCGTCACCACGAACGCAATCAGCGAGAGCACCGCCAGCACGATTCCGCGGATCGGCTCTGCCTCTTGCAGCATCGCGTACACGACGCCCAACACGAACGTCAGCCCCGAAGCCCACAAGCCACCCAACCAAGGCCAGCTCGATTGATCCGATTCGATTTCGTCAGCGGGCATTTCATCCGGCAGCGGCGACACCCCATCAGGCAGCGGTCCCACCTGAGCGATGACGACCGTGACGTTATCCGTTCCACCACGCTGATTCGCCAGATTGACTAGCAGCCGACACGCCTCCGCCGGCGACATGTGCTTGACGATTGCACCGATCTCCGCGTCTTTCACCAAACCGGTCAAACCATCCGAGCACAGCAAGAAGCTATCTCCCGGCCAGACGGGAAACGGGCCTTCCACTTCCGGCTCGACTTCGGGTTCCGGTCCCACCGACCGAGTGATGACGTGCTTGATCTCCGGCAGCAATTGATCGCTCGGCTTCATGCGACCGTGTCGGATCAGCTCCCATTCCAAGCTGTGGTCGAAGGTCAGTTGGTCGATTTGGTCGCGGCGAACGCGGTACAGCCGGCTGTCACCGACATGCCCCGCCACCGCCCCCTGCGGCCCCAACGCCAGGGACACACAGGTCGTCCCCATGCGATTGAAGTCGATGTTTTGCGAACCCTTCAAATGCACCGCGGAATTGGCTTCGTGTATCGCAGTGGTGAGCGCCGTCCGCATGTCGTCCGTGCGGTTCTTGAAGTACGAATGCGGGATCGTGTCGACCGCGATCTTGCTGGCCAACTCGCCCACCGCATGACCGCCCATGCCATCGGCCACAATGAAGAGATGCCCGCGGATCTGAAACGTCTCCGAGTCGGGACTGAGCATCACCGCGAGATTGTCCTGATTGTTCCGGCGCTTAAAGCCCACATCGCTGAGCGACGCATACTGGACTTTTTGCTCCCAACGCATAGCGGAACTCTCCAGGCGTTCGAGGCTCCGCGCGATCGCCAATCAGCACCGGCACCAACGTCCGGTAAGCGCGGGCCATCTTAGCCGTGACCAACTTCAAGTAAAGCAAGCCCCGCGTAGCACAGGCGGCCCGCCTGTGCCTGTCGTTCCAAAGACACAGGCGAGCCGCCTGTGCTACGGGCCGGCATGAGCTTCCGAGCGCAGGCTATTCGCGCGATCGCGCAGACCCTGCGTCGAGGGGACCGTCGGACTCGGCTGCATCTGGTAGCTGTACTCGTGGCGGTTCGTCAGTTGAAACGGCAGCAGATTGTCAGAGAAGAAGTCGAGCGGTGGGACTTGATACCACGGCGGCGGAACCGGCTGCATCGTCTTGAGCGTGTCATAGCCATCCTTCTGCAACACGATTTCGTGCGTGCCGTAATGTGTGAAGTCCACCGACGTCGGCGTCTCCCCCACCTCTTCGCCGTCCAGCAACACCCGCGCACCGGGCGGCGTCGAATTGACCGTCAACCGCCGATGCACGCAACCGGGAAGACTCGCGACGAGCAGCATGACGACGATGAGCCACCAATCTGCCATTTGCCATCTGCCATTGGAAATTTGCCATCCCACGTTTCACCTCAGCATCTTCGGAGTCGCGAGGCTCGGCTTCTCGGACGCGCGCTTGATCGTTGCCGGTGCGGCGGTACTCGTCTCTTCGGGTCGCAGGCGACGCGGTTCGACTTCGTTGGACTCCTTCACGCCGCTGCTGCCCCGAATCGCGCCGCTGACGCCGAGCAGTTCGGGATGACGAGCCACCTTGTCCGTGAAGATATGTGCGTCACGAACGATCGGCTCCAAGTTCTTGAGCAGGATCGACAGCGTCTCCGCCGAGCGATTGAGATTGCGATACAGCTCCGGATCGGACGCCAGCTTTCGGAGCGAACCATCTTCCTTCGCGGCCAGCTTGGAGAGCACGGCCAGCTCGGACGACAACGTGTCGAGATTGGTCAGCGTGCGATCCAGTTTGGTCATGATCGGCCCGGCGGACTTCGCCAGCGGGTCGGTCACGCCTTGCAGGTTGTCGAAATTCTTCTGAGCCGATTCGAGCGTTCGCCGAGCCAACGAAATCGTCTCCCGAGTTTCATTGGCCAGCTCCGGCAACGCAGCGAGTGTTTGTCTCAAGCTTTCCTGGGTCTTCGGATCGGCAAAGACTTTGTTGGTGGCTTGGACCGTTCGCTTGGCCTCTTGCATCGTGACGGTGAACTCGTCGAGTGCGATCGCCGCTCGTTCGATGACCACATTCAAGTTGCCGCGATTCGTATCAACCAGCCCGTTGATGTTCTCGCCGACCTTTCGCCATTCGGCACTGGTCTGCTCGAACGACGCCAGCGACATCGAAAACTTCGAGTCCAGCCGGTTCACAATCGCCAACGGATCGAGCGGCATTTGACCTTCCAGCAACGTCCCCGGTTCGAGTCGCTGCATCTTCGTGCCGGGAGTGAACTCGATCACCGAATCGCCCAGCAGTGAAGTTGCCAGCATCGCCTTCGCATCCGCTCGGAGATGGAACCGCTCTTGAATGTCGATGATCACTCCCACGCCGCCGCGAGTCTCATCGAGTGCCAACTCGCGCACTTCACCGATCGTCAATCCGCTCATCCGCACCGGCGATCCGGCATGGACTCCCGGCACCGACTCAAAATGGACCGCCAACTGATACGACTTCTGCCAGAACGAAGACAGCTCGCCGAATTGAAACACCATCGCTCCGATCAGCCCAAAGGCGACCATCACGAAGAGCCCCACGCGGAATTGCAGTTGGCGATCAGACATAGTTTCGATTCATTGCTGTGTAGCCACGCTCGCCAAGAGCGTGGGTGATTTCCGAGAAAACCCAACTGTGTCGCTGACTAAGAACCCGAAGCGTTAGCGAGGGCGAAGGCTGTAACCCGAAGCGTTCGCCCTCGCTAACGCTTCGGGCTATTTTGGTTACGGTTCATGCCGCCGCGAGTTCCAACAGCCGCTCGCGGGCCTGCCCGTGAACGAACTGCGACACACGCGGATCGGACGTCGAAAACGCTTCGGCCGCCGAGCCGGCAAAAACAATCTGAGGTTCGTCCGGCCGCAGCCGGCTCAACGGGTACAACATCACGACACGATCGGCCACCTTGCGAACCGTGGACATCTCGTGCGTGACCACAACACTGGTGACCGGCTGACGCTCGCGAGTTCGCAAGATCAGCTCGTTGATGATGTCGGTCATGATCGGATCGAGTCCGGTGGTCGGCTCGTCGTACAGAACGATCTCCGGATTGAGCGCCAGTGCGCGAGCCAGTCCCACTCGTTTCTTCATCCCGCCCGACAACTCCGCTGGCTTCTTGCTGGCGGCTGTCATCGGAAGTCCGACATCCTTCAGCCGGTCATGGACGATCTGAGTCATCTGCACGTCATTCATCTGCGTGTTCTGCCGCAGGCCAAACGCGACGTTTTCAAACACGGTCATGCTGTCGAACAGCGCGGCACTCTGAAACAAATAGCCGAACCGCAACCGATCCCGATGAATGTCACGTTCACCTCGCTGTTGCAGCGACTGGCCGAACCAATTGACCTCACCACGCGACGGTTCGAGCATCTTCATCATGATCTTCAGCAGCACACTCTTGCCGCAGCCCGATTCACCGATCACCGCCAGCGTCTCGCCACGCGGGACGCTCAACACAATGTCCCGCAACACCGCCTGTGTCCCAAACGTCCGCGACACACCGCGCAGCTCGATCACCGGCTCGCCGAACGCTGCCGCTGACAAATCGAAATGTGAGAAGTCGATGCTCATGATTGAGATCTAAAACAAGGACACCGGATCCGGCCACAAAAAGTAGTACAGCCCGCTTTGAAAAACTCCGAGAAAAAAGTCCAAGACCAGAATCGCAATGAACGACCACACGAACGACCGCGTCGAGGCTTGGCCGACCCCTTCGGCTCCGGCTCCGCAATGAAAGCCCTGATAGCACGAGACCAGCGCGATCGCTCCGCCAAAGAAGAAACTCTTCGTCAGACCGCACTGCACGTCATAGATCGCGATGAACTGCTTCGAGTGCAGCCACCAATAAAAGCTGTCGATCCCCAACACCTGCGAGCCGATCATCCAGCCGCCGAGAATCCCAATCGCATCGGCAATCGCCGTCAGCAGCGGGATCAACAGAAAGCACGCCAGGAAGCGGGGCACAACGAGATATTGAATCGGATTCGCGCCGAGTGCTTTGAGCGCGTCGATCTGTTCGGTGACGCGCATCGTGCCGAGTTCCGCCGCCATTGCCGAACCGACTCGTCCCGCCAGCATCACCGCCGCGAGCGTCGGCCCCAGCTCGCGCACCAGCGATGCGTTGATCGCCGCGCCGAGCTTCGTCTCCATGTGCAAGAAGTGAAACTGGTCATACGCCTGAATCGCCAAGACCATCCCGATGAACAGCCCCGTTACCGCAACGACCGGGATGCTCCGCACGCCGATTTCATAAAACGTCTGCGTCATCACGCCGCGCCGAGGCAGCCCGATCAGAATCAGCCGCACGACCTGCCCACCAAACAGCGCGAGATCGCCGACGGCAACGGTCATCTCCACGACCGCGCGGCCAAGCTGATGCACCAGTGAGTCAGTCGGCTTCAATGCCGGAACCGAGGCCATCCGTGGCCGCTCGCTGTAAGAGGGAGTTCAATCGACCGGTCGAGGCACACCATCTCCCCGACTCAAGGGGCGGGACGTTAGCCAAATCCCGACAAACGTGGCGAGACCGATTTGGAAGGGTGCATCCCAGGTTTTGTTGTTTTGATAGCGGTCGGAAAACGTCAATAGGAGAAAACGAGATTTCTGGTTTTAGCTGAGCGCGATGGGGGGAAATGGAGAACCTTTGGGAGGTCAGCATGGATGCGAAAGCGGTGGAGTTGCAGGAGCGATTTGAGCGTTTGTTGAAGGAGGCTGCGGAGGCGGCGGAGGCGGCGACGGAGTTGGATGTTGCCACGGGGGCTCTTAAAGGAGTGCCGCATTACTC
>JBJXEX010000453.1:0-22822 GCA_046156195.1 Planctomycetaceae bacterium | reverse complement strand
CTTAGGAATTAAAGCGGTCAGTTGTGGCACTACAAAGTGACACCGCAGTAAAAAAAAACCGGCGCAAGTCCAATCATGCCAACAAAGCTGCCCCGAATTCCGGCAAGGAACTGTCGAAGTTGAGTTTTGGTTCCGACGACGGCCTTCATCCGTGGGGCGGCTTTGTTTCCGATCTCACATCATCCGGCCCCTCCATCATTCTGCTCGCCGGAAGTCAGCAGAATGATGGAAGGGCAGAATGATTTGAGAATGCTTGGCCTCTTCCCAATCGAAACTTCCCAATGCTTTGATTGCGACTCTGCCGAGCCAAGCGGCAAGTTTTGAAGTTGCGCGCTTTGAACTCGGCTCCGCACCGTTTTTTCAATTTCTTAGGTTGTCTTCATTCCTTTGACCAGATTCCTTTGATTCATGGGGCGAACCTGTGACTCAGGATTACGATCAAAGGAATCTGGTCAAAGGAATGATACGAACGAATTCGGGCCATTTTCTTGGTATCGCAGTCGAAATTTCTTCGAAAGACCGCAACTTCAAAAGCAGCAAGCCGGGCGCTGACCCCCAATGGCACTCACTTCGACAAATCGAAATCGAACGGCGGATTGGTTCCGCGTTCGACTTTGATCGTCAGCTTGCTGGTGCTGATGTCGCGGAACTTGGGCGGGATGTGCGGGAACTCTTTCGTCGAGTCTTCGGGCGGTGTCGCTCCCGCCAGCGGTGGTGAGTTGGTTGCCGCGACGATTCGCGGAAGCACGGCGACTTGATACTCGCCCGGCGGCAAGCCGACACCTTCGTAGTTCTTGACCTGATATTTCCCCTCGGCATCCAAGTCGATGTTCTCCGAGACACCCGCTTGGCTTTGAAAACGGATCAGGCCATCCGACACCGGCTTGCCGGCAAACGTGACTTGGCCGCTCACAACGCCCTTGTTGGCGTCAGCGCCGCAACCGCACATGGCTGGCAGCGACAACGTCGCGAGTAACAGCAGGCTTGAGTAACAATCTCGCATTAGATTTCTCCAGGCTCTACATCGTTGATCGGTGCCGAATCCACCGCGTTCATTCCTTTGACCAGATTCCTTTGATCGTAATCCTGAGATACAGGTTCGCCCCATGAATCAAAGGAATCTGGTCAAAGGAATGAAGACATCCTGAGAAATTAACAAAACGGTGCGGAGCCGAGTTCAAAGCGCGCAATTTCAAGACTAACGCTTCGGGTTACTTCTGCCGTGTCTTCGCCGCGCCAAGACTTCTGGAATTAGAACTCGCCGATCGTCTTGCGGTCGTTGCGATTGCTGAGGTTGTAGAGCGTTTGCAACTGCAGCGATTGACTGAGGAACCGGACGGTCCCATCGCACAACAAGACATGCGCGCCGCCGACATAAGCAGCCTGAATCGGGTTGTTTGCTCCGTAAAACAACGTCGCGTTGTCGATACCGGTCGACGTGTTGGACTTGTGATTGATCGGGTATCGGGCGGTGGTGGCATTGAACCAGCGCGGGTCTGTGGTGGCGGAGCCCATCGCGATGGAATGACTGTGATCGCTGCGGCAATCGCGCGGTGTTCCGGCCGCATCGCGGCACAGATCGGATTGCTCACCCAGCATGATGCTGGAGGACGTTCCATCGGTCACTTCGGCGATGCGCCTGCCAACATACGGAGTCAAAACTCCGCCCAGCGACTGCTGTCCCGTGGAGGCGTGGGGATTGCTGTTGCCGTCGAAATTGAGCACGTTCGGATGATCGATCGCTCCGGTGACGGCGGCGTAGGTTGGCGATTGCGCGCCGCCAGCCGGGATCGTCTGCCCCAGGAGGCCCATCTCATTCGTCACCGACGAGGGGCAGCGAAACACGGGGATCTTCACGCCGCTCAATAACTGACCGTTCTCGATGTTCGTGCCGGTGTAGATCAAGCCGGTGTGCGGGGTCATCGTGCTGCTCAGCCCCTTAAAATCAAACCGCTTATAGAGCGAGCTGGATTCCAGATACGGGAGGATCGCGATCCCCCAGCCGTGTCCCCACGCATAGACGCCGGGACCACGCGAGGCCGTGCCGCTGGCCGGGAAGGCGAGGAACGAATCGTGGTAGTTCTGAAACGCCAGCCCGAATTGTTTGAGATTGTTTTTGCACTGTGCTCGGCGAGCGGCTTCGCGAGCCTGTTGCACGGCGGGCAACAGCAACGCAATCAGCACCGCAATGATGGAATCACCACGAGCAACTCGATCAACGTGAAGCCACGGCGTTGAGGACGAGCGGAATGATCGAGCATGGGGAGTTCTTTCTGGGAACGAGATCAGAAGACAAAAACGCTCAAGGACTAAAGCAATGATTCCGCGAACGGGCGGAGAGGTGTTTATTCCCTTTGCCAGTGCCTGACAAGCAGAAGCCACGGAAAGAGACGCACTTCGTGACTCGCATTGTTCTTCTGGTTCACTTCGCGTTCTTTGCGACCTTCTGTTCCAAACTGTGATTGGAACAGAAGGTCGCTAAGAACGCGAAGTGGGACAAAGTCCTGCGGGACAACTTGTGAAACGGACGAGTCGTTGGACCAAACTCGTTGTTGCCCTTCCTTCGTTGTGGTTGGTCGAAGAGGCGTTTTGCAAATCGAGTTCGATTCACTAACTTCCCGCCTCCTTGGTGGTCGGCACGGGAGGCCGCCCCGCCCTTCCTGGCTTTGGGATTGAATGAAAGTTGTCCGCAGTGATGAATCTGACATTCCAGACTTTGGCCTCAGACGAGTCGAATTTCATTGCGAGCGGCTTCGATTGGTTGCTGGGGCTGCTCGCGGGATTCGGCGTTCCTCGCGAAGTCAGCGTCCCGCTGATTTTGATCCTGATGGTGTTGGGGACAATGCTCGGCGCGTGCTCGTATGCGATTTGGCTCGAACGAAAACTGTCGGCCTGGATTCAAGATCGCAAAGGGCCGAATCGAGTCGGTTGGGCCGGTCTGTTTCAGCCGATCGCGGATGGTGCGAAGTTCCTGCTGAAAGAGGACATCATCCCGGCGCATGTGGATAAGGTTTTGTTTGTCATCGCGCCGGCGATCTCCGTCTTCACGACGTTGCTGGCGTTGTCCGTCGTGCCGCTGGGACCGACGACTTTGGGTAACGACTTTCAATTCATGATTGCTCCGAAGCTCGACATGGGGATCGTGTTTCTCTTCTCGGTGACGAGCTTGGCCGTGTACGGCATCATCCTTGGCGGCTGGTCGAGCAATAACAAATACAGTGCGCTCGGCGGTCTGCGGTCGAGTGCTCAGGTCGTCAGCTACGAGATCCCGCTGGGGATGTCGGTTTTGGGGATCGCTCTGATGGCTGGGTCTCTGAACCTGGAAACCGTCATCGACGCTCAAGCTCAAAGCGGGCTGTTTGGCTGGAACATCTGGTATCAGCCGCTGGCGGCGTTCATCTTCTTTCTGGCCGCGCTAGCGGAGTCCAATCGGCTGCCGTTCGACTTGGCGGAATGCGAACAGGAACTGATCGGCGGCTATCACACGGAGTACTCGGCATTGAAATTCGGGCTGTTCTTTCTCGGCGAATACACGCACGTCTTCACGATCAGCTTTTTGTGTTCGGTGCTGTTCTTTGGCGGCTGGCATTTCCCCTACATCGCCGAACCGGCGAGCGTCGGAATCGTGGCGACCGTGCTGAAAATTGGCGTGCTGCTGACGAAGGTCTTCGGCGTTATCGTGCTGATCATGCTGCTGCGATGGTGTCTGCCCCGCTTCCGCTTCGACCAACTGATGGGGCTGTGTTGGAAGGCACTGATCCCGCTCTCGCTGGGGAACATGGTCTGCGTGATGATCGTCCGCGAGTTCGAGCTGAGTTGGCTCTGGCTGCCGATCAGTTCGATCCTGCTGTTCTGCACCGCCGGTTATCTCGGATTCCGTCCGGCTGTGCCCCGTTCGCGTCCGGTTCGGCCGGCCGAGCCGTTGGTTGCGAGTCATCATTGAGGCGTAGAGTAGGCGGCTCGCCTGCTTTCAGAATTGAGAACGAAACGTCCCATGAATCACAGGCGAGCCGCCTGTGCTACGTTTGAGAGTTGTTATGCCCATTCAAGAAAAAGATGTCGTCTGGATCGAAGAGCCGGAACTGAGCTTCTGGGAGCAGACGTTTCTGCCCGCCGTCGCGGGTGGTCTGAAGGTCGCGATGACGCACACGATCGAGCACCACTCGGTCACTCAACAATTCCCCGAAGAGAAGCCGGACCTGCCGTTGAACTATCGCGGCGTGCATCGGCTGAATCGTGACGAGCAAGGCCGAGTCCGTTGCGTCGCGTGCATGATGTGTGCGACGGCCTGTCCGGCTCACTGCATTTCGATCGTGGCCGAAGATGCCTCAAAGGAGTGGCCGGATCGGGACAAGCGGCCGTTGAGTTTTGTGCTCGACGAACTGCGTTGCATCTTCTGCGGCATGTGCGAAGAGGCGTGTCCCTGCGACGCGATCGAGCTGACCAGCATCTTCGATCTGACTGGCCAGAGCCGCGCGCAGATGACCTTCGACAAAGAGAAGCTGTTGAGCATCTACGATCAGACGAAGGACAACCCGCGCGATCCCAACCGGACTCACCGAGGCCGCTTGGGCTGTGCGTCCGAGTTGGACCGGCAGCCGATCAGCGCGACAACCGCGAAGCCGCCGGAAGGACCGCGAGCGAAGAAGGTGTAGTGTGGCACGACGCTCCGCGTCGTGAATCGCGCCGCGGAGCGTCGCGCCACAATGTTGCAGAAGCGTAGGCGAGTCGCTTCTACGACTCGCATTCCGAGCGTGCTCGCGTCGGGCGATTCGCCACACACACCGTGAGCACCGAGGCCCGTGGCTAGCGCCATCGGCTCAAAAAGCGACTGACCTACGAGGCTCGCCGAATCTGTTTTGCAAACCGGTCGAGACCGCGGCGGGTGAGGTGGTCATAGATCGCCCAGCGTTTGTGAGCCTCGTCGAGTCCGTTGAGGACTCCGAAGAGCATGGCTCCCAGAGTGATGACCGCGACTTCGACGACTCGTTGCGGCAGCGAGAACGATTTGAGGTCGGCGAAGAGTTCGTCGCGCGAACAGAACTCGCCGAACTTCTCCCCTTGATAGAGCAGTTCCACGCTGTCGAACTCGCGGCTCCATTCGTAGTCGAACGGGCCGTACTCGCGACGGCGATGCGTCACCCAAAAGCGGGAGCCGTCGAAGCTGATACCGTGTGGGGCCATGAGGGCGACTCGATTGTGGCGCACGCGGCTCGCGTGCGACATTGGTCGTTAAAACAGACGCACGCGAGCCGCGTGCGCCACAATCGCTAAAGTCGGCAAAGTCAGGGCGTCGAAACCAATGAAAGTTCGTGAGAGTTTTTCTCGCGTCGTCGGCGTTGGCTGCGCTGACTGATGTGACGTGAGAGGGGTGATTCGCGGACGTTTGTTAGGGGCGTGCGATGTCTGGTCTGTCGGTGTTTCTCCGGCGAAAGCTGCTGCTCGGCCTGACGGCGTGTGCGGTGCTCGGCTCGGTGGGCGGGTGTCATCGAGCGATGTACCGGCAGCAGGCGGATGATGAAGCGCGCGCACTCGTGGAAGAGAAGTCGTGCGACCCACGCTGGGCGATGCCGAGCTTCAACATCGAGATGAATCCCGCCAGCCGCTACTACGATCAACACGATCCCGTGAAGCCACCGATGCCGCCGGACGACCCGGAAGCTCACGAGTTGATGCACTGCGTTTATGGCAAAAAGGGTTGGTCGAAGTGGCACGAGAACGGCGACCGATCGGGGTTGGAGAATCCCGTTTGGCAGCAGTGCCTCGATCAGTTCGTCCCGCGTGCGCCCAGCGGCGCGTATGTGCTGCGACTGGAAGATTCGGTGCGGCTGGCTCTGATTCACTCGCCAAATTATCAGCAGCAGCTTGAGACGCTCTATCTGTCGTCGCTCGACGTCAGCACCGAGCGGTTTCGATTGCAGACGCAGTTCTTCGCCGGCAACTCGACGACGTACAACGGTCGAGGAAATCTGGCAGGAACAAGCCCGCGCGGCGGAGTCGGCAATTCGACTCAGGGGGGCACGGCGGGCGTTCCGTATGGCGGAGGATCCGGCGGAGCAAGCCTTTCTCCTCATACCAAGACCATTGTGACTGGCACCAGGACAGTCCTCATCGAAGACCCAAACAATCCGGGGAGCGTTATTTCCACGGTTGTTCCGACAACCGCACAAGTTCCATTGGGAACCAACACGCTTAATACAACTACGGGAGCTCAGTTTGTTCGCCGATTCGCGACGGCTGGTGAGCTGGTGGTTGGATTCGCCAATACCTTTGTATGGCAGTTCGCCGGCCCCGATCAGCAGGCGAGTGCCTCACTCGCGAGCTTCGCGTTCATCCAACCGCTGCTGAAGAACGGCGGCAAGGTGATCGGCTTGGAGCGGCTCACGCTGGCGGAACGAGTCCTGTTGGGCAACGTCCGTTCGATGTATCGCTATCGGCAAGGGTTCTTCACACAGATTGCGATCGGCGACAACACGGGAGTCAACGGGCCGCAGCGGCGTGGTGGTTTTCAAGGGGCGGGCTTGGAAGGTTTTTCGGGATTGGGCACGTCCGGGTTCGCGGGACAAGGCGATCTGTCTGGCTTGGGGCGCGCGGCGAACACGGGTGGTGGCGGTAACGGCAGTAGCGGCACGACGGGCTTCGTCGGTGGCGGTGCCGGAACGCAAAACGGCTTCATCGGATTGCTGCAACGGACGCAGCAGATTCGGACCTCGCAAGAGTTGTTGAAAGCTCAAGGACGCACGCGGCTGTTGTTGGAGGCGAATCTCGCGGCGGGGTTGATCGACATCGGACAAGTCGATCAGTTCCGGCAGAGCATCGAAACCGAGAAGGCGACGTTGCTCCAGAATCGGAATGACCTCGCCAATCAGCTTGATGCGTTCAAGACCGGAACGCTCGGCCTGCCGCCGCATGTGCCGATCGAGTTGAACGACTCGGTGATTCAACAGTTTCAGTTCATCGCTCCGGGCATCAGTTCAGTTCAGGACGGATTGGCTCAGATTCTGTTGGACTTGGGCGAACTGGATGACAGGCCCCAGGTCGCGGAGGTCGAAGCGATCGCGGATCGGATCGGGGCGATGCGTCGCGATATCGACGAGCAATTCGGAGCGGTGCTGAGCGATCTGCAAAGACTCGACACGCTGGATGTCGGAGTGCGATTCAAAGACGTGACGCCGGAGGATCAGCAGGCGACTCGCGACGAATGGGCGCGGCTGAAGGAGACTCGTGAGCGACTTCTTGGCAATCATGCCGACACCGGCGTGAAGCTGAGCGAGATTCGCGCGGAGCTGACTCCGGCGACGACAACCAAAGTCATGAGCCAGTTGGTCACGCTCTCGGTGCAGATGGACAACATCGTCAAAGAGTTGTCGCTGGTGCAGGCTCGGTCGCGGCTGGAGGTCATCACCGTCGAGCCGTTGGAACTGCATCCGATGGACGCACTGGCGATCGCTCGAGCCAACCGAGTCGACTGGATGAACAACCGAGCCTCGTTGGTCGATACCTGGCGGCTCATCGAGTTCAACGCGAACGCGCTGGAGTCGGGAATCGATCTGGTCTTCAGCGGCGACGTCGGGACCACGGGTCAGAATGATCCGTTCAATTTCAGTCACACGACCGGCGGTTTGCGAGCGGGACTCCGATTCGATGCGCCATTCACTCGGCTGCAAGAGCGGAACAACTATCGGCAACAGCTCATCAACTATCAGCAGGCTCGGCGGCAGCTCGTTCAATTTGAGGACGGAGTTCATAGCCGCTTGCGTGGGCTGTTGCGGCAGCTCAGTCAATTGCGGACGAACTTGGAGATTCAACGCCGCGCGATGGCGATCGCGATTCGCCGTGTCGATCTGGCTCGAGAGAACCTCAACAAGCCCGTGGCGGCGGCGGCACCCGGCAGCGCTCCGCAGCAGTTTGGACCAACGGCCGCTCGCGACTTGTTGGACGCGCTGTCGGACTTGCGCAGCGTGCAGAACAACGTGATGAGCGTCTGGCTGGCGTACTACGCTTCGCACATGACTCTGATTCGCGACCTCGGCGTGATGCAGTTGGATGAGAACGGTCTGTGGGTCGCGCAGCCGCTCGACCAGTTTGAGCGGATGAGGGCGGACGAGTGCCTGTTGCCTCCGGCGATTCCGGACCAGTGGTTCAAGGATCTCGACGCGGCAGGCACGAGCGGCGGATCAGCCAGCCGCACGAGCGAGTCGGAGGCGACACCCACTCCCACGATGTCGCCTCCGCCGTTGCCCGCTCCGCCTGCTCCGCGCGATCCAGCGATGGGTCCGGATGCCGCGATGGCTCCAACGAAACCGGGGCCGCACGATGAGAACCGTTGGTGGCCGCTGCGACGAAAAGAACCGCTTGCGCCGCGGACGTTCAACGTGCAAGCGGTCGCCGCGGTGCAGGGGCTGCCGAGTGGGAAGAGCGACATGGGAGCGGCGAAGTGAGAAGGTCGTTGCCTTGCATTCCCATTGCTGGAAATAACGGCATCAAAGCCAACGCGAACGCCGGGCAGAGCAACCCTCCCGACGATGGGCCGATCGCGATCGACAACAGGTGCTGCACGGGGATCAGCAACACCGCGCTGCCGAGCGTCACAAGAATGGTCCGCATGGCAACGCTCCAGCGGCTGCCCGACAACGCCGCCGACAAGCACGCCGGCCAGAGAAAGAGATGACTGAACTCCGGCGCGATCGTCGCCACGCTGATCCCCGCCAGAGTCCACCACAGCCAGAGAATGCTCCAAACGGTTTCCGCCGAACTGCGACGCAACAGCCAATGCGCGGTTCCCAAACTGATCGCTGCCGAAACCAACCACAACCCCGCGCTCAGAGCGTGCCCGTACCACACAAAGCTGCGCGGCAGCAGGCCGAGATCTCGCATCAGCCGGCTCAAGAACCAACCGCTGACCGCGCTCGCGACGGCCACCGCAATGCCTGCGACTCCGACAAGGATCAAGGTTCGCAGCCCATCTCTGGCGAGAAAGCTGCGGCGATTCATCAGCGATACCGACACGAACGCCATGATGCTCAAAGGCAGACACCACGACAGCGGGTAATGCACAACGAACAAGCCCAGTACATCAAAGTAGGCCGCGTTACCGGCTGGCTCCCGCAATTCGGCGTCGGTCGTCGCGATGCGTCTCGCCAATCTCAAAGCGTGCTCGCCGAAGTGCTGCAAGCTGCGGCCGTCGAGGTTCGCCAGCGTGTCGTCCGGTTGGTGGTAGCGATGAGCACCGTCGATGATCGCGAAGTTGAAACCTTGCCAACCGGCCTGTTGAAACACCGTGAAGTCACTGCCGTTGGGAAGCGTTCGATACACCGACGAGAAGAGCGACGCGGTGATTCTCGGCCGAGCCATTTCATTCGACCACGCGGCAATGGCCACTCGATTGCTGGCGTGAGTTTCGTACATCAGCACCGGCCCGCTCGTCCCGCGCGCATCGAAGTTCAACACGATCGGCTGTCTCGAAGACAACGGATGTCGCTTCACGAAATGCTGCGCTCCGAGCAAGCCCAATTCCTCGCCATCCGTGAAGAGCAAGTAGATCGGCCGTTTCAACGTCTCTCCGCTGGTCCTGGTTTTCTCAATGAGTGTCGTCGCCGCTTCGATCACGGCCGCCACGCAAATGCCCGCGTCCCCCGCTCCCGGCCCGGTGCGGCACGAGTCGTAATGGCTCGCCAACACCAACGGGCGAGTCTCCAACTTCTCCGACGCTCGATGCCACGCCAGCACATTGTGAATGACCACCTTCGCATCTGATTCGACCACGGCCGTCTGCACCTCGACCTGCCAGCCCATGTTCCGCAGCAGTTCGACGAGCCGATCACGCACCAACTGATTCTCAATCGAACCCGCCGGATGCGGCTTCGGCGGGAACAGTTCCTCGTGAATGCCGAGAGCACGCTCGGCGGAGAAACCTTTTGAAACATTTGTGGCCACTTCGACGTTGACCGGCTCGTCCGAGATCGGTCGCGGGCCGCGATACAGCCAGCAAACAACCGACTCGATCACGAGCAGCCCCAACAGACTGATCGCCAATGATCGCCGCGTCTTGGTGAGCAGGAATTTCATAAACGGTCTTTCAGTTTCAGATTTGAAAGCTCACAGGAATCCCACATCATTTTGCCCTCCCATCATTCTGCTGAAATCCGGATTGCAGAATGATGGGTGGGCAGAATGATGGGAGGCCGCAAGCAGTCATTCGAGTTTTGAACACGCTTCGCACACGGATCGGCACACACACGAATGGAGTCGGAGGAATCGGCTGCTGGTACTCGTTCAATTTTGAGTCGTGGCAGTAGCCGCTGTTCGCCAAAAGCGATACACGATGGTCGTGATTGCGGGACGTGAAATAACAGCCTCCACAGCAAACCGCGAGAGCCAAACGATGGCGCGAATCAATCCGATTGATGCCCGATTGAAACGACTGACGGAACTGGCCAACGAACCTGACTCGGAAGCCGCACACGCCGAGTTGCGGCGAGCCTTACACGAGACCTCGAACCTCGTGGTGGCAAAAGCGGCGGAGATCATCGGCGAACGAGAACTGTCCGACTTCACGAATGAATTGAAGTCGCTCTGGTCGCCGCTCTGTTCCGAGCCGGAGCGAGATCGCGGTTGCACGGCGAAGAACGCGATTCTCGATGCGCTCGCGCGACTCGGTCTCGACGATCCCGATTTCTGTTTGGCCGGAATGAAGTATGAGCAGTTCGACCCCGGCTATCCGGCGTCGGATTCGGCGGTCAACGTGCGCGGAGGCTGTGCCGCGCTATTGGCTCGGTCGTGGAAGATCGGCGTCAACGACAAGCTGATCGCAATGACCGAACTGTTGGCGGACTCCGAACGAGTCGCTCGCGTTCACGCCGTCAACGCGATCGCCGATGTCGGGCACGAATGCGTCATCCCGTTGCTGCGAGTGAAAGTGCAATGCGGCGACAAGAGCGTCGAAGTGACCGGAGCCTGTTTCAGCGCGCTGTTGCGAATGCGACCAGAAGCGTCGATCCCATTCGTGGCGAAGTATCTGCGGCACTCCGACGAGCAACTCGTGTGTGAAGCCGCCGCCGCGCTGGGCGAATGCGGACGCCCCGACGCGATTCAGATTCTCATCGAGACCTGGAAACGAACGGACGACAGCGACCTTCAAGAGTCTCTGCTGATCAGCCTGGGCCTCTCGCGTCACTCGGCGGCCGTGGACTTCTTGATCTCGGTCGTCGCGTCGGTGACTCACGCTTCCGAATACGCCCTGCGAGCACTCGCTCCGAACCGCTTTTATTCCGACATCCGCCAGCGGATTCAAACGTCGGTCGAAACCACGAAGAACGGACGGTTGCGGGCAATCTTCAACGAACTGTTTGAGACGAAATAAAGTTCGCGAACTCAATCCGTTTTTGTCTAGTGCCTCAGATTCTTCGCTTCCAAACGCGTGGGCTTCGCTTGGAGTGAACGACAGCAATGACTTCAATCCGAGTCACCTGCACTTGGTAATAGATGACATACGGGAATTGGTCGAGCAGCAAAAACGGACGTCTTGAAAGTAGAGTGCTGTGCGCGTTGGATGTTCTTTGGTCCGCTCAAACGCTTTGTCGAGTTGCGTTTGAAATTGCTTCTCGCGTCCTGGCTGGTCACGCGCGTACCAGCGCGTGGCATCGGTGATGTCCTGCTTGGCAGAACGACGAAGAACCAGCGACAGGCTCATGTGTTGAGTCTTTCACGCCGAAGGTCAGCCTTCAATTCCTCCCAAGTCACCACGTCGTCGGGGTTCGATTCCGCATCAGCCAATCTTTGCTCCAGCAAGGTACGGAGTTCATCGGTCAGCGGCGGCACAAACTCCTCTTGGTCAATACTGGTCCACACTTCCTCGATCAAATCGAGTCGATCTTCAACACTCCAGCGTTTGATTTCAGAAATCGTGTCAGCAGGGATCATCTTTCGCGCCTCCATTGGAAACGGGACGAGTTCAACGCGACGAATATCGCATTCGGAATTCAATTCGCTCGGAAGGAACAGACCACCTGACTCCAAGTTCGCGAGCGTTCTGGGTGCGCGATGACCGCATCACGGCGACGCTCAAGCTCTTGTTTCAACTCGTCGGTCAATTCCGGGACAAATGGTTCGTCGGCGGGACTCAGCCACAATTCCTCGATCACCTCACGACGATCCTCGACGCTGAGCTGTCTGAGAGAATCCAGCGTGGCGATATCAACCATGACACTGCTCCTCAAGAAGAAAAGGCGAGTCCAAAGTGAACTCGCCAGATCAGCGGCGTCAGCAGGCTATCCCGGCAGCAAGTCGCGAACAACATCCCGTTCGGACTTCAACTCGTTGACCGAGAGGTTGATCTTCTCTCGCGCGAATTCGTTGTGTTCTTGGCCGGGGATGATCTTCCAGGTCGTGCCGTTGCTGGTCAGTGGGAAGCCGACGATCAAGTCGGAGTCGATGCCGTAATCGCCTTTGCTACACACGGCGGCAGAGAAGCTGTCACCTGGTTCGGTCGAGCGGACGATGCACTTCACGCTGTCGAGCGCAGCGTTCGCGGCACTCGCGGCCGAGGAAGCTCCGCGAGCTTTGATGACGGCCGCTCCGCGCTTTTGCACGGTGTCGATGAACGTCGTCTTTAACCAGGCATCGTCCTTGATGACCGACGTCACCGCTTGGCCATTGATGCGCGCGTGATAGAAATCCGGGAACTGCGTGGCCGAGTGATTGCCCCAGATGTTGCAACCTTTGACCGATCCGACCGGCACGCCCGCCTTCTGAGCCAACTGACTCTGAGCGCGGTTCTGATCGAGCATCGTCATCGCGTACCAACGATCGCGCGGCACCTTCGGAGCGTTCATCATCGCGATCAGACAGTTGGTGTTGCACGGGTTGCCGACGACGAGGATTCGCACGTCCTTCGCCGCCGCGTTCTGAATGGCTTGGCCGGTCTTCGTGAAGATTGGGCCGTTGATGCGGATCAGGTCCGAGCGTTCCATGCCATCCTTGCGCGGCACGCTGCCGACGCAGATCACCAAGTTGCAGTCGCGGAAGCCGTCTTCCAAATGGTCGCTGTCGGCTTTGACGACTCCGGCCAGCGTTGGAAACGCACAGTCATCCAACTCCATGTGGACGCCGGTCAGAGCGGGAAGCACCGGCGGGACTTCGACCAGATGCAGAATCACCGGCTGGTTCGGTCCAAAGACCTCGCCCGACGCGATGCGGAAAATCATGGCGTAACCAATCTGGCCAGCGGCACCCGTCACAGCGACACGAATCGGAGCAGTCATTTCTAGGAATCCTTTTTGATGATGACATTGGACATTGTCGTTTGGAAATTGGACATTGCAGTTCAAAAATGCCCATTTCCTCCCGTCGCGCGAACTTCTAGCGAGTGCCAGAAAGGCCAGCAACCATGTCTTCACGCATCTCTGATCGAGGCCGTCCGCAGTTGGCATTCTCAACTTTGGGCTGTCCCGATTGGAGCTTTGACGAGATCGTCGCGAGGGGTGTCGAGTACGGTTACGACGGTGTCGAGATTCGACTGATCGAGCGTGAGACCGACTTGCTCAAGCGACCGGAGTTTCGCGGGCCAGAGTTGGCGACTCGCAAGCGACAGCTTGCGGATGCCGGCTTCCGAGTCTGTGGTTTGTCCTCGTCGGTGCGCTTTGAAGAGACCGACCGCTCCGTTCGAGGTCAGCAGCTTGTGGCGGGTCGAGCCTACTGCAATCTCGCTCGCGAACTGGGCGCGAGTTTCGTCCGCGTCTTCGGTGACATGCTCCGACCGAATGAAGACGAGGCTTCACAACTCGACTGGATCGCCAGCGGATTGCAATTGCTGGGCGAGTACGCGAAGTCGGTCGGCATCGACATTCTGATCGAGACTCATGGAGATTTCTGTCGCAGTGACAAGATGGTCGCTTTGATGAATCGCGTCACTTCCCCGGCGGTCGGCGTGTTGTGGGACACACACCACCCGTGGCGGTTTCATGGCGAGTCGATCGGCGACACTTGGACCGCTCTGAAGAAGTGGACTCGGCACACGCATTGGAAAGACTCGGTCACTCGCCCCGCACAGCATCCTGAAGCGGTCTCGCCCGAAGTGGCCGCTCAGATGGCGGAGGCGGCACGGCTGGCTCAGGCGACGAACACGGGACATCAACATGCCGACTATGCGCTGTTCGGCGGCGGCGAGTTTCCCGCTCGCGAATGTCTGACTCGGCTATTGGCCGACGGATACTCCGGCTGGTTCAGCCTCGAATGGGAAAAGATGTGGCATCCGCAAATCGAAGTGCCAGAGATCGCCGTGCGACTCTTCTCACAAAAGTTCCGCGAGCTGTGGGACACGCTGTGAACCTGTTTTCCGCACCTGTCAAACACGACTGCGCACCTTAGTCGCCGCGTTCTGGCGAACGCGGCGACAACGTGCGCTGTCGAACTGATTTTGAATAGGGCATCGGCTGAGGCTATTGGTTGCGGCTCGTTCAACGACTCAATGGGCTACGAAACCACGACTCCGTATTTGCCCAAGTGTCCTCGCAGCGCCGGCACGTCGGTAAAGACCTCGGCCATCAAGCCGTGCTGGCGGCCGGCGGTGACGTATTTCGGGATGTCGTCGGTGTAGAAGCACTCGCCCGGTTCGCAGCCGATTTCGCGCAGCGCGGCTTCGTAGATGGCGGGTTCCGGCTTGATGGCTCCCGCGCCGCACGAGGTCACGCAGGCATCGAAGCGTTGCAGCACGTCGTAATGGTCACGGACCCACTCGAAGTGCGTGACGCAGGTGTTCGACAACAGCACGCGCCGCAGGCCCTGAGCCTTGAGCTGATCGAGCACCGGGACGATCGGCTCGTTGAGCCAAAAGATATCCGAGGCGGCTCGCTTCAAGTCGTCGAAGGAAACCTTTCGGCCGGTGGTTTCTTGGAACCACTCGTGGAACTGAGCGGGGCTAAGCCAGCCTCGTTCGTAGTTCCATTGCACGCCGGAATCGAGCAGCAGTCGCCGAATGTCGTCCGTCGAGCGGTCGCAAAGCTGGCCGAGTTGCTCGCACATCCGATCGTGCGAGAAGAAGACCAGGACATTCCCCATATCGAACAAGCAGGTGCGGATCATGGATCAATCGCCAATTGACGGTTTTTGCGAGGAAGGGATACAACTCCGCCGCACGGAGCGGCTGAGGAGATTGTGAGCCGCGACCGTCAGGGAGTGGTGATCGCTGAGGAATCCGCTCCCTGACGGTCGCGGCTCAAAGAGTTGACTGCGTTCTCGCCGCGACTATCTCGCGGCGGCCAAAGTCTCGCAATCCCATCTTTTCGACGGCTCGCTCGCGGTCCTTTGTCACGGAGGCAAGATCATTCATGGCCACATCGTATGACGATCTGGGAGCGGGTATCGCCGAAGCGACCGCTCGCGATCACGACTGGCCGTGTCTGCGGCAGTTCTGTGTGTTCCTGGAGAACCGGCTCGGTCGTCTCCGCGACTTGCTGAAGATCTTCGAGAAGCACGACCTGCGGATCATCGCCCTGAGCATCAACGATTCGCATGACTGCGCGACGGCACGAGTCATGGTCAGTTCGTATGACCGCGGACGTGAGATTCTCAGCCTGTCCGGCTTCGCGTATTTCGAGAGTGACATCATCGGCGTTGAGTTGCCGGACGGGCATCAGCCGTATGCGATGCTGTGCGGCTCGCTGCTGCAGGCCGAGGTCAACATTCATTACACCTATCCGCTGCTGTATCGCGGGGAAGGTCGCGGAGCGATTGCGATCTCGGTGGATGACCTCGACATGGCGCTCAAGGTTCTGGCCGAACGGGGCCATCGGCTGATCACCGAGGATGACCTGCTGATGGACGAGTAGCGCGCTCGTAGTGACCCCATTGATGGGGTCGAGCGAGCATTCGGACCCGATAAATCGGGTCACTACGAGCGCTGCCTTTTTCCAGGGACGGAATATGGTGCGAGGACGGACGTGGCTGATCGCGATTCTGATCGTGGCGTTGATCGGGCGGTTGATCGCGGCGTGGATCGTGCCGCAGATCGCCGGCGACGCCGAAGGCTATTGGCAACTGGCTCAGCACATCGCGGCGGGGGAAGAGTATTCGTTGTACGACCCGCCTCGGCGAGTCCATCGAATGCCCGGCTTTCCCCTGTTGTTGGCGGTTTCGATGACGCTCTTTGGCGAGAGCAAGGTTGCCGCGCAATGCCTGCTGGCGTTGATTGGGACAGCGGCGTGCGGCTCGGTCTATTTGCTGGCTCGACGATTGTTCGACGAACGAGTCGCGTTGATCGCGTGTGGTCTGACCGCGATTTCTCCCGCGATGACCGGGTTCAGCGCGCAGTTGCTCAGCGAGACGTTCTTCGCGCTGACTCTGACCATGAGCCTGTGGTGCGCCGCGTATTGGCTTCCGGCCGAAAGCCGAGAGCCGAAAGCCGAAAGCCGTTATCCCCTTTTCTGGTCGCTCCTCACCGGCCTCAGCATCGCGATCGCAACGTATGTCCGACCGAGCTGGATGTTGGCCGGGCCGCTGCTCGCCGTGTTGGTGATTCTCTTCAAGAAACCGCGAGGCCGAGCGTGTCTCGAATCGGCGGTGATGCTGATCGGGTTGTTCGGCACGTTGTTGCCGTGGGCGTGGCGGAATCACGAGGTCAGCGGTCATTGGATCTTCACGACGTTGTGGTCCGGGCCGAGCCTGTACGACGGACTCAATCCCGACGCGAACGGCGACAGCAACATGACCTTCTTCGACCGCGACAATTTGATGGCCACAATGAGCGAGTGGGATGTCGATCAACACTACAAGCAAGCGGCGTGGCAATACGCCGGACAGCATCCCGGCCGAGCGATCGAGCTGACGTTCTTAAAGCTCTGGCGGTATTGGAAGCCGTGGCCGAGCGCCAAGGAGTTCGGTGGATTCTGGAAGGGGCTGCTCGTGGCGGCGTTCTTCGTGCCGGTTTGTGTGTTGGCCGCGCGAGGCGGGTGGCTGGCTCGACAGCAGCCGTGGACGTGGCTGCTGACATTGGGACCGATCTTTTACTTCGCGGCGATTCACGCGGTCTTCGTCGGCTCGCTGAGGTATCGGTTGCCGGCGGAGTATCCGTTGTGCGTGCTGGCGGCGGCGGGCGTGTGTGACTTCTTCCAGAGACAGCGCGGTGGGAGGAATGACGAATGACGAAGTACCCAATGACGAAAGAAGCTCGAATGACGAACGACGAAGAGTCTATTCGGGCAATTGTCGATCGTCATTTTCCAATTCGTCATTCGAGCTTCGTCATTCCTTCGTCATTGGGTACTTCGTCATTCGTCATTGGCCAATTCGTCCCATGAAAACCTTCCTCAAAACCCTGCTCTGGATGATCGTGCTCGTGGCGGTGGGAGCCTACTTCGCCAAGGGGTATCTGCTGCGCGCGTGGCAGGGGCGCGATGCGGTCATCAAGGAGGAGGTCGTCAAGGCTCTGAACAAATTGCTGCCGGAGGCCAACGTCGAACTGGAGGACGTACGGTATGACTTCGGGAGTGAGATCGTGCTGACCGGATTCTCGCTGACTCCGCCGAATGGTGACGTGCCGATCGTGCGGTTGCCGGAGACGGTGATCCACATCAACCGGGACGCGCTGATCGATCGGCAGCAGTTGGAAGTCTTGAAGGTCGTCGTGAAGGCTCCGCGATTGGAGGTCGTGCGCGAATCGGACGGCAGTTGGAATTGGCAATCGCTCGTGCTCCCACCGCAGCAGGAGAAGGGGAGTTTGCCGGAGTTCATCATTGAAGACGGCACCGTTGTCGTGCGAGTTGAGCAGGCTCCGGGGATTCCGCCGGGCGTCTTGGTGCTCGAACACATGGATATCGGATTGCTCCCATCGGGAAGGCGGCAATTTCAGATCAAGGCCACGTCGAACTGCGAACAAACCGGGATCATCGAATTGACCGGTCGCTGGAGCATCGACGAGCAGACTGGGCAGCTCGACGGCAAGCTGACGGAGATCACGGCGGGGCAAGAGTTGGTGGGATTCGCGGCCAGTTTTGCGCCGGAGGTGCGGACGAAGTTGGCGGAATGGGAAGCGAAGTTTCTCGAACTGATCTCGAAGCCGGCGGACGCACAGGGTGGCTCGCCGTTCGGAGTATCGGGGCCGATCAAAGCGGTCGGTGCGGCCGATTCCATCTTGGGGTTGAAGGCGAAGTTCAACGTGAGCTTTCGGGTCTCGCGGCCGGAGCCGAAGACGATCCCGATGTTTCGCGTCGCCATGAACGTCATCGACGGCGAGATCACGAACCCCGCGCTCCCGTTCCCTCTGCAAGATATGCGCGGCGAGTTCTACGCCGACAACAATCGCTTCGTGGTCAAAGAACTGACCGCTCATAACGGCGCGACAAAGCTGCGGATTGACGGCAAACTCGAAGGTCGCGAGGCGGGGTTTCCCGGCCGCATCGAGCTGACCGTCAACAACGTCGTCTGTGACGAGCGGCTGCGCAGTCGCTTATCGGCGGGGTTCGGCCGCATCTATGACCAGCATCAGCCGCAGGGTGATCTCGACATGCACGCGGTCCTCGTGCGCGAAGAGGGACGCTGGAAGCCGGAAGGGTTGAACGTCACCGCCAAGGATTGCTCGGTGATGCACGAAGCGTTCCCGTATCCCGTCGAGCACGCGAACGGTTCGATCTCGCTGCAAGACGGGAACCTGATCATTGAAGTCAGCGGCATGGCGGGCGAGCGGCCGATCACGCTCGAAGGGACGGTCGTCAATCCGGGGCCGAACGCGACGATCCTGCTGACCATCCGCACGTCCGACTTGCCGATCGACGAGACCTTCATCAAAGCCTGTCCGCCGCAACTCCGATCGGCGATTCAGAAGATGCGGCTGACCGGCGATATCGACGGCGAAGTCCGGCTGACGAAGGCTCCTCAACAGCCGTTCGTGCCGCGCATCGAAGCTCTGCTGCGGAACGGTGTGATGAACTACGACGCCTTTCCGTATCGAGTCGAAGGGATCACCGGCCGACTGACCGCGATCGGCCCGAACTTCGAGTTCAAAGAGCTGCTCGGTCGGCACGGCAAAGAGGGAAAGACAGTCGTCGCGGCGGAAGGGACATACGGAAAGATCAACAATACGGTCGGCGAGTTGAAGCTGCGGATCGTCACGCAAGCCGCACCGCTGGACGAATCGCTCTATCGCGCGGTGCCCGCGTCGATGCAGCGTGTGTGGCGCGAATTCCGTCCGACGGGGCTTGTCGATGTCGTCACCGACATCAATTGGCTGACCGATCGGGCGGCGGACATTCGGATGTCGAGCATCGAACTGACGCGGGGGAGCCTGTCGCCGAAGATGCTCCCCTATCGGTTGGATGACGTGCGAGCCAGCTTTACTTACGGCCTCGACGAGAACGGTTTGCCGACGGTCATCGCCAAGTCGATCACGGCGCGGCATGGGGACACGACCCTCTCGGCCAGCGGATTTCAAACGGCCGAGGCGAACGGCAACTGGCGAGCACATTACGACAAGTTCACGGTCGAGGATCTCGCGCCGAATCAAGAGTTGCTCGATGCGCTCGCGCAGTTGCCGAGTTTGCAGCAACTCTTCGCGAGTCTCGATCCGCAGCAAACGCTCCGATTCGACGGAGCGATGGACTTCAAAGGGACCGCCGATCCGAAAGATCCGATCACTGCCGCGTGGGACTTAGTCACTTACTTTTTTGGAGGCACGATTCACACGGGACTCGACTTCAAAAACCTGCGCGGCAAGGTCCATGCGAAGGGGGACTGGGACGGCCAAGACGTGAAAGTCACGGGAGACGTGGATTTGTCTTCGGCTCGAATTCTGGATTACGACCTGACCGACGTTCGCGGGCCGTTTCGCGTTTCCAAAGGGACGCTGATGTTCGGAGCGGGAGACACACAGCGCGTGCGGCCTCCCGGCTCGCTGGAAGATCGCGAGCGGATCACCGCGCGGTTGTTCGACGGCACGCTGCTGCTCGACGGCGCGGCGACGTTGTCCGACAAGCCCGAATACAAAGTCCTGTTGCAGCTTCGCAACGCGCGACTGGAAAAGTTCGCCGCCTTGCACGCTCCCAAGCAACGCGACTTGCGTGGCATCACCAACGGTTCGGTCCAGTTGGAAGGGAAAGGCAACACCGCTCAAGGAGTCAGCGGCCGAGGCACCATGCAGATCAGCCCCGCCGCACTCCTCGACATGCCGGTCGTCTTGCAGATGTATCGCCGGCTCAGCCTCACGCCGCAGGACGATTACACGTTCAAGTCGGCGCGGCTCGACTTCGACATTCGCTTTGCCCGATTCCTGTTTCGCTCGATCGTTCTGGAAGGGGACACGATCAGCTTCGTGGGCCGAGGGACGACGGACTTCGACAACAACGTGAAGCTCGACTTCTACTCCTTCCTGGGACGCAGCCAGATTCCGATCCCGCTCCTGCACGAACTGATCGGCGAGGCGACGAAGGGCTGGGTCCGCATCAACGTGACCGGCAAGCTGTCCGACCCGCAGGTCGAGGTCAAAGGGATCTCGCCGCTGGACGACGCACTGAAGAATCTGCTGGGAGTCTTGCCTCAGCCGGTCTTCCCCATCGGCCAAGGCCCACTCCCCAAGGGGACCATTCGGAAGTGACGCTTGATCGACTCGCTCAGACTGACTACTCAGTACGCACTTCGCTTCCATAACCGGTGCGCTGCCGATGACTCACGATCAACTGGCTCAAGGGGTTTTGCTGGCCTACGCGGCGGTCGCGATCGGGTTGCTCTTGGCCTCGAAGCGTCGCTGTAAAGACGGCTGGAAAGTCTGGCTGCTGTTTCTGGTCGAGCGGCTCTACGTCGCGTTCATGTTTCGCTGGCGAGCGAACCGTCGCTGCCCGTATCCCGAATCGAGCGGCGCGTTGATCTTGTCGAACCATCGTTCCCCGATCGACCCGATGATGGCTTGGATGAACTCGCACTTGCGATCCGAAGAACAGACGCGGTCGATCCGCGTCATCGGATATCTGATGGCTCGCGAATACTACGAGCAGCCCGGTCTGACCGGTTGGATCAGCCGGGCGATGCAGTCGATTCCGGTTGATCGCAACGGCCACGACGTGGGGCCAACTCGCGATGCCGTGCGGCGACTGGAACGGGGCGACTTGATCGGCATCTTTCCCGAAGGGGGCATCAACACCGGTGAAGGCTTGCGAGCCGCAAATTCCGGGATCGCGTTTCTGGCGCTCAAAGCCAACGTGCCGATCATCCCGGTCTTCATTCACGGCGTGCCCGAAACCGAGAGCATGGTCACGCCGTTCTATACTCCCAGCCGAGTGCGCGTGACCTACGGCAGGCCGATCGACATCAGCCTCTGGCAAGGCCAACGTAGGTCACAAGACTTATTGCAAGCACTCACCGATGAGTTAATGCGTAAGCTCGCCGACTTGGGCGGAGTGACTTACAACATCGATGTGAGCCGAACGCGCTAGCCTGGATTATTTATGGTCCGGATGTAACCCGAAGCGTAAGCGAGGGGTCGTCACGGTTCGCCCTCGCTTACGCTTCGGGTTACATCGCGAAAAGTCACCTGCGGAAGCCCGTGGCTAGCGCCATCGGCTCACAAAGTGAGTGAGTCCCATTGGGCTGACGCCGCCCCATTCGCCAGAATTCCTTACGATCGTTGCAACTTCCCCCACTGTTGCCGGCCGATCTCCTTCACGCGCGAGTCATCCCAGCGTTCCAGCGGCGAATAGCGCGGGTGCCGCGAATCCTTATACGGATCGTTGTGCTTGGCGTTGTAACAACCGATGAAAGCCCAGCGCGGCTGATCGCTCTTGTTCTGATCCGAACGGTGCAGCAAGTTGCAGTCGAAGAAAATCGCCGAGCCGGGATCGAGTTCGCAATACACCAACTCGAAGCGTTGCAGCGCGGCGTTGACTCGTTCGAGATCCGCTCCGGTCTGATCGCCGGACTTTCCGTGGTCGATGCGGCCGAGATGCTGCGAACCGCGCAATACCTGCAAGCAGCCGTTCTCGCGAGTCGCCTTGTCGAGCGCGATCAGGCAGCTCGCCAAGTGCGGAAACAGACAGCCGTTGTTGTACCAGTAGCCATAATCCTGATGCCAAGCCCACGCCCCGCCGACGCGCGGCTCTTTCAATATCATCTTATGGTGATAGTGATAGACCTCATCGAGCAGCAGCCTCTCCATCGCATTGACAATCCGCTCGCTCCGGACGATCGCGCTGTAAATCGAATCGTCCGGCAACTCGTTCTCCACGACCAAGTCGATCGCCCCTCCCTCGCCGTCCGCGCGAGTCGCCTTCTTCAACGTCAGCTCCCGATCCGCACGAGCAATCTGAGTCAGCAGCGAGATCTCTTCGGCATCGAGCAGATTCGGAACGATGAAGAATCCATCCTCCTCGTACTGATCTATCTGGCGGGCCGAAATGCGGAAGTAGCTCATGGGCAGTCGCTCCTTAGGGCACGGATCAGGACGTCTTCTACCGCCCTACCAATCGGATTCTATGACCGGTGCTGGCGACAACAAACTCCCAAGGTTCCCAAACGCTGCGCCCATTACCCGTGAACGACACTCCTCCGCAGAGTTTGTGCTCCATTTGTCGCCCTTCACTTTTCGCCAGCCGTCCGTGCCAATTCAGAGGAGCGGCCAACAACTCAAGGGCGGAAAATAATCCGCCACCGCGAATCCCGAGGGCACAGTGTTTTTGGTTGCCGCTCTCACATCATTCTGCCCAGCCATCATTCTGATGCGTCACGTCAAGGTGTTTTGGATTTTGCAGGTTTGAATCCTGTCCGGCAACTGGATCGCTCCAGCCGGTTGGTAATCGAGAAACGAAAGCAGAGGTAACGATGGTTTCGGAACAGCTTTCTTGAT
>JBJXEX010000411.1:0-36656 GCA_046156195.1 Planctomycetaceae bacterium | reverse complement strand
CGCTGACTCATGAACTGCGGCACCGACCGCGACTGGCTGATTTTTGTCAAAATCACCAGTTGCTTTTCCGACAAATGTATTTTTGCAGCCTTCCCTGGCATCGCGTCACCTCCTTCAAGGAATGAAGCGGGTGTCATCACATAAAGTTCGTCTTTCATGGAAGGCCAACTACGATTTGAGGCACTAGGATTCACATTCACGGATTGATCGACGTGAATTCCGAAGACTCGGCGGGAATCCCGTCCGAGCCGGGTGTCGCGACCACTCGGAGCTCGGCGTCGCCCGATTGCAGCGCGGTGGCTCGCAGCGTGATTCGCAAGGTCGCGTCGGCCGGCAGGGACTCCGGCAGTTCGAGTCGCAGCGTCCCGTTGCGTTGAGAGACGGTGAGCTTGACCTCTCGCTCGCCGATCTTCGCGGAGTGCGTCCCGACTCGCAGATGCTCCGAAGTCTGCACATCCAGTTGCACCTTGGAGACCGACTCCAAGCTGAGGTTCTGCACCGTGATCTCGAACTCGGCCTCCTTGCCGACTTGGACCGGATCACTCCGATCCGAAACGCGCACGTCGAGCAGTCCGGGCACGGCCACAACCGTCAAGCAGCTTTCGACGGACTCGGCCGACACGTTTTCACTGTGAGCTTCCGCCGTGACGCAGGCTTGCTCGGAGAGTTGGCGGCAATCGAACTCGGCTTGGACTTGGAGTCCGGCTCCGGCCTCCAGTCGGCCGAGCGACCAGCGCAAGGAATGCTCGACCTTTTGAAATCCGCCGGACGCGATGTGCGGAGTCAATGCCGCGTCATGTTGCAGAGTGACCTGTAAGTCGTCGATCGGTTTGTCCGAAGTGTTCGCGATCTTCACCGTGAATTCCGCGCGACTGCCGACGGTTCGCCGAGCCGGGCCGACCAAATCCACTTGCAGCTTGGGATTGATGAACTCAACCGTCACGGCTTGCTCGATTGCGGCGACTCCTTCCGCCGTCACCGAGAAACGGCAACTCTGTCTGCCGAGCTGATTGCTCGTCAGCTTCAGCCGCATGTCGCGCGATTGTCCGGGGGACAACTGACCGAGGTCTCTCTTCAATCGCTTTTCGATGCGGCCGGGAAAGACGAGCGTCTCATCGAACTCCGCGTTGACCAGCACTCCGTTGATGGTCTCCGTTCCGTTGTTCCGCACGACGACATCAAAGGTCGCCGTGCCACCGAGTGGACGCTGCCGCTGACCGCGCACATCAACGCTGAGCGCCGAATCGTGCGGCGTGACGAGCGTCTCAAACCCCAAGCTGGGACCAAACGATTTCGGTTCGGAATTGCCTGCTGAGGCTCCGTCATTTCGCGGCGGCACGACCTGCGGCGGCGGCAAGTCACCACTGTCTAGTTTCGCTCCCGTTCCGTTGTCTGGATTTTGCTCCTGCGGACGATTCGGAATCACCGGCTTGAATCGGACCTGAGGCTGAGGCTGAGGGGTCACTCCGGGCGAAGCCGGCAAATCTTCAAGGCCGTTGATCTCGTTGGCGAGGCTTGCACCCCCTGGACGCCGCGGATCAGGAATCGGATTCGGCACGGACTTGCCAACCAGCGGCGGCGGCCAATCCGGCACACGCTGCACACGCTGTGGCACCACTCCTCGACCGGAACCGTGACAGCCCATCAGCCCAGCCAGCGCCAGTACCGCCAACATGCTCCCCGTCTGAGATCGCATCGTGTGTCCCTAGTCTTTATCCAAAATCAAAAAACCCCAACAACTCTACCCGCGCGATGCGAGGCGGACTTTCGTTGAACTTTGTTCGCGGTCCTGAATCGCGCAAGCGGATTGACGGCATTCGCAGTCGTGACTGGGATCCGTATCAGCGAAGCGAGGTAATCCACGCACATCGCCGTAGCGTTTCTCAGAGCGTGCGGCTTGCTGGTTACGCGGACGCTGCCGAAGATGACCAACGTGCTGATCCTCAATCCTTTCGGAGCATGTTCATGAATCGCCTTGCGCTGACCCTGCGAACCATCGCCTGCTGTTGTTTGATCTTCTGCCTCGTGAGCACCACGTCCGCGGCGGACCTGTTTGACCGGCATTCGCTCGTCGAATTGAAATTGGCGGCGAAAGACGACTCCGCTCTGGATAAGATCGCCGCCGCCACGGCTGCCAAGTGGAAGCCGCTGTCTCCGCGAATCAGCGCTCCGTGCCTGATCGTGCGAACCAACGACGGCCATTGGTCGAAGGCCCTGCTGGCGTGGGGGCAACGCAAACTGAAAGGTCGCGAGCAACCGCATCCCGTGTTGGTGCTCGAACGCTTCGTCACCTACCGCAGCGACCGCGAGGGACAGACCACCGCCACCGGCAAAGACGTGATGCTCTTTGGCGGACACTCCTTTAGTTTCGACATTGGCCAAGTCGTGCCGACCGGTTCAGGAGCGGACATCGAATTCACCGAGACCGGCCTGATCAAACCGCTCGGCGAGGCGAAGCTGTTCGCCCTCAACGGTTCGCAGCTTGCCGCGGCCGACGCAACAAAGCCGAATCCGAACGATCACGAAGGAGTCCTGCCGCGCGACTTCGTCGGCACTTGGAAAGTCAGCATCGACGGACGCTGGACCGGCACTTGGGAGATCAACGTCGATGACCAGCGCACCGTCTTCGGCAAATTCATCTCCGACGATACGCAGAGCCGCTACGAGTTATACGGCAAGGTCTCGAACATCCCGCATCAAGCCAAACTGGAGATCGACCTCGCCAACACCAACATGTCGATCGAGGCTCTTCTCTTCAACAGCGACAAGTCCACGATGTCCGGCTCCGTCGTCATGGCCAATCGCAAGATCGGCTTTATCGCCAAACGGCAGGAATAGACCGTGTGTTGTTGATGCGGCTTACTCAGCGGCTAGAGTGCCGCCCTCACACGGATGAGGCTGGCTGGTGTGATGACATTCGATTTGACAATGAGGACTCACGGCTGATGGCTGACCAACCACGACAAACATTGTGCGACTTGATTCAACGCTTCGGCCCCGAAGTGGCCAGCGATCCGAAGCGGTGCGAAGCGCTGCTGAAGGATCTGTTGTCGAACGGCTTCAGACGCGAGGTCAACGTGTTGGTGAGCGCGGTGCGCGAAGGGGTGCCGAGCGAACTCCGTCAGCCGTCCGGAGGCGCGCCACTCGCCGCCGTCGTGGTGCAGCAAGCGAGGAAGCTGCATGAAGAGCTTGGTTTCGATCAGTCGCTGGCGGAGTGGGCAGTCCAGAGCTGGGCGGCCGCGCTGGGAACGTACGTCGCGCCGGCGTTACCGAAGACCGTCGAGGATTGGACGAACGCCGTTGGCATCTACTTTCGGCTCATTCCGCCGGGCAGTTTCTTGATGGGTGACAACGCCAGTGGTCAAAGCGATGAGAAGCCGGCGCATCAGGTGACGATCACGCGGCCGTTTTACTGCGGCGCGTTTCCCGTGACTCAAGTGGAATATCAGGCGGTGACGGGCCAGACCCCCAGCCATTTCAAAGGCGATCGCCGGCCCGTGGAGCAAGTGTCGTGGGACGATGCGATGGCGTTCTGTGCCAAGCTGAATCAGCGGAACGAATCTCGGCCGTCGGGCATGATTTACCGGCTGCTGAGCGAGGCCGAGTGGGAGTACTGTTGCCGCGCGGGAACAACGACAAGCTGGTGTTGCCAGAACGAGGAGCAGTTGGGTGAGTATGCGTGGTTCAGTGCCAACGCTGGTGGCGAGACGCATGACGTGGGAACGAAGAAGGCCAATGCCTGGGGCTTGCACGACTTTCATGGCAACGTGTGGGAGTGGTGCTTGGATTGGAAGGGAAGCTACGGCGGGCAAGCGGTGAACGATCCGGTCAACCTCATCGAGGCATCGTCCCGGGTGTACCGCGGCGGGAGCTGGTGCTTTGGCGCGTCGGACTGCCGTTCGGCGTTTCGCCTTGGTTACACACCAGGCCCCCGCAGCAGCCTCCTCGGCTTTCGCTTGGCCCTGGGGCCAGAGCTGAAGTAGGCCGGTTGACTTCGCGCGGGATGACCGGTTCAACTCCGCCCCGCATTGATGAGGGCGTCTGGGAACGTTGCTTCGTCTGGAGAACAGGGACTCACGGCTGATGGCGGATCAACCACGACAAATTCTGTGCGACTTGATTCAACGCTTCGGCCCCGAAGTGGCCAGCGATCCGAAGCGGTGCGAGAACCTGCTGAAGGATCTGTTGCGGAACGGCTTCAAACGCGAGGTCAACGCGTTGGTCAGCGCGGTGCGCGAAGGCGTGCCGAGCGAACTCCGTCAGCCGTCCGGTGGCGCACCACTCCCCGCCGTTGTGGTGCAGCAAGCGCGGAAGCTGCATGAAGATCTCGGTCTCGATCAGACGCTGGCGGAGTGGGCTGTTCAGAGCTGGGCGGCAGCGCTGGGAATAAACATCCCGTTGGCAGGCCGGGCGACTCCGCCGACGGTGTCCAAGACGGCGGGCGCGGCCACATCGCCGAGCGGGCTGGATCTGGCGAATCTGGTGCGGAGCAAAGCCGCGCGATTGCAGAACGCACGCGATGAAGCTCAGCGTCTGACGGACGAAGCGCGGCGATTGGTGAGCAAGGATCACGACTATGCCGCCGCCGCGCAGTTGCTGGCCGGCGTGAATGAAAGTTTCCGCGATCAGAACTTCTATCAGGATGTGTGCCGCAAACGAGACCGCGTCCTGGCGTTGGAGAAGCACATCACGACGGAAGTGCATGCCGATCGGTTCGACTGGTTGGCTCCGACGGTGAGAGAGTTTCTCAGCTTGCAGCCGCAGCGAGATGACATGCAGGAACTCCTCGCGGCGTTACCGAAGTCCGTCGAGGATTGGACGAACGCCGTGGGCGTCCGGTTCAAGCTCATTCAGCCGGGCAACTTCTTGATGGGTGACAACGCCGGAGACTACTATGAGAAGCCGGCACATCAGGTGACGATCACGCGACCGTTTTACTGTGGCGTCTTTCCCGTGACTCAAGCGGAGTACCGAGCGGTGACGGGACAGACCCCCAGCCACTTCAAAGGCGAGCGTCGACCCGTCGAGCAAGTGTCATGGGACGAGGCGACGGCGTTCTGTGCCAAGTTGAATCAACAGAACGAGTCTCGGCCGCCGGGCATGATTTACCGGCTGCTGAGCGAAGCCGAGTGGGAGTACTGTTGCCGCGCGGGAACAACGACAAGCTGGTGCTGCCAGAGCGAGGCCAAGTTGGGTGAGTACGCGTGGTTCGGGGCCAACGCTGGCAGCGAGACGCATGACGTGGGGACGAAGAAGGCCAATGCCTGGGGATTGCACGACTTTCATGGCAACGTGTGGGAGTGGTGCTTGGATTGGACGGGAAGTTACAGCGGGCAAGCGGTCAATGATCCGGTCAACCTCGTGGCGGCCTCGCTCCGGGTGTACCGCGGCGGGGGCTGGAGCATCGGCGCGGCGGGCTGCCGTTCGGCGTTTCGCCGCTGCTACGCCCCGGACGGCCGCAGCATCGACCTCGGCTTCCGCTTGGCCCTAGGTCCAGAGCTCAAGTAGGCCGGAGGCAGAGGAAAGAGAGCGAAGCCACGCACGGTGTACGCAATGCAGGAATTTGTCCGGGGTCAGGCACCGCAAAATTCAAAATTGGCGGAACCAAGCGTTGGAGGTACTCACGACGTCGCTCCGCCAATTGCACTAGTTCCAAGTTCGTGGGATTTGCGTTTGCCTTTACTCCAACGGAGTTTCGTCACATAGCCCAGGGTTGCTCGCGTAGCGAGCTACCCTGGGTGAGCGATCAACAACGGGGATGTACCCCGAAGGGGTTCCGTCATGGGGATTTCTCCAAGGACGTAACCCTTTCAGGGTAGAACTGACATCTCCAACATAACCCAGGGTAGCTCGCTGCGCGAGCAACCCTGGGCTATGTGGCGCAATCCCTTCGGGATAAAGGCAATTGCATACCACTTCGACTTCTTTATGGGGGAGCACACGACATGGGCAATCGTTTTGGTGGCGCGTTGGCGGCTCGGCCGTTGCAGTTCATTTGGATTGCGGACTGCTCCGGGTCGATGGAAGGGAAGAAGATCGAGTCGCTCAACTTCGGCATCCGCGAAGCGATTCCCGAAATGCGTCTGGTCGCCGATGAAAATCCGAATGCGCAAGTCCTGGTCCGCGCGATTCGGTTCGCGGACGGAGCCAAGTGGCACGTTGGCACGCCGACCGAAGTCCATGACTTCAAGTGGCCCGACCTGACGACGACGGGACTGACGGACATGGGCAAGGCGCTGGAGTTGGCCGCCGATGCGCTCGACGCGAAGAACATGCCTGAGCGTGGTCTGCCGCCGGTCTTGGTCCTGCTCAGCGATGGTCAGCCCACCGACGATTTCGCACGCGGTTTGAAGGGGCTGATGGATCAACCGTGGGGCGCGAAAGCCGTGCGGATCGCGATTGCCATTGGCGATGACGCGGACCTTGACGTCTTGCAGAAATTTATCGGCAACACCGAGGTCAAACCGTTGCAGGCCGGGAATGCCAAAGACCTCGCGCAGATGATCAAGTGGGCCTCGACCGTGCCGCTCAAGGCCGCGTCGAATCCCAATAGCCAGCCACTGGGACAAGCTCAGAATATCAATGTCCCCATCCCGGCTCCGCCCCCGCCCAGCGCGGGGCCGATCAATCCGGGGGATGTGTTTTGAGAGTGGCTTGAGTGTGGTTCGTTTAACCGCTACGCCAACGGCGTGCGCGGTTTGGTTCATGTAGCCACACTTCCACACCGCCGCGCACGCCGTTGGCGTAGCGGTTAAACATTTCACCGCGCGACGCAAGAGGTATCAGGAGATTATCTTCATGGATTCGCGTTTGTGGCGTTGGCGAGTGTGGACGTGCTCGGTGCGGGGCGCGTCGCATGTTCGGCAGCAGCTTCGCAATCAAGATGCCGCAGCGCATTGGATCGCCGGTGACGAACCACAGCAGCCCGTCGTGCTGGCCGTCGCGGACGGACATGGCAGTGACAAGAGCTTTCGCAGTCATGTCGGTTCCGACTTCGCCGTTTCGACCGCAATCGACATGGGCCGCGAGTTCGTTCGCGAGACGTGTGAGGCGACCCTGTCCGAAGTGAAGCAAGCTGCCGAGCAACGCTTACCGCTGCTTCTGACCAAGTCCTGGCAAGAGAAGATCGCCCAACACTGGGCCGAGCATCCGCTGACCGCCGAGGAACTCGATCGTTGGCCGGTCGCGCGGCAGTTGCGGCAGCGCATGTTCAACAGCACTCGCTCTGTCAGCGGCGAGACGCTAGCCGCCGGTCATTCGCCCACTGTCAGCGGCGCGGCGGTATCAGCCGGTCATTCGCCGGAAAAAGTCGATCCCGAATCACCGGTGGCTAGCGCCATGCCGCTCAGTGTGACTGCCATTGGGCGTGAGCTGCCGGTGCCGATCCACGAGATCTTGCGGACCTATGGTTCGACGTTGCTGGTCATCATCGCGGATCACCGCTCGATGCTCTGCTTGCAACTCGGTGACGGCGACATGCTCGCGGTGCAAGACGATCTCGACGATGGGCTGTCTGTTTCTCGCCCGATCGAGCGTGATGAAACCAGCATCGCGAACGAGACGAATTCACTGTGTCAGCTTGATGCGGCCAAGCGGTTCAACGTGCGGTTCAGCGTCTTCGGAGAACGAACACCGGCGCTTCTCTTGGCATGTACCGACGGCTATTCCAACGCTTTTGAATCGCCAACAGGTTTTGAGCAAGTCGGTCCCGACCTCTGCCGCGCTCTGCGACACGACGGAGTCGCGGCGCTGGCCGCCGAACTGCCCGGCGAACTCGAACGTGTGTCAGCGCTCGGGAGTGGCGACGACGTGACTGCCGGTTTCATCTTTCGCGAGGACATCCCTGTATGAGTCAGATTCTCAAGGCGGGTCAGACGGCGCGGACTCGATCCGGTCAAGCGTGCCAGGTGAAGCAACTGCTCGGCGCGGGTGGGCAGGGTGAGGTCTATCGAGCCGAATGGAACGGCCAGGACTTTGCTCTCAAGTGGTATTACGCACACACGGCCACCGCGGCTCAGCAGGCGTCGCTCGAACGGCTGGTCAGCGTTCACAAATCGCCGTGCGACAAGTTTCTCTGGCCGCTCGAACTGGCGACCAGTGAGACCGCGCCGGGCTTTGGATACGTCATGAAGCTTCGCGAGCCGCGCTATCGCGGGCTGCTCGATCTGATGCTCAATCGCATTGATCCGACCTTCGCGGCAGTGGTTCACGCGAGCTTTGAATTGGTCGATAGCTTCTACAAGCTACATGCCGACGGCTTGTGCTATCGCGACATCTCTTTCGGCAACGTGTTCTTCGATCCGCAAGTCGGCGACGTCCTGATCTGCGACAATGACAACGTGACCGAGAACAATTCTCCGGTGACCGGCATCCTCGGCACGCCCGACTTTATGGCTCCCGAAATCGTGCGTGGCGTGGCCCTGCCCAGCCGGCAGACGGATCTGTTCTCGTTGGCGGTGCTGCTCTTCTACCTGTTCCATGTGAGCCATCCATTACAGGGCCGCCGTCTGCTGTCGATTCGCTGCTGGGATCTCCCCGCACGACGCAAACTGTTCGGGACCGAGCCGCTCTTCATCTTCGACCCTCACAATCAGGCGAACTCGGCCGTCAGCACGGACGTGGACCCGTTGGGAGAATCCGGAGCCAACGCGCTCGCCTACTGGCCAACTTATCCGCAGTTCCTGCGCGACACCTTCACGCGGGCCTTCACGCGCGGCTTGATGGACCCGGATGAGCGTGTGCTGGAAGGAGAATGGCGGCGCGTCCTCTCCCGGATGGACGACGCCCTCTACCACTGCAGCCTGTGTGGCAAAGAGAACTTCTTCGATCCCGCGGCCTCCTCGCCCCGATCATGTTCCTCTTGCCAGAAGACACCGCGCCTGCCGATCCGTCTCAAGCTGGCCAAGACCGAAGTGATGCTCACTCACCGCCGACGGCTCTTCGCGCATCATCTCGATGAGAAGCAGGATTATGACTTCGCCCAACCGGTGGCCGAGGTCGTGCAACATCCCACGAATCCCAGCATTTGGGGACTCAAGAATCTGACCGCCCAGAACTGGGTCATCACGACCACCGACGGCCAAACCAAAGATGTCGAACCTCATCGGAGCGTTCCGTTAGCTCACGGCACCCGGATTCAATTCGCCAATTTGACCGCGGAGCTGGTGTTGTAAGGAATTCAGTCATCCATGCGGGCCGACTGTTTGCGACGCTGTTCCTTGACCGTCGAACGGATGTTGAGGAACTCGACGATCAGCGAAAAGGTCATCGCGAAATAGATGTAGCCTTTGTTGAATTCCGTGCCGATCCCCTCGGCCACCAGCATCACGCCGATCAGCAGCAGGAAATTCAGTGCGAGCATCTTGAGCGTCGGATGCTTCTCGATGAACGCACTGATGTGGTTTGCGAAGACCAGCATGACCCCGACTGCCAGCATCACGGCGACGATCATCACCCACAGGTCATTCGCCATGCCGATCGCCGTGATGACCGAATCCAGCGAGAAGACAATATCCATCACGGCAATCTCGATGATGACGCGCCGCAGAGTCGGCACTTGATTGGTCTTGGTGCCGTGATCGTGCCCTTCCATGTTGGCATGAATTTCACGCACGCTCTTGAAGATCAGGAACAGTCCGCCGATCAGCAATATGAGGTCACGGACGGAGACGCCGTTGATCGCCGCGAAGGGATGTTCTTCATCGGGAAACAGACCTCGCGGCAGGCCCAGCGAAGTCCAATTCCACAGCGGTTCGGTCATCCCTTTCAGCAGGTTGAGCGTCAGCAACAGCAGGACTCGCGATCCCATCGCGAAGCACAGCCCCAACCGCCGAGCCACCGGCTGCTGCTCCTTCGGCAGCCGATCGGTCAAGATCGCGATGAAGACGATGTTGTCGATCCCCAGGACGATCTCCATCACCGTCAGTGTGATGAGCGCGATCAGAGCCGTGACAAGAATCATATTTGGGCATTCCATTGAGCGGTCCACTGGTCGCGCGGGTTGTAGGGGCGTGCGGAGACTCGTCTAGCAGTTTCATTTCGGCCGAGAGCCGATTCTTGAACTATGGTTTCGCAGAATCGAATTCTTTCAGGCCTCTTTGCGCAGTCCCAATCATGAGCAACTTCTGGCATCTCTGTTGCGAATACTGCCGCTACTACCAAGAAAACACGACGATCTTTTGGCGGACGATGCGTCCGGCGTCCTACACGGGAGTCTTGGCGGGTGTGTGGCTGCTCGGCTTCCTGCTGCTCAAGAGCGGGGCAAAACGGTAGTCCTGCAAGATGGTGGCGCGACGCTCCGCGTCGCGATTCACGACGCGGAGCGTCTTGCCACATTGAGTTAGCCGATCTTCTTCACCGCCTCGCGAACCGCCTTGAGACAGAGTTCGATGTCGGCGATCGGATTCTCGTGGTTCTCTTCGTACTCCAGCGAGAGCGAGTACTTGTAGTCGAGCTTCTTGAGCGCCTTGAGGCAGTCGGCCAGTCGGAGATCCCCCTCGCCGAGGATCGTGAACTTCTTGCCGCCGCCAGCGAGATTTTTCACGTCCTTCAAATGCACGCCGAACACGCGCTTGCCGAGCTTCTCAATGACCTCGACCGGGTCTTCATCGCTGCGGAGATAGTGGCCGGTATCGACGCAGGCTCCGATTTTCGGATGCCGGTCTTTGACCCAAGTTTGAACGTCGGTGACTTTGTCGTAGCTCGCCTTCGGGCCGTGATTGTGAATCGCAATGGCGATGTCGTATTCGGCCACCAGCTTGTCGAGCAGGTCGAACGTCGCTTTGTTCTTTTGCGGGTCGGCACTGATCGACATCACGCCCATTGCCTTGGCGAAGTCGAACGCCTTCCGAGCGGCCCCTTCATTGTCATTGAAACCCTCGACACCAAAGGCCAGCAGCGTGATGCCGTGTTCCTTCAGCATCGCCTTCACCGCCTCGACTTTTTCGGGAGCGGTGTCCATCGCGATGTGTTTGCTGAAGGACTCCCAGTACTTCAGCCCCAGCTTTTGCGAGTGCTGCATGGCGGTCTTCCCGTCGAAGCCGCGCAGCGAGTAGCTCTGGATGCTCATCTTGAATCCGCCATACGGGTCGGGATCAGCGGCGAAACCGACCATTGGAGACAGCATTGCGACACCTGTGGCGGCGGCCGTCCATTGCAGAAATTCGCGACGAGATCCAAGCGACTGAGCAACTAGATTCATGGGGATAGCTCCTGAGAGTTGAGTTGAGGGCGATCGAGCGGGCGGGAAGATATCAACTTGGAAGGCTTGAGAAAAACTGGTGACGAATCGCGGGAGACGACGACTCAAGGGAGACGACTTCCCAATCAGAACTCGCCAATGTTTGGGTTGCGGCTCCGCCACAGAGAAAGACAGAAGGAAATGAGGCCGAGAGGCGACGTCCCGTGTACGGTGCGGACTACTCCGCTCGGAAATCCTTCGCGAAGGATTTCGGAGTCAGCTCTTCGCCGGTTGCGAACTTCGTCAATTCGTTCCAGCTCAGGACTTGGCCGGGGGCGATGACTTTGATTCGCATGAACTCGCCGACTTTCTTATCTCCGACGTAAGACACGGTGCGCGGGTCGCGTCCGCCGCAGACTTCGCGAGCGATCGTGTGATGGACCTGCGAGGCGAATAGCTCGCCCATCATGTAGTTGTGGTAGTAGACCGGCGCGGCCACGATGTGAATCTTGCTGGCGAAGTCGGGAGCGTTGCGGCCTTCCGGGCGATGCAGCAGTTGATACTTCTCGACCAAGTCCCACCACAGTTTGTTGAGGTCTTGATCCGGGTTTTCATAGAGGCCCTTCTCGAACCGCAGCATGACTTGGCACCAGCGGGAGAAGATCAGCAGTTGATTGCGGAGCACTCGCGCGCCGGCCTCGCTGAGCTTCTGACGTTCGGCGGCGTCTTTGGAAGCGATCCCCATGTCCTCCTGCCACGCGCCGCTTTTCGCCAGCCGGCCCATCTGCATGGCGACCCCTTCGGTCGTCAGGATGTGCGATGCGTTCCGCAGCACATAAGGGACGGTCGCCGGGATGTTCTTGCTGGAATAAACCGCGTGACCCAGCTCATGCAGCATCGTGTCCATCCAGCGTTCGGACGGGACGATGTTGGCCAGCACGCGGACATCCCCTTCGCGGTCGATGTCGGTGCAGAAGGCGTGCGGCGACTTCCCCGGCTTCTCGAACAGATCGCTGCGTTGCAGCACATCGTTAATCGGCAGGCCGATGCCGAAGTAGAAATCGCGACAGAGCTTGAGGATGTCGGCGTCCTTGTAGATCGCATCGAGGTCCGTACCGAACACGGCCGGCGATTCTTGAAAGAACGGATCGTGATAATGCCACGGTCGCAGCTCGGCGACTTTCACGCCGCAGTTCGCCGCCAGCCGCTCGTCGATCTCCGCCTTGGCCTTGGCGAACGGCTCGCGCGTCAGAGCGTCGAGTTCATCGAACAGCTTCAGGATATGTCCCTGCTCTTGTTCGTTGAGGTGCAGCATCATCTGGTGATAGTTGGTGAAACCAAGCTGCGAGGCGGCTTGATTCCGCAGCTTGGCGAGCGCGATCAAATCCTGTGAGACGTTGACCCCGACTCGCTTGCTCCCCTCCCAAACTTTGCGGCGTTCGTCCGAGGATTTGGATTCCTTCAGGATTTTGCGAACGTCATTTTCGGACAGCTTTTTGCCGTCCACTTCGGCTCGGAAGACGTTGAAGCCTTTCTCGATCGCGTTGGCCTTGGCGACCATTTCACGCAGCAGCAGCGGATCGACCTGCTTTTCGAGATACCCCAGATACAGCACGTCAATCTGCCGAGCCAGTAACTTGTCGCCGACCTTGCCGGATTCCTTGATCGTCTTCAGCTCGCGGAACACGACGGGATCGGCCAGCGCGGCGTCGATCTTGTTCTGAGCCGCTTCCTTCCGCTGAAAGTCCTCGTCCTTGCCGGAGGTGTTGGCATCCCACCAAGCGATGCCGGACTCCTTGTCGAGCGGCCGCATCTTGGCGACGTGAGCCTCGACAAACTTCTTCGCGCGAGCATCCATCGCATCATCTCCATAAGCCAATGTGTGCAGCATCCAAAACCCCAGCGAGACGCCCGCCAGCCAAACCCAATTGCGTGAGAACATGTGTTTCACCGCTCCCTCGTGAAAGTTGCCTGCGACAACGTGTTTTGTCGCTCGGATTTGAATCTAACTCTGCTGGGCGAATTGAGCAATTCGCAGTCTCCCTTCATTCGTCGGGCACCTTCGTAGCCGCGTTCGCCAGAACGCTGGCTTGGACACCCCGTGTTCTGGCGAACGCGGCTACAACGTGAGCGATTCGTCTTGGCCAAATCGTGAAACTTCGCCTACTGTCCGCGCCGGGGGGCGGAGGATCATCGTTTGCGCGGCGGCCACTTTCTTCTCTGGGTCAGCCTGTTGATGAGCACTGCTTCGGGCTGTCTTAGCTCAAAGTGGGCGATGGATCACGCTGACTATCAACAGAAGTACGAGCGACCGTACTCCGACAAGCCCCTTGAGAAGTGGAGTCGGATGGCCAAGCAGATGACGGATGCTCGGCACGTCTCCGATGACAGCGGCTATTACATCGGCGGGGCCGGGAGCAACTTTCGCCAGAACGCCGCCGGTGGAGCCGAAGTCGGCGTGACGAATTACTCAACCCCGTGGCTGTCGAGCAAACTGGCACTCGCCGGGCAATTCAATTCGGGAGCCGGCAACGCTTTCGCCGGATTGAACTCGGCCGTGCATGTCTCGACGCCGACGCGAGTCGCTCCCTTCATCGGAGCCGGTCTGTTTGGTGGACTCGATGTCGCGACCATCATCAACACTCTCGGCAACGATGATGAAGACGACGATGTGGAAACGACGAAGACACAGCTTCTCGGCGCGGTCTATCCGGAGGCCGGGGTGCATGTCTGGCTGAACGGTCGAACGCGACTCTCGGCCAGTGCCAGCTATTGGGTGACAACCGCCGGACGCCATGACGACTTCTGGTACTACGGCTTGGGCCTGACATTCAGCTTCGGTCCCGAAGGTCGCACGAGCCAACCGGGGACGACGCTCCACGAAGACGAGTTCGTCAATCGCTTGCTCGACGAACGTGAGCAGCGCGGAGCTTCTGAAGATCTCGCTCGGCGCGAGTCTCCTGATGCCGCCGTCAGCTTGACCGCAGGACTCACCGAGAAGGCGAATGACGAACAAGAACAACTGCGGTCACCGCCGATTCTCGATCAAGCGTTCCCGCCGACACCGTTGCTGCTGCCCCCTCCACCGCGCAGTCGCGCGCTTCCTCCCCAAGGACCGCCGGGCTATGTTGAGCCGCCAACCGACTGACCGAGAACGCTCAGGGGTCAGGCACTTCGGAATTTCGGAATTGGCTGGGGCCAATTTCGAATTTCCGAAGTGCCAGACCCCGGCCGAGGAACAACATGAACTTTCGCCGAGTCTGCGTGGGGCTGGATCTGGAACTGCACGATCTCACTTCGGACGAGTTCGTGCCGCTCACCGCGCGACGACTCGTCGAACGCGGCATCGAGATTGCGGCCGCTCAGCGCGGTGAATTGCAGCTTTGTGCGGTCATCGACGGACTCGATTTGACGCGAGTCTCCGCGACGACTCAGCAAGTCATCGTGTTCGGTGAAATCTTGTCGCAGCGGCTGGAGTCGCTGGCCGATGACGCGCGCGAGGCGGGCGTCGAATGCGAGACGGCGTTGCTCGGCGGCCTCGCGTGGCAAGAACTGCTGCGACAAGCAGACGAGTGGTCGGCGGGCTTGTTCCTCGTGGGAGCCGGCTCGCAGCCGAATCAGCTTGGGCCGACGGCGCTCCGAATCCTCCGATCCGCGAAATGCCCCGTGCTCATTGAAACCCGATCGACACAGCCCGCAGCCAACGAGAATGAAGATGACGATGGCGAGCCGCCGCATGTGCTCATCGCCGATGACCTGAGCGATGTGTGTGGCGATCACTTGATGACGATCGTCAGTAGCGGTTTGTGGCGCGATGCGAAATGCTGGCTCACGCACATCGTCGAACCGGATCGCTGGCCGGAAGTTTGGCACGGTGGCGTCACCGCTGACGAATTGGCTCGCCGACAAGCGGCACGCCTCGAATCGGCGAGGCTGCGATTGCACGAGCATCTCGCTCCGACCGATCACCGCACCATGACCTATGGCGTCCTGCCTCACGTCATCGACGGAGACTTCGCGACAACGCTGCGACGTTTGATCGACGAGTGGCAGATCGACCTGCTGGTCTGCGGCAGCGGAGCACGGATGGATGCGCTTCTGCCGCATGTTTCCTGCTCGGTGCTGTGTTTTCCGTTGTCCCCAGGCACGAATGTCTCCAACTCCCTCTGCCACGAATAAGGCAGGTGAGTCCGTTGAATCAAAGGAATCTGGTCAAAGGAATGAAGGCAACCTGAGAAATTGACAGAGCTAGGCGGAGCCGAGTTCAAATCGGCAACTTCAAAGAGCGTCAGCGAGGTCGAACGTCTCCAATGATCTATCTCGACAATCACGCCACGACGCGCGTCGCTCCGGAAGTGTTGGACGCGATGCTGCCGTACTTCACCGACGAGTACGGCAACGCTGCCAGCGTGAATCACGCTTTTGGTTGGCGAGCGGCGGAAGCGGTCGAACAGGCTCGCGAGCAGATTGCTCGGCTGTTGAATTGCCCCACCGATTGGGTCGTCTTCACGAGCGGTGCAACGGAAGCCAACAACCTGGCGATCAAAGGGATCGTCAACGGCAAGGCGCAAGCCGCCGGTCGAGCCCGGAAGACAACACCGGCAACTAGCACCCTGCCGCTGACTGCTGGCTTCATCACCAACTCGGCCGAGCATCCGTCGGTGCTCGACATCGCAAAGCGACTCAAGCGGCAAGGGATCGGCGTCACGATCTTGCCGGTCGATCGCTGCGCCCGCGTTCATCCGCAACAAATCGCCGATGCGATCCGACCAGAAACGACGCTCGTCTCGGTCATGCTGGCGAACAACGAAGTCGGCACGATCAATCCACTGGCCGAGATCGGTCGGATCTGTTGCGAGCGAGGCGTGCTGTTGCACTGCGACGCGGTGCAGGCGATCGGCAAGATCCCGGTCGATCTTCAGCAACTGCCGGTCGATCTGTTGTCGCTGAGCGCTCACAAGTTTCACGGCCCGAAAGGAGTCGGCGCGCTGATCGTGCGTCGCGATGGTCCGCGCATTCCGCTCGAACCGCTCTTCGACGGCGGCGGCCACGAGCAGCATCTGCGGAGCGGCACGTTGCCAGTCCCGCTAATCGTCGGCTTCGGTGCCGCCTGTGAACTGGCCTCAAAAATCTGCCTAGGCGAGGTCTCTCGCATGGCGTCACTGCGCGATCGTCTCTGGCAGCGGCTGCAATCGGAACTCACAGGCTTATCGCTCAACGGCCCGGCGCTGGCCGAGCGATTGCCAAACAATCTCAACTTCAGCGTCGAGGGCGTGGACGGCGAAGCATTGATGAGCCACTTGAAACAAATCGCCGTCAGCTCCGGCTCCGCCTGCTCAACCGCCGAGCCAGAACCAAGCCACGTCCTGCGCTCGATGGGAGTCTCCGATGCACTCAGCCGTGCAAGTCTTCGTTTCGGACTGAGCCGCTACACAACCGAAGCCGAGATCGACGTGGCCGTCGCCGAAGTGGCGCGAGTCGTGAGCAAGCTGCGAGATTCGTAGCCACAGGCGGCTCGCCTGTGGCCGTTGAACATCAAACGGAGAAAGAAAGGACAGGCGAGCCGCCCGTCGCTACGAAACTCCTGCTGACACATTTTTCGGGCAGGGATAGATTCCCGGCGTTGGATCTTGGATTCGTGATCTCATCCGAATGGAGTCGCAGTGATGCGTCATCGATTGCTGTTGTGTGGTGCCTTGGGAATCGGACTGTTGTGTATGTCGGCGGGGATGTCCGCAGCGCAGGAATTGAAGGCGACGCCGGAAAATATCTTGAAGGGCTTCGTACCTCGCCAGCGGGACGTCGAGTACGAAACGCCGAAGCCGGCGGAGTTCGCCAAATGTACGGTGAAGGCCGAGCGATTCGGCAAAGGCTCGGCTTGGGTCGTGACGGGGCCGAACGGGCAGATGCTGCGGCGGATTGTGGACACCGACGGCGATACCGAACCCGATCAATGGCGGTACTACAACAACGGAATCGAGGTCTATCGCGAGATCGACACCAACTTCAACAAGAAGCCGGATCAATATCGCTGGCTCAATACCGGTGGCTCGCGCTGGGGTGTGGACTCAAACGAAGACAAGAACATTGACGCTTGGAAAATTCTCTCGGCCGAGGAGGCTTCTCGAATCGCGGTCAATGCGCTGCTGGCCAACGACGCGGATATGCTGCGAGTGGTGCTCGTCACGGCCGAGGATTTGACTCTGCTCAAGATTGACGAGGCGGTGCAAAAGCAGATGCTGGCGAACGTCAGCAGTCCGGCGGCCAAGCTGCGCGAGGCGATCGGCAAGACGAAGTCGCTGACGCCGCGATGTCGCTGGATGCGCTTCGATGCGGCCTCCGCGATGCCCAGCCTAATCCCGGCCGACGACGGCAAAGCGGGACTCGACCTAATCCTCTACGAAAACGCGATGGCGATCATCGAGACCGAGGGAACTCCGCCGCGTAACAGCTTGCTCGTCCAGATCGGCGAGATCGTGAAGATCGGCGATGTTTGGAAGCTGACCCAAATCCCGCAGCCGATCGAAGGGAATCAAGTGCAACTGACGGCCGGTGTGCTGATGCAGCCACCGCAGTCGGCGGCCAGCGATTTGCCGACCACTTCCACTCCGGGGGCGGTCTCCGATCCGCGAGTCGCCGCGCTCGTGAAGCAACTGCAAGAACTCGACGGCAAGGCACCGACGGCGGAATCGTCGCCGGCCGCGTTCGTGAAGTTCAACACCGATCGCGCAATGTTGCTCCGGCAACTCATCAGCGCGACCTCGAAAGATCCCAAAGAGCAGGACAACTGGCTCCGGCAACTCGTGGATGGTCTGACCTCCGCCGTGCAAACCGGTGCCTACGAAGAGGGGCTGGCTCAACTCAAATTGCTAGAGACGCAGCTCAAGCCACAGCTCAAGGCCGGTTCACCGCTGGCGTCGTACATCGCGTATCGGCGGATGCTGGCGGAGTATTCGGTCTCGGTGCAGACCACCAAGACGAACGCCGCGCAGGCCAAGGTCCAAGAGGACTGGATTAAAGACCTGCAAGCGTTCGTTGAGACCTATCCAAAGGCGGAGGATGCTCCCGATGCAATGATTCAATTGGCAACGGGCCTCGAATTCGCCGGCAAGGCGGGGGACGCTCGCAAGTGGTTCGCTCAACTGGCCGCGGATCATCCGAAGACGACGGCCGGCAAGAAGGCGGCGGGAGCGATCACTCGGCTGGAGTCGAAAGGCAAGCCGCTGCCGCTCGCGTTCGCGGGGCTGGATGGCGGCAAGGTTGATATTCGCAACTATCGCGACAAGGCGGTGCTCGTCGTCTTCTGGGCGACGTGGTGCAAGCCCTGCTTTGAAGACCTGCCCAAGCTGCGAGCGTTGGCTCAGCAGTATCGGACTCAAGGCTTCGAGGTGATTGGCATCAATCTGGATAACACGCCCAATGGCGTCAAAGCGTACATGCAGCAGAACGGGATGACGTGGCCTCAGATTCACGAAGCGGGTGGATTGGAAAGTCCTCCGAGCCTCGCGTTTGGCGTGATCTCGCTGCCGACGATGTTCCTGGTCGATAAGAAAGGGAACGTCCACAGCCGCCCGGCGTCGATCGACGATGTGAAGTCCGCGCTGCCGGAAGTGCTGGAGTTGAAGAAGCCGATGGCGACAGCCGGCACAAACGCGAACTAAGACGACTGCGAACCTTCCTAAGGCGGCGAAGCCGCAATGTGGCACGACGCTCCGCGTCGTGAGTCGCGACGCGGAGCGTCGCGCCACAATCTTACAGGAACAACATCGCCATCGGCGATCAGAATGTAGGGGACTCTCTTCATGCCATCTCTGTTTCGTCAGCATCTCTGGCTGCTGAGCTGTGTTTGGATTTTGTGCGGTTGCTCATCGAATCCACCGACGTCGCCGACAACCTCATCGGAGCAGCCAGTCAACTCGGTGCAACAGCCAACACCGACCGATGGCTCGGCCTCATCCCAAACGTCAACGGCGCAGCCTGGCCATTCCGACCAGCAGGGAGGCACAGCGGTCAACAGTTCGACTCAGCGCAGCGACGATGTCGAACTCGCGCTGAATTGGCTGCCCGAAGCGGAGCACGGCGGCTTCTACGCGGCTGACGTGCATGGGCTGTTCGCCGAACGCCACCTGCGAGTGAAGATCATCCCCGGTGGCCCCGGCGTTCCGGTGATTCAGAACGTCGCCAGCGGCAAGGTGACTTTCGGAGTCACGAACGCCGACCAAGTGTTGCTGCAACGAGCTCAAGAAGCGGACGTCGTCGCGGTCTTCGCGCCGATCCAGCAGAGTCCGCGATGCTTGATGGTCCACAAGAAATCCGGCATCACGAAGTTTGACGACCTCAAAGACATGACGCTGGCCATCAACGCGAACCAGACGTTTCTCGGCTATCTGAAGAAGCGGTTGCCGCTGACCAATGTTCGCATCGTGCAGTACACCGGCAGCGTCGCTCCGTTTTTGCAGGACGAGCGGTTGGGCCAGCAAGCCTACGTCTTCAGTGAACCGTTCCTCGCGGAGCAGCAAGGGGGCGATCCTCTGAACCTGATGATCTCGGACCTTGGCTTCAACCCGTACACCAGCGTGCTCATCACACGAGCGGAAGTCATCGCTCAGCAACCGGAACTCGTCCGCCGCATGGTCGTGGCTTGTCGGCTGGGCTGGCGGATGTACCTCGACGAGCCGCAACCGACCAACGCTCACATTCATTCGCTCAACAAAGAGATGAGTTTGGAGATCCTCGCCTTCGGGACGCGGACATTGCAGCCGCTGTGCGAAACCGGCCTCTCCGCGCCCGAACGACTGGGCGAGATGACCGCCGAACGCTGGCAGACCTTGGCCGAGCAACTCGTGGAAAGCGGCTCGCTCAAGCCGGGTGCCGTCGATCCCGTGAAAGCATTCCGAGCCGATTTCTGATGGGGCAAAAGTCTCTCTGGCGAGCGTGCCTACAAAACCACCTCGCGGCGTTCATTGGCCGGTGAGGTAGTAGTACTCCAGCAACTCGGCAAGCGTGCGTGGGACTTCGCGAGGTGGCAGATCGCGTTGGCCCGTGCCAGGTTGGATGGGGACGGTCGGATCGAGGAACACCTTCAACGAGATCGACGTCGTGTTGCCGGCGAGGTCGCGAATGTTGAAGGTGATGTCGAGATATCGCTTGCCGCTGGCGTCGGTCTTGATGGGACGGCTACTGAGGTCTTTGAACTCGCGGCGGAAGTGCATCTCGCCGAAGCTGTCGTCCCGAACCGTGCCTCGAATGACAATGCCGAACTGCAAGCCTTGCGGATTGACTCGCAGGTCGGTCCTCGGATCGAGGATGAACTCCGGAGCCTTCGTGTCACCGTAGACGAAGAACGTGCGCGTGTTGCCGTCAATCTGACGAGTCAGCAGATTCCAGCCTTCGCGAATCGGCGTCGTGTTTCGTTCGGTGATGACATCGCCGCGAGCATTCTCGTAGCTCAGCGTGTAGTTGTTGGGCTTGTTCGTGTACTTGTCGCTGTGCAGTTCGAGGTCCGGTAGGTAGGTCGCTTGCGAGCCGACGAGGCCGTTGATCCCTTCGACGATAACGGCATCTTCTGGGGCGACGACTCCGCCGGGGGCGATGCCGAAGAGTTCCCACAACTCGGCGTTGGTCTTGCCGACGATCTCTGGCGGCAGCCAAGACAGCGTTTCGGTGGCCGAGGCCGGGAACGGCACATAGTTGGCCGCTTGTTTGAAGTAATAGACCTGATGATTGTTGAACCGCACCGTCCCCAGCCGGACGATGTCGGGGCTGAAGTAGGTTTCGATGTCGCGGTTTCGCAGGTTGATCTCGCCGTTCAAGAAGATCTCGAACTGCTGGCGGTCGCCGAGCTGCTGTGCGGTCAGCGGGAGGAACTGCGGATCGCCGATGATGTCCACTGTGCGCAGCGCGTCTTCGGTGCTGCTGATTTCGATAGCTCGCACGGCGCGGAAGACGCCGTCGCGGATCACCGTCGCGCGGTTGACGGCCACGTCGATGCCGACCTCCCAGCCTTCGGCGTGGACGTTTTCGTAGGTCATGTTGTTGGTGACGTCATTGCGATCGAAGGCAGTTCCCCAGACTCCGTGACCGTTCATCTTGCCGAGCACCGTCGCGTTGCGGATCGTCGTACGGCCGGTGTACGGGTTGAAGAAGCCTCGCCCGCCGGTGTTCCACGTCGTCGTGTTGTCGATGTAGGACTGCCCGTCGTTCATGTGAGTCAGATGGAACCACGTTTCGAGGCCGGTGCCGGAGGCGAACGCGATGTTGCCATCGACTCGCTTCAGCGGGACGGTTCCGACCGGCACGCTGTCGCGACCGGCGGCGAGGCTCGGATCATCAAGATTCGCAGCGTCGAACTCCGCCTCGCTCGATGTCGTGAAGAAGATGATTCCCGCCTCGGCGTTGCTGGCGGCGATGTTATCGACCACCTCGACGCCGGGGCCTTGCAGCCAGAAGCCGTGGCCGCCGTGGCCGAAGTCGAAGATGTCTTGCCGATCTTCGAGTCCATCACCCGACCCTTCGCTGCGGATCGACAGGTTGCGGACCATCGAGCCGATCTCGTTGCCGATCTCGGTGACGAAGCTGGCTCCCTGCACGTTGAACGCGACGTTGTCGAGCATGTTCACATTGCTGTCGTGATTGACGAAGCCCCAACCCGGACTATCGACAACCGCGCTGCCGCTGATGTGAGCCGGTGTCTTCGAGCCATCGACTCCGGTGCGATGGAAGTGAACGGCGTAGCGACCTCGCGGGTTGAGGCCGGTCGTGGCCAGCAGTTGGCCGTCGGTGCCGAAGACAGGGTCGTTGATTGGATTCCGTTTGTCGGTGCGACCCAAGCCGTAGAAGCCGACGTTTTCGACATGGACTTTGTTGCTGTGCATGAACATGACATGCCCGCGATGCTGCGTGATCGCCGGGTTCTGCGACATGATGACGACGTTGCGATTCATGTCGGCGATGTAAACCTTCAGGCCGAAGCCTTCCGGAGGCATGTGATTGAATTGCAATCCTTGGTTGCCGGCGAGGTCATCGTCCGAGTCGATCGTGATCGTGTTGCCGTTGATCGCGACGAGCCTCAGCTCTTCGTCTTGTTTGGCGCTGATGTCTGTCGTCGTGCCGGTCAGTACAAGCCGATCGCCGACTCGCCAATTGGTCGGGATCGAGTCGAGCGTCAGTTGAATCGCGTTCCGTCGGACACCGTTGAGCGACACGAACGGCGTGACCGTTTCGCCGTGCATCTCGATTGTGCCGTGCGAGATCACACCGCGGCTGAGTTGCAGCGGATCCCAAGCCTGGTCGATGTTCCGGCCGTTGTCGGCGATGACGATGCGAGCCGCCACGCCAGCGGCAATCGGAGCCGCTGCCGAGCCGATCCGCAGCGTGCCAGCCGCATCGACGACGAGCGTATCGACCAGCAATTGCGTGTCGATGTTGGTCTTGAATTGCAGCGTGCCGTCCACGCGAACCCACCGCATCGCGTTGGTCTGCACCGCGTCGAACGTGACCGTGTGCCCGGCCGAGACCAGCACCTGAGCCGCTCCGTTCGGAATTTGGCCGTTTCGCCAAGTGGCCGAGTTGTTCCAATCGCCGCTGGCGATGGTGACAAACGTCGCCGCCTCGCGCGGCACGAGTGCGAACAGCGCGAGATGTTCGCTGCGTTTCGCCGGATCATCGAGATGCGGTCCAGTCGTCGGTGCTGGTGTCGGAACTGGAGTCGGTGTGTCGTGGTCGTGGTCATGTCCGTCGGAGTGGCCTTCCGGCGAGAACAGGCCGGCGTCCAGGTCCAGCATCTGGGCATGAACATGCTCCGGCATCGCCAGCAATTGCGCGCGAGAAAGCGCCGCCTGAGCCTCGTCACTCAACTGATGGAATTGCCACTCGTTCTCGAATAGCGACATTTGGTCCGGCGTCAGGTGCGTGACCTGCTCGGCATTGAGGAAGCGGAAGTAATACGCCTCGTCGATCGAAAGAATTTGCGTGACGGTCAGATGATCGCGTTGCGTCGAGGTCAGGTGATTGACGGTAACTTCGGCCGTGTTGAGTGCCTGGATTTGCTCGACAGTCAGCCCGGCTCGGACGTCTTCGGGGATCTGCTCGAAGTACCAGCAGTTCGGGATCGTCGCGATCTGCGTCGTGGTCAGGTCGTCGATCTGATCGACGTGCAGATGATCGAAGTCCGAATACTCGACGTCGTGAATCTGGTCGAGCGACAGCCAGCCGACTTGCGAATCGGTCAGCTCGTCGAGTCCGACCAGTTCGATGTTCAAGGCTTGAATCTGCGTCGCGTTGAGTACGGCTCGCGCGTCGTCGGGCATCTGGCCGAACCACCAGCCGTTGTCGATGCTCGCGAGCTGCTCGACGGTCAGATGCGGAGCCTGTGTCGGCGTCAGATGATCGAAGTCGTGATACTCGACCTCGTGGATTTGGTCCGGCGTCAGCGCGTTGACCTGAATCACCGTCAGCCCTTCGAGGCCGATGTCTTCGATGTCGAGTGCCTGCACCTGCGTCGCCGTCAATGCGGCTCGCGCGGGAGCGGGGATTTGTCCGAACCACCAACTGTTGTCGATGCTCGCGAGTTGCTCGGCAGTCAGCCACGGAGTCTGCGTCGCGTTGAGATACCGGAAGTTATCGTACTCCAGCGACTGCACTTGAGCCTGCGAGATCATCCCGCGCTGCGAAACGGTCAACCCGCCCAGTCCGACCTCGGCGACGTTGAGCGACCGAACTTGATCCGCCGTCAAAGCGGCTCGGGCCGGTGCCGAGATTTGCTCGAACCACCAGCCGTTCGGGATCGACTGCAATTGCCCGGCGGTCAGCAGCGGCGTCTGTGAGGCGGTGAGATATTTGAAGTCGTCGAAATGCAGTCGCTGCACTTGCGCGGTCGTCAGTTGTTTGACCTGATTCGTCGTCAGCAAGCCGATGCCGACATCCTCGACTCGCAGAGCCTGAATCTGCACCGGCTTCAACGCCGCGCGAACATCCGCGGGCCACTGGCCGAACCACCATTCGTTGTCGATCAGTCCAATCTGCGACACCGTCAAGCTGACGATCTGCGATGCGCTCAGACGATCGAAGTCCCATTTGGACACAGCCTGAATCTGAGCCACGCTGAGCTGTCCGATTTGCCCCGTCGTCAGACCATCCAACCCGACAGCCGCAACATTCAGCGCTTTGACCTGTGTTGCCGTCAGCGCGGCTCGCACGTTGGCGGGGATTTGCTCAAACCACCACGCGCCAGGGATGCTCGCCAACTGGTCCACCGTCAGCGACGTGATCTGCGACGGCGACAAATCCGGGAAGTCCCAATAGTTCAACGCCTGAATTTGGACGACCGACACGAAGCCTCGTTGAGCCGAGTTGAGGAAGTCGATGCCGGTCGAGCCAACCATCAGCGAGCGGACTTGGCCAGCGGTCAACGCCCCGCGCGATGCCTCCGACATGCTGACAAACGGCCAACTCCCGGAGGCTCGGCCAATTTGCTGACTCGTCAAGAACGGGACTTGTGCGGCGGTCAGATGATTGAACTCCCACGGTTGGACGGCGCGAATCTGCCCGACCGTCAAGTTGCCGACCTGCTGAGTCGCCGGAGCCGTCGCGTTGGCCACCACACCGGCATACGCCGTCCGCTGAGCGGCAGTCAGCGAGGCCGTCTGCCACGCGAGCAACTGCGCGATGTCCTTTGGCTTCAGCGTCTGAATCTGAGCGACCGTCAGCGCCTCGATCTGCGGGTCTGTCAGCAAGCTCAAGCCGACGTCCGCAATTTTGAGCTGTTTGATTTGATCGGCCGTCAACGCGGCTCGATCAGCCTCGGGCAATGCTCGCAGCAAGCGATCGTTATTGATAGTCTTGATTTGCACAGTGGTCAGCGACGGAATCTGGCTCGGCCGCAGCAGCGGGAAGTCGGCGACCTTCAACGATTGAATCTGCGCGACGGTCAGAGCCTCAATCTGTCCCGGAGTCAGTCCTAGCAAGCCGGTCTTGCCAACGCTCAGTTGCCGCACTTGATCGGCCGAGAACGCCCCGCGAGCCGGTTCGGAAATCGCGTTCAACTGTTTGCTGGTGGTGATGCTCTGAATCTGAGCGGCGGTCAGGAACGGCACCTCGGTCGGTTGCAGCGTCTTGAACTGGTCCACCTTCAACGCCTGCACGCGAGCCGTGATCGCGGCCAGTTCGGCGGGCGTCAGCGCGGTGCCGCTGAGCAGCGTGCGGACCTCCAGCGTTTCGAGATTCCAGGTGCGGTTCTGCGTTCGGCGGCGAGCGGGCCGACTGGCCACTCCGCTGATCCATCCCCACCGCAGCCACGAGCGTTTGTTGAACAGCATGTTGTCACTCTTTGGTATGTGGTCGGGGTCAGGCACTTCCGAAGTGCCTGACCCCTGAACTTGTTTTTGGAGGCATGGAATACTCGCACGCGAAACGTGTGGGGACTCGGCCCGCCACTGAGTTACCAATCGTCGCGGCAAACCGCGACCAGCCTGAGACTCGTTGCCGTTTTCTGCGTCTGTGCTCCGGCTCTGCTCCGCCGCGATTGACGTTCATGCTCACTTCGGCCGCTATGACTGCGGGCGGGCGGACCTGATCAATGAGCTGATGGCAGGTGACGCCTCGGTCGTCGCTGAACGAGCGCGGCGAGCCAACGTCCGGCTGACGATTGTGTCTCCGCTGGAATCGTTGCTGCCACGCGGCAAGGCGGACGCCGTCTTTGCCGACACATCGAGCGCCCGGTCGATCACACCAAATCTCATCGAATGGGCCGTGCGAGAAGTCGGTGCCGAGCGAGTCCTATTCGGGACCGATTCGCCGCTGTATCACACGTCGATGCAAAGGGTCCGCATCGATCACGCCGATCTGACCGACCGAGAGAAGCGGCTGATCCTGTGCGAGAACGCCGAGCGGTTATTTGAATTGTCATAACGCAAAAGTACCCGACGAATCGTAGGAGACACGCATGGAAACGATTGGCATCGGCATGATCGGTAGCGGCTTCATGGGGCTGACCTATAGCGAGGTCGTCAGCCATCATGCTCAGGGTTGTCACTTGGTGGCGGTGACGGGGGGCAAACGGGCAGAGAAGTTGGCGGCCGATTACGGAGTGCCCTGCGAACCCTCGGTCGAATCGCTGTTGGCTCGCGCGGATGTCGCAGCGGTGGTGCTAGCGACTCCCGATCAAGATCGAGCGCGATTGACTCGGTTGGCGGCGGCGGCGGGCAAGCATGTGCTCGCTGAGAAGCCGATGGCTCCGACGGTCGCCGAGTGCGATCAGATGATCGCCGATTGCTCGGCGGCGGGAGTGCATCTCGCGGTCGTGAAGACCGAACGCTTTCGCAAGATCACGCAACGAGCGAAGCAGTTGATTGATGACGGCACGATTGGGCCAGTCCGCATGATGCGAACCGTGTCGGCGTTTCCGTTGCCGCTGACGAAACAGTTATTCGACGAGCGGCCGTGGATGGCCGATCCGCGCAGCGGCGGGTTGTTCATGGGCATGGCCTCGCACAACGCCGACTTCTTGCGGTGGCTGTCAGGACGCAATGCGGTCAAGGTGTTCGCTCAGGCGACGACCTTCAGCGACATCGCCGCTCCCGCGCAGTCGGTGATGGCGCAGATTGAGTTCGAGGGAGGCTTGATGGCTCAGATGTGGATCACGACCGAACTCCCCTCGCCCAGCCTGCCCAGTAGCGAAGTCCGATTTCAAGTCTTCGGCCGCGACGCGATGTTCGACTTGGAGAACTTCGAGTTCCTGGACCTCGGTCGCGGCGACAAGTGGGAGCGGATCTACTCGCCGGAGCGATTCGATTATCTCAAGGAGCCGAAGTCACCGATCCGGTTGTTTCCGCACATCGGCGTGATTCAAGAGTTCGTCGATAGCATTCGGGAGCAACGTCCGCCTGAAGTCGGTGGAGCCGAGGGTCGCGCCGCCGTTGAGATCTGCGAAGCCTGTTTGATCTCGGCTCGAACGGGAGCGGCGGTGACGTTGCCGCTGTCACGAAAGAACTCGTTCCCAGGCGGAGACGCTGTGAAGCTTTAGAGTGTCGCGCAATCCGACATCCTGTCATCAAGGGAGCACTGATGGCCATTGATCACGATCAGATTTTCAAGTTATTGATCGAAGCATTCTTTCGGGAGTTTCTGTGGCTGTTCTGTCCGATCGAGGCAGCGCAGATCGACTTTCAACATGTGGAGTTTCTGCGGGAGGAAATCTTCACCGATGTCCGGCGCGGCCGGCGGAAGCGGCTGGACCTGGTTGCAAAAGTGCGGCTGAAACGCGGCGGCGAACGGTACATCCTCGTCCACTTTGAGTTTGAAGCCTCACACAAGGATCAGGACTTTCCGCGGCGGATGTATGAGTACTTCTCGTTGTTGTTCTTGCGACATGGGTTGCCGATCGTCCCGATTGCCGTCTTCAGTGATGCTTCCGATTGGACAGTGCCGGTCCCGGATTTCTTTGAACTCACACTGTCGCCGAAAAGCCGAGTTCGCTTCGACTATCACTTAATCAAGCTGAGCCAGTTGGACTATCGCCACTTCCTGGAGTCCGACAATCCGCTCGCCTTCGCGCTCATGGCGAAGATGAAATACACTCGCCGCGAACGGGTGCGGCTGAAAGCGGACTTCCTCCGCCTGATCCTGCGAGCCGGCATCGACCCCGCTCGCCAAAGCCTGCTGCTCGAATTCGTGGAAACCTACATGCCGTTGGTCCCCACCGAACAAATACAGTTCATCCAATTGGTCCAAATCGACGAAACCTATCAAGAGGTCAAGCAAATGGTCACCACCTACGAAAAAACCGGGATCAAGAAGGGCCGGAAAGAAGGAATCAAAGAGGGGCGGAAAGAGGGAATGGAAAAGGGAATGGAAAAGGGCCGGCTCGAAGCATTGACGCTCCTGTTGGAAAAACGTTTTCCGATGCTGCCTGAGGATGTTCGCCGCAAGGTCGAGCGAATTCATTCGCGACAACGGATCGATGAGTTGTTGCTCGCTGTTTTGACCGCCAAGTCACTGAGCGAACTTGGCCTGTGAGCGAACTAAATACGAGCCGTTGCGAACGAGTTGAAATTGCGTTGCCGCTCTGCGCGAACGGCGACAGAATGGCTGGCTATGAGAGTTCGCTGGTTGGTGATGTTGATCGTTCTGTCGGCAGGCTCCGTGAGCTTTGCTCAGGAAGCGGCCTCGAAGGCGGAGTACGAGGCGTTTCCGCGGACGGCGAAGTTGGCTCGTGATCGGCGGGCGGAGTTGGTGTTGGAGACGGCTCGGACGCAGCTTCGGCAGCGGGACTACACGTCGGCGATGGTGGCGTTGCAGGAATTGCTGGATGGCCCGAATGCGTTCGCTCGTGGCGAGGCGAGCGTGCCGAGTCTGGTGGAAGAGGCGAATCGTTTGCTGCGCGAGATGCCGGCTGCGGCCCGCGACGTTTACGAGCGACAGCACGGTGCGGAAGCGAATCGGCTGTGGCAAGAAGCTCGGCGGAATGATCGGCCGGAGTTGTTACGCGAGGTGGTATCGCGATTCGGCGCGACACAGGCGGGTTGGTTTGCTCTGCGAGATTTGGCGGCGAGGTCTCTGGATCGTGGCGAGTGGCGATTGGCCGCGTCGGCCTCATCGGCGATGGCTCGGCATCCGATGGCGGCGACCTCGACGGAGACGAGTTGGATCGCCGGATGGGTTTTGGCGGAGTCTCGCGCGGCGACCGATGGGCAGGCGGCTCGCGACGTGTTGCAGCGTTATCGCAAGCTGTTGGAGAAATCTTCGGCACCGATCACGTCGGCGGATCGGAGTCTCGCGGTCTGGTTGGAGAAACAATTGCCGGTCGCCGTGGCCGCTCTGGATGGGCAACACGCGCAGCGATTGGCTCCGTCTGAGCACACTGTTTATCAGCGAGCCGTGGCGGCGAATGGGGGTTGGCTTGAAGACATCCTTCAAGAGTTCGGTCGCTACGACGTGCTGGCGTCGCCAAGTTCACAGCCGTTGGTGATTGGCGATGTGGTCGTCGCGCGCTTCGTGCATCCGGCGAAGGTGGTGGCCGTGGATGCTCGGCGCGGGAAGCTGCTGTGGGAGCAATCGTTCGCGAAGGAACCGCTGGCTCCGACCTTCACCGATTTGGAGCAGCATTCCAGCATCCGCGCTTCATTGCAGGACGAGTTGCAGCGGCGCTGGTTCGGCGATTCCGTGCGCGGTCGGCTGACGAGCGACGGACGGCGATTGTTTCTGGTGAGTGATCTGGATGACCTCGACTTGAAACCGGGAGCGGGGTCGCGATTGCGGAATCATCTGGAAGCGTGGGACTTGGCGACGGGTGAGCGGCGCTGGCGAATCGGCAGTTCGGTGAATGAACCGCCGACGGGATTTCAAGGTCTGTACTTTCTCGGCCCGCCACTGGTGAGCGAGGGGATGTTATATATCATCGCTCAGCGTGAGTTGCAGATATCATTATGGGTGTTGCGAGCGAGTGATGGTCGGCTCGAATGGACGTTGCCGTTGGCGGAGACGGATCGGCAGCAATTCAAAGAGACCGGCTGGCGGCATGTGGCGTGTCCGGTGACGTGGGCGAGCGGTCGATTGATCTGTCCGACCGGAGCCGGCTGTTTCGTCGCGGTCGATCCCATCACGCGGTCGTTGATTTGGAGCACGCGGTTCGAGCGGGACGACATCAACAGCACGACCGGTTTCCTCGCGGCGGATCGTGATCGGCCCTTTCCCGTGCGATGGTGGGAGTCGTGGCGTGAGGTGACGAACCGTGAGATAAAAATCGAAACCTCGTTGTTGCTGTTGGCGTCGCCGGAATCGCGAACGCTGCGAGCGGTGGATTCGCGAACGGGCGAGTTAGTCTGGCATCGGAATTTCGCGGAGCCGTTGTTTGTCGCGAGCCAATCGTCGTCGGTCTTGGTCTTTGAGCGGCACGGAGTCACGTCGATCGATCCCGCGAATGGTCGCGAGCGATGGCACGCAACGCTGCCGGAACCGGCCGGGTTGGGTGATTGGATCGGTGGCCATTACGTCCTTCCGTTGTTAGCGGGCGGCTGGGCGATGATGGATGCGGCCTCAGGCGCGGTGCGTCATTCAGGTGAGCCGGGTGGCGTCAGCCCCCGGACGAGCGATGAACCGCAGGTCTCGCGTGAACCGCAGGTCCGGGGGCTGACGCCCTCCGGCTCGCCGAACTCGCGATGCAACATTGTGCGTGTCGGCGAGCGCTGGGTGGTGCTGTCTCCTCGTGTGCTCGGCGTGTTCGATTCGATCGGTGCTCGACAAACAGAACTGACGAAGCGAGCGGAGGCGAAGCCGGACGATGTGGACGTGACGGTCGAATTGGCACGGATCGCTCGGCAGTTGGGAGATTGGGCACAGTCCGAAGCATTGCTCCGGTCAGTGCGATCCGATCAGGAGAAGGTCCGCTTCGCGTTGCGTGAGACGTTGCTGCATCGGCTCGCCGAGCGACCGGCGGATCACAAACAACTCCAGGCCGAGTTGCTGAGCTTGTCGCGAGAAGTTCGAGCCGATGTGGATGACCGCTCGGAACCGCCTCGCAGGTCAGCTCTCACCGAGATCGACGCGCGACAGGCCTTGTTCGAGGCCGCGCAGCGGAGCGGTGATCAAGTGGAAGCGTTGCGCGGTGTGCTCGATTGGCTGAAGCTGCATCCCGATGGCGAGCGGACGATTTCTGAGCCAGCCGCTGTCGATTCCGCGTCGCGGACGGTGCGACTGGATCGTTGGGGACAGGATTTGATTCTCGACATGCTCGCCAACGCGGACGCGGAGACTCGGCAACAGTTGGACGCCGTGTTGATCGAACATCGGCAGCGAGCGATCGACAGCCCGGATGCGTTCGCCTTGCAGTCGTTGGCCGAGCAACTGAACTGTTTGCCTCTGGGACACAATTTATTGGCTCAGTTATCTGGCCGAGCGGGAGTCGGCGTTGGCTATCTGAAGACAAGTCTCGCCCTGCGCGCGATGGCTCAAGGAACTGATCGCGCGATGGCCGCTCAGGCGTGGTATCGGCTGGCTCTGCTGCACGAGTTTCGGAGTGAGCCGCTCGATGCGGCGGACTGCTATCGCGAGCTGCGCGATCGCTTCGCCGATGTGAAGCTGGCGAGCGGCGGCGGCTCGGCGGAGTGGCTGGCGGAGGTCATGCCCGATTCGATCATTGGTCGTGAGTTGTCGAAGGGACCGCGCGAGGCGTGGCCCGATCGCTTGCCGAAAGTCACGTCGCAAGACGAACCGCACGAGGACATCTTTTGCTATCAAATTCGTCTGCAAAGCCGAGATCCGTTGTGGCGACGAATGACGGTCGCGGTCGAACGTCAGGGACGCAAGGTTCGCTTTCACGGCGCGGGGCAACGCGGGTTCTGGGACGTGCCACTTCCGAAATCGAACTCGACGCTGCGGCATGCCTTTGATCTGCACCGAGCTTGGGGACTCGGCCCTCTGTTGGTCGTGCAAGTCGGCGATGACTTGTTCGGGATCCAACCGCTCGACGAGCGGGGCGAGACCAACGCCAAGCTGCTGTGGACGATCTCGGTCGGGCCATACGAAGAGATCGGAACTCATCAGTTTCTGCCCGGTCGGCTGGGCGTTGCTCCCGATGACTCTTTCATGCTGGATCGCTACGAGCAGCCGGTGCTGGAGGTGGTCCACGCGAGTCCGGGGTTGCTGTGTTATCGGACTCGCAATCGGTTGATCGCGATTGATCCGGCGACCGGCTCGCGACTGTGGCAGCGGCATCACTTGCCGCCGCTGGCTTCGATCAGCGGCGATGGCGAGCACATCGTGTTGCGCTTGATCGCCACTCGCGAACTCGAAGTGCGGCGTGGTTTCGACGGACGATTGCTCTCACGTCGCGAGGACATCGCCGATCCCAACTCGATCCTGCTGGAGCTTGGCTCGCGGCGATTGGTACTTGCTGTGGAGAAACGTGACGAGGTCGCAGTCGGATTGCGTCTGCGAATGCAGGATCTCATCAGAGGTCAGACACGCTGGGAGCGCACGCTGCCGCCGCTCAGCGTGCCGTTGGTGGTGGATGAATCGCGATTCGGCGTCGTCGAGCCGAACGGGACTTTGCGATTTCTCTCGCTGGCCGATGGACAAGAATTGGCGAAGCAAGAGGTGCCGCTGCCGAAGTCACTCACGACCGCGCATGTGTTTGGCGACGACTTGCGGCTGTTCGTGGTCCTCGCGGGATCTGTCACCGAGCCGAGTTGGCTGGACACGAAGCAAGACCGTGGCGGTTTTCGCAGGCCGCTGGTGAATGGCTGGCTGCACGCCTTCGATCGCCGCACGCTCCGTTTACTCTGGACGATCCCGACGAAGAACCTGCCGCTGGCGATCGACCAACCGCCAGACGCTCCGTTCTTGTTGCTAACTTACAAACGTCCCAGCGACGATTCCCTCGACGGCCAAAACCCCGACGGCGTGCTGCACCTCATCGACAAGCGAACGGGCCGAGAAGTTCTGTACGAGGTCGGCGAACCGAACTCCGCCTACGCGACCCCGGACCCCGACCCGCTGCAACACCGCTTCGACTTGCTCACCCAGAAGCGCCGCGTGCGGCTGGATTACTCGGGAGAATGAAGGCGATTTTTGATTTTTGATTTTCGATTTTCGATTGGGAATGTCTGCGGCGGACGGTTCAATCGAAAATCAAAAATCGGCAATCAAAAATCCCTTCTTCAGCCCCCCTTGACCGGTTTTCGCCGTTGACCTGTAATCCCGCCGCGCCGCAGGGATTCGCGGCTCGCTTCGGGGAATGGATTCGCCGTGACGACGTTTGATCGCTATCTGCTGGGCCGGTTTTGGCACGTCTTCGGGATTGGCTATTTTGCCACCGTGGGCTTGTTTGTGGTGTTCGACGGATTCACGAACATCGACGCCTTTCAAGATCGCGCTGGGGGAGCCAGTGGCTTGGTCGTGCTGGCTCGCATGGCGGAGTTCTACGCTTACCAATCGCTGGTGATGTTCGAGATGGTGGGGCCGATCCTGACGGTGATCGCCACGATGGTCGTGTTCGCTCTGTTGCTGAAGAACCGCGAACTGCATCCGATCCTGTCGGCCGGAGTCCCCGCCGTGCGACTCGTGGTCCCGATGCTGATCGGCACGATGGTGGTCAACGGGCTGTTGATGTTCAATCAAGAAGTCTTGCTGCCGGCGGTCGCCGATGAACTGCTCAAACCGATGGGAGCCAGCGCGCAAGACACTCAGCGCGTCTATGTCCGGCGCGACTTCTCGTCGCAGGTTGAGATCAGCGGCGAAGGGCTGATTCTGACGCAGCACAAATTGCTCAAGCCGGAGTTTCTGTTGCCCGCGCCGGAGATCAATTCGGAGATCACCACACTCCGCGCGGAGCACGCGATCTATCAGCGAAAGACGAAGCAACGGCCGGCAGGCTGGCATCTGACTCAGGCGACTCCCGACTTTGACGATTTGCGACTGACGAGTGCCGGTCAGAAAGTGGTCTTGCCGCTGACGGAACCGGGGCACCTTTTCGTCGTCACCGATGTCGGCAGCGAGCAGTTATCGGGAATGGTCTCGGCGTACCGCTATCAATCGTCGTGGGAACTGGTCGAGCGGTTGCGGAATCCGTCGTTCAGCACGATCACCGCGCGGTCACAGGTGCTGCACTTGCACGAGCGAATGACTCGGCCCTTGGGCAATTTGTTGGCCGTGTGCTTGGCGGTGCCGATGGTGCTCCGCCGTGAGAGCTTTTCGATTATCACGAACTTGGCCGTGTGCTGCGGCATGATGCTCGTCTTGATGGCCTTGGTGCAGACCTGCAATTACTTGGGCCGCATCCATTGGTTGTCTTTGGATTTTGCGATCTGGCTACCAATCATCGTCTGCGGAGGACTCGTGGCGTGGCTTTCGGACCAAATGCAAACTTGAACCGAGCTTGTCGCTCTCGTTCTCACGCTTCGTTTTGTCCGGGGGCTAACGCCCTCCGGCTCACCAGACACGCTTTGATCCTCGCGTTGATCCCGTTCGTCCTTCTGTGCATCGCCCCGTTGCTCGCGATCGGGGCTGACGCAACCTCGCGACTGAAGGACCGTGACATCGCCGTGGCCACCGAGTCCATTCGCATTGATGACCTCAAGCCGCACATCGCCACTCTGGCGAGCGACACCTTGCAAGGTCGTGAGGGTGGGAGCGCGGGAGGTCAAGCCGCCAGCGCGTATCTGATTCAGCAACTTCGTCAGCGAGGATTTTCCGCCGCCTCCGAGGGACTCGTCGTCCAAGAGTTTCCCGGTGGCATGCGCAACGTCCTAGCAGTCGTGCCGGGGAGCGATGTTCGGCTGCGCGATGAGGTCGTGATTGTCTGCGCTCATTTCGATCATGTGGGCTTCGGCACGAAGCGGAACAGCCGTGGCCCGATCGGCTACATCCACAACGGAGCCGACGACAACGCCAGCGGCGTAGCCAGTCTGCTGGAGGTCATCGAAGCCGTCCGCACGCTGCCACATCCGCCCCGTCGCACATTGCTGTTCGCCTTTTGGGACGGTGAAGAGAAAGGCTTACTCGGATCGAAGCATTGGCTCTCGTCGCCGACTCGCCCGCTGAAGCAGATTCAGCTCGTCATCAACTCCGACATGATCGGCCGCCTGCGTCCCGAAGGTGTCGAGCTGACCGGCGCGCGAGCGGCTCGCGGAATGCGGCAGCTCGTGAGCGAAGCGAATTCCGCCGAGTTCGCACATCGCGATTGGGAGCCGCGACCGTCAGGAAGCGGTCTGCTGAATCCGCTTCCTGACGGGCGCGGCTCCACGAGCAATGCGATGAATTCCATCGCCCCGCGCTTGCTGCTGGACTTCACTTGGGACATGCGTGCCGACAGCGATCATCACCCGTTCTTCGCGGCCGGCATCCCCGCGCTGATGCTGCACACCGGCAAGCACGACGACTACCACCGCCCCAGCGACGACGCCGACAAGCTCAACTACGAAGGCATTCAGCGTCTCACGCGGCTGATCCTGTTGTTGGCTCTGCAAGCCGCCGAAGTGGACGAGCTCCCTGCCTTTCGCGCCGAGTCGCGTGCCGAAACGAAAGACCAACAACGGCTCATCGAACAGCCCCCTCCCGCGCCGGCTCCGCGTCTCGGAATTACCTTTGACTCAAAGCTGGCGGAGCAGCGGATCGTGGAAATCACCGAGATCGCGCCGCAGTCTGCCGCCGCCGCCGCTGGGCTGCGCGTGGGCGACCGACTGCTGCGCTTCGGCGGCTACACCGTTTCCGATGTGGCCGATTTTCGGACTCTCGTCGTGATCGCCGACCGCGAAGTCACCGCGATCGTGCAACGCTCCGGACGCTCCGAACCGCTGGAACTCTCCGTCCGCCTGAATGGGGAACCGTCACGCCTCGGACTCAGTTGGCGCACCGACGATGCCGAACCCAACAGCGTGATCGTCACGCAAGTCATCCCCTACTCGCCCGCCGCGCTGGCCGGTCTCAAACCGCTCGATCGCATTCGTCGCTTCGGAGAACACTCGGCGAACAGCCGACAATTCCGCGAGACTCCGCCCGCGTTGCCGATCACTGCCACGATCGAGCGTGACGGAGTCCTCTCGACCCTGTCGATCGTGCCCATCAACACCACGAATGTCGCCGCTCAGCGCGATGCTGCGGACATCAACGAACGCCCCTGAGTGTCGCCGAGCTTGTCTCGGTGGAGTCGCGATTATGAGCATCGACGTCATCGTCCACACCGATTTCTCGAAAGGCCAGTTGCTGGAAAGTGACTTGGCCACCGACCCGTTCGAGCAACTTCAGCGATGGCTCGACGAGGTGCGGGCAGCGAACGTCAGCGACTGGCAAGCGATGTCATTGGCGACGGCCACTCGCGAGGGGCGGCCTTCGGTGCGCGTCGTTTATCTGCGCGGCTCGGACGAGCGTGGCTGTCTCTTCTACACGAATTTCGACAGCCGCAAGGGACGCGAACTCGCCGACAACCCGCAGGCCGCCGCCGTGCTGTACTGGAAAGAATTCGAGCGGCAAGTCCGCATCGAAGGGACCGTCGTGCGCGCGAGCGACGCCGAGTCCGATGCCTACTTCGCTGGCCGACCGCGCGAAAGTTGTCTCGGAGCGTGGGCCTCGTCGCAAAGCCAACCGCTGGCCGACCGCGCGACACTCGAACGATTAACCGCCGAGTTCGACGCGAAGTACGCCGGTGTTCCCATTCCCCGGCCACCGAATTGGGGCGGCTTTCGATTGGTCCCCGACAGCATCGAGTTCTGGCAAGGGGGCGTCGCTCGCTTGCATGACCGACTGACCTATCGCCGCCAAGCCGACGGCGCATGGCGGATCGAGCGGCTGTTTCCGTAGCACAGGCGGCCCGCCTGTGTTCAACCTCGTTCCCACGCAGAGCGTGGGAACGAGATCTAATCCCAAGACCGTTCGGTTAGTGTCGCCATGAGCCGTCGGCGCTAGCCTCGGGCCTTTGTTTCTCGGACTTTGTTAGTGCTCGAAGCCCGAGGTTAGCGCCGGCGGCTCACTAACCGAACGGTATTGC
>JBJXEX010000408.1:0-6882 GCA_046156195.1 Planctomycetaceae bacterium | reverse complement strand
CAGGTACTGCTGGGCTTCGATTGGCAGGCAGCCTTCCAGCTCGAGCTGCCGGGCTGGGGACTTATCCGATCAATCTTCGGACGACCGCCGACTCCAACGCCTGCTTCGGCAGCCAACATACCGGCGGTGCGCATTTCCTGATGGTGGATGGGACCGTGCGTTTCCTCAATCAGAATCTGGACATCAACAACGTCTACCCGCGATTGGGTGCTCGCGACGACAAACAGCCAGTGACCAACTTCTAATTCGATCGACAGAAATTGTTCTCGCGTAGCCGAAGTCGTGAGACTTCGGTAATGCGAGTGAAAACCGAAGTCTCACGACTTCGGCGACAGGTCGCTTAACTAAAGCGATCATCGAACCTACAACGCCACCACCGGAAGCCGTTGCTTCCGGTGGTGTTTTCACTTTCATCCCTTGGAGACTTGCAATGCTGCTGCGCCGAAATTTCCTGGACTCCTTTTGCCGAGCCGTGCTCAGTGCCTCGGCTCTGACGCTGTTATCCATTGTCTGCACCGGATGTGGCGGCGGCTCTGATGACTTGGGAACCGCCCCCGTGAGTGGAAAAGTCACTCACAAAGGTCAGCCAGTCACCGGCGGCAGCGTGATGTTTAACCCCAAGTCAGCCACTCCGGGTAAGAATCTCACGGGCAAGCCCGCCGCCGCCGAAGTTGGAGCCGATGGAAGTTTTACCCTCACCACCTATTCCAAAAATGACGGTGCCGTCGTGGGTAAGCACAGCGTGATATACACGCCCCCTGCCGTGACCATCAACGAAAAAGAACATAAGGAAGGTTCCGTGCCACCGAAGTCCCCTTTGGAGGGGCTCATCCCGTCGAAAGCGGAAGTCGAAGTGAAGGCCGGCTCGAATACGATCGACATCGAATTGGTTCCCGACCCGAAAGCGGCTCCCGGATCGTAGCGCGTCGAACCTCGGACCAAATGGCACTCGCTTTGGAAAGTAGTAGGCACATGGAATGTGCCGTCAGCCAGAGAAACGCCGATGGCACATGGAATGTGCCTGCGACATTGCCGACAAAGTGAGTGCCATTAAGCGTTAGCTCCCTATTGGGGAGTTGAAAACGTGGGGTTGACGATGGTTTGCGTTCGGCTGGGATTCGTCGTGCTTGAGGCCCGAAGGGTCGTCACTCGATAGCCCAGGGCGCTAGCCCTGGGATCGGCGAAACGACGTTTGCCCTAAGCCCCAAAGGGGCGCAACTCGCGCCAACGTCAGACGAGTCGCGCCCCGTTGGGGCTTAAAACCTGCGTTGTGGTGCGAACCCAGGGCTAGCGCCCTGGGCTATCGAGTCACGCCCCTTTGGGGCTGAAGTCTTTTCCGCCAACCGAGCGAAGCCATGCGGACTCGTGGACTGTTTCAGACAATCGCTGAGACAGCTTGCGAGCCGCGCGATATGGCTTCGCTCGTTTTTTTTCGGATCGCCTGCGGCTTGATCCTGCTCTGGGAAGTCTTGCGTTACTTCCTGAATGGTTGGATCGACAGCCTGTATCTGCTGCCTCAGTTCCATTTCACCTACTTGGGGTTCGGTTGGGTGCGGCCGTGGCCTGGCGACTGGCTGTTCCTGCATTTTCTGGTGCTGGGGATTGCCGCCGCCGGCTTGACGCTCGGCTATCGGTCGCGGACGTCGGCGGCCGTGCTGTCGGTCGGTTGGGGCTATGTCTTGCTGCTGGAGAAGTCGGCGTTTCTGAATCATCTGTATTTGATCTGCCTGCTCACGTTCCTGATGATTTTCGTACCGGTTGGGCAAGCCTGCTCGTGGGACACGCGTCGCAGGCCCGAACACCGCTCGGACTTTGTGCCCGCTGTGGGGCTGTGGGTGCTCCGCGCGCAGATTGCCATCCCGTATGTTTTCGGTGCCCTCGCAAAACTCAACGGCGACTGGCTGCACGGGCAACCGTTGCAAATGTGGATGTCGCGGATGACTCACGTTCGGCAAGTGGTGCCGGCGTTTGGTGAGCCGTGGCTGGCTCTGGCGTTTAGCTATGCCGGCTTCCTGCTCGATCTGTTCGTCGTTCCGTTGTTGCTCTGGCGACGGACTCGCGTCTGGGCCTGCATCGCGGCGGTGGCCTTTCACTTGATGAATGCGGTGGTGTTCCGCATCGGCATCTTTCCGTGGTTCATGATTTGTGCGACGACATTGTTCTTTGAACCCGATTGGCCGCGCCGCGTTTGGCGACGCTTGGGTTTTGCCGGCGAGCGGGGCGGCGTTAATCAATCTCGTTCCCACGCGGAGCGTGGGAACGAGAATGATTCCTCGCTGACGCTTCGGGTGATTTTGGCGGTGGGTGTCTGGTTCGCGGTTCAATTCGCCGTCCCGTTTCAGCATCTGTATTATCCGGGTGACGTGGATTGGACGGAAGAGGGGAGCCGCTTCACCTGGCGGATGATGCTGAACGATAAGACCTCGGCAATGGGGTTGCTCGCGGTGGATCGGAAGACGCAGCGTGTCTCTCCGATTGATCCCTGGCGGTTTCTCAATGCTTCGCAACTGGATTATCTCGGCCGCGATCCAGACATGTTGGTGCAGTTCAGCCAATTCCTCGCGGAAGAGATCCGGCGAACCGAACACCGTGAGGTCGCGATTCACGCTCATGTGTTTTGTTCTCTGAATGGCCGGCGGCCACAACTCTTGGTCGATCCGAAGATCGACTTGAGCCGCCAGACTCGCGGGTGGGGGCATCAGCCGTGGACTATTCCGCTGAGCGAACCGCTGCTCGACTCACCTTGGGATCAGCCTCCTGATAGGTGGGGCAAGTCGCTAGAGGTGCCCGATCCAAATCTCAGCCGACGGCCCAAAGATTGAAAACCAGTAGCGTCGAGGAAAACTCCATATCACCACGCGGAGAATTTCGTCTTTTCTTCAAAAGATGGAGAAACTTCACGCGTCCATCAAGATTGTTCACCTAGAGTCTTTTCTGTGACAGCTTCCGCCATCACGACCGCAGTCGCCGGTTCTTCCCTTCCGAACTCGTCGTGGCCGGGGTTTTCCGAGACGGTGATTCTCGTCGGTAATGTGACGAATGGGCTAGCAATCAGAAGATGGGCAACCATAATCCCCGCCCCGCCTGCATTCCCGCCGACGCTATCCCGCCTGTTTTGTGTCTGACACTCCGCATTGAGAACGCCATCAGCAACTGGAATCGTGAATTCCAGTTTTCAGACGGAGTGGTTTCTCTCTCATCCACCTTTGCTTGGAGGTTTCTTCGTGAAGAATCTTAGGTTCCGTCCCGACGGCCAGAGCCGTGTCCCTCGAAAGTCTCGTCGCGTTGCTGGCTTCACGCTGATCGAGCTGCTGGTTGTGATCGCGATCATCGCCGTGCTGATTGCGTTGTTACTGCCCGCCGTCCAACAGGCTCGCGAGGCCGCTCGCCGCAGTCAGTGCAAGAACAATCTGAAGCAGTATGGATTGGGATTGCAGAACTTCCACGACACCAACCTGAACTTCCCTCCCGGCATGCCGAACAATGACGGCAATAACTATGGTTGGGGAATCTATGTGCTCCCCTTCATGGACCAGGATGGAGCTTACAAGGCCATCTCGAAGGATCCCGCGCTGGTCGTGCTCCTCCCCAAAGGGGGAACTCCGAATCGCGATCCGTATGCCGGGACGACACCCTACAGCATGGATACTCCGGGTGCCAGAGCGCAGATTAACGGGAACCATGGCGGTTCGATGTCGAAGAAAGTCCTGAGCTTCTGTGTGTGCCCATCCGACATTCTTCCCGCCGTTGATAACGACGGATATGGGAAGTCGAACTATTGCGGCAACGCCGGGGCCGTTCCCAGCGGAGTGACGCCAGGAACCGTGAATGGTTGCGGCAGTTTCAAGGGAAATACGCAAACGGGAATCCTGCAGTACGCCAATGACGACAACAACACTTGGGTCGTGTCGATGCGAGACGTTCGCGATGGAACCTCGAATACCATCGCGGTCGGCGAAGTGACGGAGAGCCTGAATGTGACCGTCTCTAGTACCGGCACCGGGAATTTTCCGACCTGGGCGTCAGCCAACAATAACGCGAGTTGCAACGGGTTTTCGTCAGGCACTGCTGGACTTCGATTGGCAGGCAGCCTCCCAGCTCGCGCTGCCGGATTGGGGACTTATCCGATCAACCTCCGAACGACGGCCGACTCCAATGCGTGCTTCGGCAGCCAACATACCGGCGGCGCGCATTTTCTGATGGTGGATGGCACTGTCCGATTCCTCAACCAGAATCTGGACATCGACACCGTCTACCCGCGCTTGGGTGCGCGTGACGACAAACAACCGGTGACCAACTTCTGATGCGACCCGATCATTCGGGTCACGACAAGCGAACATCGAACCGACTACGCCACCACCGGAAGCCGTTGCTTCCGGTGGTGTTTTCACTTTCATGCCTTGGAGACTTGCGATGCTATTGCCCCAAACTTTCCTGGATTCCTTTTGCCGAGCCGTCCTCGGTGCTTCGGCTCTGACTCTGTTGTCTTTTGTCTGCGTTGGCTGTGGTGGTGGCTCTGATGATTTGGGAACTGCTGCGGTGAGCGGCAAAGTCACGCACAAAGGTCAGCCGGTCAGCGGCGGCAGCGTGATGTTTAACCCGAAGTCGGCCACGCCTGGTAAGAATCTCACAGGCAAGCCCGCCGCCGCTGAAGTCGGAGCCGATGGCAGCTTCACCCTCACCACCTACTCCAAAAATGATGGTGCCGTCATTGGCAAGCACAGCGTGATCTATACGCCTCCTGCTGTGACCATCAACGAAAAGGAGCACAAGGAAGGTTCCCCGACACCCAAGTCCCCTTTGGCGGGACTCGTCCCATCGAAAGCGGAAGTCGAAGTGAAGGCCGGATCGAATACGATCGACATCGACTTGGTTCCCGACCCCAAGGCGGCTGCCGGTTCGTAGAGCAAATCACAACAACAAGAGACCGGTCGCCACGGTAATGAAGTTTTAGTGCCGCGACCGTCAGGGAGCGGTCGCGTGTTCTTGAAACACCCGCTCCCGCACGGTCGCGGCTCCAATTCTTCACCGCCTCTCCGAGTCGGGAATCTTCCGAGAAAACTCCCGACTCAGAGAGTCAGGCTACGAAGAACGGTCACTTCTCGGACGGTCAACAAATCATCCATCGGCGAATGGCGGCGTTGGCCGCCAACGGTTGCTCCAGTGGAGCCATGTGGCCGGCGTTTTCGATGATTTGAAAAACGCTGCGCGGTATGGCCGTGGCGATGTCTCGCATCTCGGCGGGGGGCGAGATGACATCGTGCTCGCCGACGAGCACCAGCGTCGGGCAGTCGATCGTCGGCAAGAACGACCGAGCATCGTCCCGCTCGGCCATGCCGCGCGATGCGGCGGCGATCCCTTGCGGGTTCGTAGCCAGCATCGTCTGGCGTAGCTCGTGTACCCATTCCGGTCGCTGCGCGGTGGTGTTCGGAGCGAACAAGCGGGGCAGCATGGCATTGGCAACCAACTCCGGTCCCAATCGCACGACATCGTCCGCCAGCTTCAGCCGACCGGCGGCCGCTTCCGCTGAATCGGGAACCGCGCGTGTGTCGCACAAGATCAGCCCACGCAAGCGAGCCGCGTGACGTCTCACGAACTGCCAGGCGATGTAGCCCCCCATCGACAACCCACACAGCACCACCGGCTCCGTGATGCCGAGCGCATCGAGCAGCGCGGCGAGGTCATCCGCGAATTGCTCCATCGAGACCTTTCCCGCAGTGACGCTACTCCGCCCGAAGCCGCGCAGATCAGGAGCAATGCAGCGAAAGTCCCGCGACAAGTCCGCCCATTGACTCCGCCACATCGAATGATCGAGCGGAAAGCCATGCACGAACAAAATCGGCGGGCCTTGGCCGATGTCGGCGACGGACAATGTGGCTCCAGGAAAATCAATTCGGCGCTGCATTGGAATCCCCCGACCTTTCAGAAGCGATGAGTTCATCCAAAGTGGACAATCGAGGGTCATGTATTCCGCAGAGGGCGATGATCTGATTGCGAATCCAAGCGGTGTCGAGTCGGGATCCCTGCGCTTGCCACAATCGTTTGAGGTCGAATCGGTCCTTTTCGCGAAAGAACATCAACTTGAAGACTGCCAATACCTCGGCGCTCCATATAAAAACGTCCCGGCCAAGCAGCGGCATCAGGTGCCGGCGATGTTTTGCGAGAACATAAAAATCAGTGGTCGGCAGGAAGACGTCGACTTGGCGACCTTGTGAGAAGACTCGGCAAAAGCCGTGCGTCCGCAATGTGGTCAAACAGGTTTCTAAGTCGAGTTCGCAGCCAGCCGATCGGAGAACCTACAAACAGAATTGGTGCTGAGTCGCGTCTAGGAAAATAGTGATATCCACGTCGTACGTTGCCCTTGGTTCACACCAAAACGTCATGGCAACGGCACCACCAATCGCGTAGTCGATCCCAAGCAACTCCAATTGGTTGGCCAACCTGATTGCCACCTGAGGTGGCGGAGGAGGATCTTGGTAATCAAGCATTCGCCGCATGCCTTCGCAAATGGTCCCAGGTGGACAGAGGCCACGGTTCGGGAGGAATAGATGGTAATCCCATTTGGCGTTTTGACGCTTCGATCGAAGCCGCTTCATTGCACAGTTCGACGAACGCCAGACTACGGTCTTCCGGAGATCGTGACTGCCACAGGGCAATGTCGTCGAACGAATCCAGCAAGGCGACCAGCGCCTCGAATTGTCGAACCGTTTCGGTTTTTTCGTGCGGCAACGACTCTGTGGTTTCCATGTTGACCTCCTAGTGGTCCGCCAACTTTGGATTGCTGAGTTGGGTCGTTTTGTGGGATGAACCGCGATTGACGAGCGGATTCTCATTTCAGGAGCGACTCATGGGCAAGGAAGCCAAGTTTGTAGTTCGGCTGTC
>JBJXEX010000407.1:0-4361 GCA_046156195.1 Planctomycetaceae bacterium | reverse complement strand
GACAGCCGAACTACAAACTTGGCTTCCTTGCCCATGAGTCGCTCCTGAAATGAGAATCCGCTCGTCAATCGCGGTTCATCCCACAAAACGACCCAACTCAGCAATCCAAAGTTGGCGGACCACTAGTCAGCACTCTGTCAAAACAAGAGGGTCCCTCTCAGCATGACGCTGGGAGGTGCCTTTTTTTGTTGTAATCTTGCCTTATCCGTACAACTCGTGGGCCTGTTTGTGATCCAGCCGCTTCGCGCGGATCAGACCTTCGGACAGTTTCTCACCCTGCGGATCGAGGTACACGCGGCCGGTTGCGTCACCTTTGCCTGGGCTGACGTTGAGCACATGGATGTTGAAGATAAACGCCGTCTCGGAGGTCGTCTGGAACCAATGGATGTTGTCCTTGTGGTCCGAGATCGAAGACGCCTCGCCGCGGTGAAACTCACGGTCGATGGTCGGCTTGATGAGGATGTGCGACTTCTCATCCTTCACGCGATCGTACAGCCGTCCGTGGAAGTCACCTTTCAGAATCAAGAACGCCGTGGCCATGTTGTCGTGGCCATGCGGCACGACCGAGCGGCCTTTCTTGAGCGCGAAGATTTGCCGGCCGAACACATACTCGGTCGGCAGCCCTTCGACTTTCGGAAACTTGGGGCGCAGGCTGTTGGCTCCGTTGTCGGTGATCTTCAGGTCTTTGGTCAGCGCGTCGAAGTCGATCAGCGGCAGCACGTCGGCCGGATCGATCTTTTGAAACAGCGCTTCGATCTGCTTCTGCCACTCGACCTGTTTGAGCTTCTGATCGCGCACGTCAGCGGCCAGCGAGTTGACCTGCTTGAGCCACTCAATCGCCAGCGGCTTGACCTCCTCCGCGAAGGCGTCTTGTCGGAAGATCGTTTCCAACAGCGAATACCCCAACAACGATCCGAGGGCGGCTTGCGTGAACTCACGACGTGATAGCGGTGTCATGTCACAACCTTTCTGAGGTAAGGAATCGATTCGAGGCGGAGCCGCGACCAAAGTAACCCGAAGCGTTAGCGAGGGCGAAGGCTCCAGAACGCGACTTCGCAAATCAAGGCTGCTGGGCGTTCTCCCTCGCTCACGCTTCGGGTTATTCCTGTGGGGAACAGGTTGCCGACAGTCGGCATTCACAAGTCTCTCGGGTCCAGAGCGGCGATGAACGGCAGATGCCGATAGTCGTCGTTGTAGTCGAGACCGTAGCCCACCACGAACCGATCGGGAATCGGGAAGCAATGGTAGTCGGGTTGAATCGGCACCTTGGCTTTGCCGGTCTTCCACAGCAGCACGGCCGAGCGCACGCTGCGGGGCGAGCTGCGGCGGATCGTGTCGAGCAGTGCGGCCATCGTGTGACCGGTGTCGAAGATGTCATCCACCAGCAGCACCGAGCGATCGCGGATATCGGGCACCAGCGAATCGTTGATCCGCAGTTCGAGCGGCAGAGTCGTCGCCCCGCGATAACTGGAGGCTTGGATCAACCCGACTCGCAGCGGCAAGTCGATGGTCCGAATCAGATCGGCCAAGAAGACGATGCTTCCCGTGAGCACTCCCAGAACCGTCAGCGGTTCCCCCTGATATTCAGTGGCGATCCGCTTTCCCAATTTAGCGACGACTTTTTGAATCTCGTCCGCTTCGATCAGCGTTTGCATGGTACGTCCTGTGAGAGGCGGCAAATTGGAAGGCGCGCGGGGCAGGTTGAATATCCGCGGCCGACAGACACGTCAATCAGGGCGAGATTGTTGAGTCGTATGGTTTGTGGTCCAGAACTTATGGGCGGGTCTCATCCGGCAAGCTCGACAGGATGGGGCCGTCCAAGGGTTCGCCGGTCGGGCGGAGTTCTTCGATCCGCATGCTCACCGAGTCCGCCGGGACGTCGATGAACGGGACTCGCCACAGGACGATCAAGGCGAGTGCTCGCCAAGCCGATGAGATCGTGAACAAGGCGTGATACGCGGCGGGAGTTTCTCCGGCGTAGTGCAGGATGAATCCGCCAATCATCGCTCCGGCCGCCAACGCCAGGCTGTTGAGCAGGTTAAATAACGTCAGCACGCTGACTCGTTCTTTGGCCGGGATCGACTCGAAGAACAGCAGGAAGAAGGCCAGCTCGTAAGCCGCCCAACTGAGTCCGGCGATCACTTGAGTCACACACAGCCAAGCATAGTTGTCGGACACGCTCCACATCCCAGCGAGCGGCACGATGCCGATACCGCCGATCGTCAGGAGCCGCCTCGCTCCCCAGCGTTTGGCCAATCGGCCGCACAGTGGCAAGGCTAGGATCTTGAAGACGAACGAAAACGCGATGAGCACCGAGTAATCGACATACGAAAAATGCAGCTTCCGAGTCATATATGGTGCAAAGTATGGCCCAGTGATCCACACACCGAATTGCACAACGACGATATATAACAGCAGACGCCCACCCGAGCTGTGCCGGTATCGCCGCAGTTGTTCGAGCACCGGCACTCGTTCACGATCGGGCGGCAGCGGTTCTGGCTCGGTCTGCAAGGCCAAGAACGCGGCCGACGCAATTCGGCAGAGGAACGCGATCGTGAACAGCACGGCAAAGACCATCAGGGTGGTGTCATGCCGATCGCCCAAGCTGAGGTCGTATCGTTTGCCAGCTTGCAGAGCGAAGCCGCCACCGAGGAATCCCGCCAGCACGGTCGCCTGTTGCAATCGAGTCCGCTTGGCGAAGAAGTGAGCTCGAATCGAGCGAGGCACCAGCGTTCCGATCCAGACATTCCAAGCCGGACCGGTCCCCAAGCCTCCAGCCCAATACAACGAGGCCACGACCAGAGCCGCCCAGGCCGGGATGTAGCCCACGATCGCGGCCACGATCAGCGGCATGAAACTGGCCGCTTGCAACAGCGAACAGCACAGCACCCAGCGCTTGTGAGACTTCAGCCGCGTGACCGCCCACGGCGAGATCATCTGCAAGGCCCCGCCCAACAGCACCGGCACGCTGACCACTAAGCCGGACATCACCTCGCTCAGCCCGACCATCAGCACGAACAGAGCGAGGTAGGTCTCACCCAGTCCCACCATGACGCCGAACGATGCCGCGTCCCACTGGCTGACTCGCAGGTTATGCGTCAGTCGTCGCGAGCGTTGGCCGCGCGGTGGTGACGAAGAGGTTGAGTCATCGGTCGTGAGTCCATTCACGGCAGCTTTTCTTTCCAGAATTGGATCTGCGCGAGCACGGGTTCTCGGCCGCCGGAACCGAAGCTCCGCAAGGCGGCCACCGCGTTGGCGGTTCCTAAAACAGCGCTCACATCGGCGGCGATTTTGTCACAGGCCGTCTGTAAGTCGGACAGCGGCAAATCCGCAAGACGACATTTCCGCGAATCGCACAGCGAGACCAACTTGCCGACTGTCTCGTGAGCGGTTCGCATCGGCACACCTTTGCCGATCAGGTATTCCATCAGCATCGTCGCATCGAGGAAGCCTTCCTCCAGTCGTGCGGCGATGCGGTCTCGTTGCAACTCCGCGTGAGCGGCGATCGGTTCCGCGAGTTCCAAACAAGCGGCAGTCGTGTCGAACGCGGCGAACAACGCCAGCTTGTCTTCCTGCAAGTCACGGTTGTAAGCCAGCGGCAGAGCCTTCGTCAGAAACTGCAATTGCGTCAGCGAGGCCATCACGCGTGCCGACTTGCCTCGGATCAATTCCAGCACGTCGGGGTTCCGCTTCTGCGGCATGATCGACGAGCCGGTCGTGAACTTGTCGGGCAGCTTGAGGAATCCGAACTCGGTCGTGAACCAGATAATCCACTCTTCGGCCAGCGTGCTGAGATGGGCCGAAACCAACGACAACGAGAACACGAATTCGACGAGATAGTCTCGGTCACTCGAGACATCAATGCTGTTGCGAGCGACGTCGGTGAAGCCGAGCAACTTCGCCGTTTCGTGACGGTCAATCGGCAACGACGTCCCGGCCAATGCGGCCGCACCGAGCGGGCAGACGTTGACTCGCTTGAGGCAGTCGGCCAAACGCTGCCGGTCGCGGTCGAACTTCTCGCAGTAGGCCAACCAATAGTGCGATGCGAGCACCGGCATCGCTCGTTGCAGGTGCGTGTAGCCGGGCAGCACGATCTCGCGATCAAGGTCCGCTCGTCCGACAAAGGCCCGCTGGACTTCGAGCAACAACGCATCGACGTGCTCGATCGCACCGCGAACGTAGAGCTTCAGGTCCGTCGTGACTTGATCGTTGCGGCTGCGGCCAGTGTGCAGTTTGCGGCCGGTGTCTCCGAGCCGCTGCGTGAGGCGGCTCTCGATGTGCATGTGGATGTCTTCGAGTTCCGTGCGATACGGCATCTCGCCGCGAGCGATCTCGCTGCGAATGTTTTCGAGTTCCGTGAC
>JBJXEX010000403.1:0-10756 GCA_046156195.1 Planctomycetaceae bacterium | reverse complement strand
GCCAATTCCGAAATTCCGAAGTGCCTGACCCCGGCCTAGTACGGCAGATAACCGGGCGACACATCATGCTGGACCTGTCGGCCGAAATCTCCGCTCAGCTTGGCACGGGTGACGCCGCTTTTGAACGAATCTTTCAATTGACCGGGCCAGTGTTTCGCAATCGCGAGGGTCGCGAAACGCTGCGCGTCGAAATCGGCGGCCAGCACTATTTCCTCAAACGACACTGGGGCTACGGCTGGAAGTTCATTCTGCGAACACTGCTCACGGGCGGGTTTCCACGCATCAGCGCTCGCACGGAACATGAAGCGATTCAGCGTTGCCAGAAGGCCGGCGTCTTGACGGTCGATGTCGTCGGAGTGGGCGAGCGCGGCCGCAATCCGGCCACTCGTCAATCGTTTCTGCTGATGCGCGAGCTGAGTGGCTGCCGCGATCTCGAAGAGCTTTGCCAAACGTGGCCGACTCAACCTCCCGCGCCGAAGTTTCGCCAAGCCCTCGTGAATGCGATTGGCAACACGACTCGCCGAATGCACGCGGCGGGATTGAATCACCGAGACTACTACCTCATCCATCTGTGGTTGGAGCAGCCGACGATAGAGGACGGCGAGCTGCGGCTGCATGTGATCGACCTGCACCGCGCGATGTGGCATCGTCGATTGCCGCTGTATTGGCGAGTGAAGGATCTCGCCGCGCTACTCTTCTCGGCGCGAGACTGCGGGATCACAAAAGCCGATTGCCTGCGATTCATCCGAGCTTACCGCGACCGACCGCTCCGCGAAGTATTTACCGAAGAGTCCGCACTGTGGCGGCTGGTGTTGCTGCGATCGAATCGCTTGTTTCGCAAACACCATCATCGTTCGCCGACGAACGAACTGCAGATACCACGACTGCAGCGCCGCCGTAAGGTGACCGGCAAGGGATAAGTAATGACCGGCGCAGAAATCAGTGTCTTGAGTAGCCGTCATCCGTGTGTGATGCCATCCGTGTGCGCAGCTTTTTGGCTTTGAGCAACTGTCTGCGCACACGGACGGCATCACACACGGATGAAGACAGAACACGAAGCGGCTTATTGGCAATGCACCACCAAGCAGGTGATGTTGTCCTTGCTGCCCCCGTCTTCGGCCGCTTTGATGATCGCGGCGGCGGCTGCATTCAGGTCGTCCATCTTCAGCAGCGGGATGATCACGTCGAGATTGTTCTTGATTCCGTCTGTCACGCCGTCGGAACAGAGCATGAAGCGATCACCGGATTGAACCTCCAGGATTTTCGCTTCGGTTCCGGTGCCCCCTTCTTTCGTGCCGAGATAGCGATACAGCACGTTCTTGTAGCGGTGCGTCTTGGCTTCCTCGGCGGTGATCGTGCCGGCGTCGAGCAGCGCCTGAGTCAGCGAATGATCTTTGGTGATTTGCTCCAGTTGATTGCCGCGCAGGCGATAGACGCGACTGTCACCAACTCCGCCGACATACAGCTTGTCTCCCACGACCAACAGGAAGGCCAGCGTCGTCCCCATGTTGAGGTATTCGGCATCCAGGCTGGACAGGGCCATGATCTCGCCGTTGGCAAACGCGACGGCTTCGTCGATTCGCTTCAGGACTTCGGCGGAGTTGGCTTTCTCGAAGTTGAGGGTCTGTTCCAACCGATGCGGAATGATGTCAGCCGCCAGCGCACTGGCTTTCTCGCCCGCGCTCTGCCCACCCATGCCGTCGGCCACAAGGAAGAATCGGCCGCGCGGATCGACAACGAAGGCGTCTTCGTTGTTCTCGCGGAAGTTCCCTTTGATGCTCAGGCTACCCCACCGGACTTGAATCATCGTCGTTTACCAGTCGAAATGCTTGTCGTGACCCAGTTCTTCGGATCGTCTTACCGCCGCACCTGTGCAGTCACCATGACCGCCACATTGCCGTCGCGACGGCTGCCTCCATTCGATCTTCACGATGGCAGAAATGTCCTCGTTCCGAGAGGGTGATGAACTGGAGCCGCGACCGTCAGGGAGCGGTCGTCAGCCACTGAAACAACCGCTCCCTCACGGTCGCGGCTCCAAATCTTCACGGACTCGACGAGCGAGTTAGCCCAACACAGTCTTCACCAAATCTTGCACACCCAGCGTCGAGGCACTGACAAAATACTCGCCCGCCTCGAAGCCAGCACTCTCTCCAAACAATCGATTCTGATTTTCCACCAGCCGAAAGACCTGATCCTTGGCGGGCGGAAACTGAGTCTGATAGGCGCGAATGGCCGCGAGTTTTAATGACAGAGTCTCGGAAATATCCACCACGAACCCATTCCCGCCATGTTCGTCCCGCGACAACTGTCGCAGACTCAAAGGATACCACACTTGTTTGCGGATGCTGTGTGGCGGCCATCCAGAAAAGTGGTCATCCCATTTAGTTAATCGCGAATAGAACACCGCGGCGTCCGTGATCTGCATCGCTTGCCAATGATCTGGGGAGGCCAAGGGAGTCTTATCGAGGATACCAAGCACGACGCTTGGTCGGAATTTGCGGAATTGTGTCGCCAACGCCACACGCGACTCGAACGAATCGAACAACCGCCGATTGGGCAAAGTCAGAGTCTCACGAACCGTCACGCCCAAGATCTTCGCTGCCTCGGCCGCTTCGGCGAGTCGCACTTCCGGCCCCGGACTGCCGGGAGTCGGTTCACCGTCGGTCAGATCGACAATCCCGACTCGATACCCCTGGCGCGCGAGCTTCGCCAACGTCCCGCCGCATGCGATCTCTACATCGTCGGGGTGTGCCCCGACCGCGATGACATCGAGTCGTTCGGGAAAGGAGACGGACATCGTTGGACTCCAATCGGCAACGGCGAACGGTCAGGAATCAGATGTACTACTAGCTCACGATTTCTTGTCGGGCGGCGCGCACTTTCAAGTGGCGACCGACGATGTCACCCGAAACATTCGTTTTGAACTCGGCTCCGCATGGATTTCTCCGTTTCTCAGATTTGTCTTCATTCCTTTTGTCATCATTCCTCTGACCAGATTCCTTTGATTCATGGGGCTAACCTGTGCCAAAGGAGTCCAATCAAAGGAATCTGGTCAAAGGAATGAAATGAATGAATTCCGACCTTTGTCTTGGTGCCGTGGTTGAATTTGTCCGAACGAGCGCAGCTGCAAAACTAACGCTTCGGGATACTTTTGGTTGCGACTTCGCCGCGTTGTTTCACCGCGACGCCCTCGGCACGGGAGTCGTTTGGCCCTCGCGCCCACGCCGTTGGCGTTGGGGTTAAACGATTGGGGGACACACAAATTCGCGAATGAGTTTCGCCAGCCGATGCGGATGAGTCAGAAACGCCAGCAGCCCGGTCGTGTGCAAGAACTCGGTGCGAGCGTTTGGCAGCAATGCCGCTAACTCATCGCGGCAGCGCGACTGAGTCGGACCTTCTCCTTCGACATGCAGGAACAACGTCGGCGTCGAGAGTTGATTCAGCCGCAACCGCACATCGAATTGATGAGACAGGCCAAACCGCCGAGCCAACTCCGCGACCGGAGTTTGTCCGGCGTTTTCCAGATAGAACAACCAGCGTGTTGGGTCGATCGGAGGGAACCACAACCGATGCAGACGCTCTTGCAGCCCGCGCCACATTGGCAATGACTCTGCTCGACCCGGCATCCAGCGCAACATTCCGGCCGCCGCGCGTTCAAAGACGGTCAGCGGCAGATGGGCGAACGCCGCGTGCAACGTCAGGCTGCGGACTTGCGAACCCAGACGCAGCGCCGTCTCCAGCGCCAGCGCCGACCCGAACGATGTCCCCATCAAATGACATCCCTCCGAGCCGGCGAACTCCGTGACGACTTCCGCGATCGAATCGGTCAATCGCGGCCACGTCACACGGCGACCAACCGGATAGTCGAGCAGCACGCAACGGCAATTCGCCTTCAGCAGAAAGACGCACAACGCGAACAACTCGTGCGAGCCGCCCAACCCGTTGAGCATCACCAGTGTCGGCCCCTCGCCCCAAACTCGCCCGCTGATGCGGCCCGCTGGGGTCTCGGTGTGCCAAGCCGTGCTATGCTCGCGAAATGCCGCCAGAACCTGTTGCCACTGCAACGGCGGCGGACAACCCTCGCGCGGCGGCATCGCGGCCAGAGCATTCCCAACCGGCGACTCGCCCGAACAATGCGATTCGCCACCGCAACACTCGCCCACAGTGGGAGTGTCATCAAGCACTTCGGAAGACTGCGGAACGCTGCTCATGGCGGGCGAATTTGTCTCGACAATTACCGGTGAAAACGACCGCGTCATGCTAGGTGCAATCCGCACAAATAGAAAGCACCGCTACCAGCGGCACACGCACGAGGTTTGTTTTCCAAAACTCTTTCGATATCTCGCCGCGATCTCGCCGGTCGTGAGCTACGTTTCGCCCATCGTTCAGGTCATTCCCCGGAGAGAATCAGATGCCCGCATTGAAACCAAATCCCCGCAAACGCCTCTTCGTCAATCGCGCGATTCAAGGCCGACTCATGGCTCGAACCGCTTTCTATTGGGTGCTGTACCATGCCGTCTTGTGGATGGCGATGTTCGTGTATCGCTACTTCGAATACCGCGGTGCGGTGTTGGCTGGTGCGACCCCGCGATCCTTCTCGGATCTTTATGGCCAGTTCGTCCGAGAGAATGTTTCTCTCATGGTCTGCGGACTTGCGATTCTGCCGATCGTCCTGTGGGACTTGCTGAAATTCAGTCATCGAGTGGTCGGGCCACTTGTCCGCTTCCAACGCAGTTTGGAAAGCCTGACCGCTGGAGAGAGGGTCAATGAAGTTCGGCTCCGGAACGGCGACTTGTTGTTTGATCTGCAAGCCAGCTTCAACCAATACCTCACGTCTTTGCGAATGATGGAGTCTCAAGTTGATCTGAAGATGCCCGCCGACAATACCCCCGAACCGGCGGTGGCTGGCGAGTTGATTGAATCACAACTCGCGGACGAACTGCGACAGATGCATGCCGAGATTCAAGCCGCTTGTGCTGGCGGAAATCAGACGACGCCGAGCCGCTCATCCGCCGAGCAGATGATTTCGTAAGCCAGTCGGCTTTCCTCCGCCGATCGCAACTCGTCCACAAAGCCGGGGAGCTGAATGATCCTCCCCAAGCGCGACAGCACATGCAGATGCGTGCGCGAGTCGCGGCACAAAACCAAGAAAAACAAATCGGTCAATTGCCCTTTCGGCGCGCCAAACGGAATGCGGGAGAGAGTCCGGCCGAACGCGATCAGCGACTGGCCATACGCTTCGGGCAACGGATTGCGCGGATGCGGGATCGCCACACCCGACTCGAAGCCGGTGGCCAAAACCTCTTCCCGTTGTTGGACCGCTTGCAGAATCTCCGCCGGACTCCAAATCTGCCAAGTGCGACCGGCGACTTCGATCAAGCCCTCCAACACCGATCGCTTCGTGCGCGCTTCCAGCGGCACTTGCACCGTGTCGGGATGCAATAAGCTCCGAACCGGGCAATGGATGTCGGCTTCGGATTCTTGATGGGCGCGCTCCAGGCCATGCAGTTCGTCGCCGGAATACTCACGCATCTCATGTTCGAGCCAATGCGTGACTTCGGTGGGATGAAACTGCCAATCTCCCTGCGTCTTCCGACCGGGAATGCGACCGCGCTGGACGAGCCGTTCAATTTCACGACGATCTCGCCCCAAGAATTGGGCGAGTTCATCCAATGACAACCACTCGTGCATGTCGGCCAGCCTTCCACCCTGAGAGTCAAGGCGGGACATGCTAACGGCGATATCACTGAGTTACACGCGGCGCGACAAAACCAGCGCCGGGCTGTCGTAGCCGCGTTCGCCAGAACGCGGAAGTCCCATTGTCGCCTTTCGCTCCGCGATAGGACGTTCTTTCGCCGAGCGAAAGACGACAATGAATCAATCGAGCAGTCCTTAGCGGTTGACGGGACACAGCCGGCCGAAATTCTCCCGGCAGCGTGTCAGCCATTCGTGGTTCACCGTCTTCCAAAGAGTCTCGGACCAGATTTGATAGTCCACATAGCCGCGATATCCGGCGTCGATCAATTGGGAAAGAACTTCGGTGACCGGAAGAATTCCATCGCCCGGTAAGACCCGCTCGTTCTCACTCCGTCCTGTTGCAGGAGCATCGCTCATCTGCACCACGCCGATGCGCGAGACCAACTCCGGCAGGCGTTGCAACAATCCCTTCTCAGGCCAGAGATGATACGCATCGAACGCCAATTGCACGTTCGGATGATTCACTCGGTCCAGCACGGTCAGAGCTTCATCAAGCGAATTCAAAAACGTCCAATCGCGACCGAACACTTTGCGCATCGGCAGCAGCGAGAGCGTCACGTCATAATCGGCCGCGTCGTCCGCCAGTTCCTTCAACGAATCGACGACCAAGCGAGTTGCGTGTTTCGTGATGTGATTATTGATCGGTCCCGAAACCACGACCAACGAACTGGCATGCAGTCGTCCCGCCAACCGAATCCAGTCGCGAGTCTCGGCCATCACATCTACCAAGTCATGCCCAAACGCGCCGGTGAATCCCCCCGCGTAGGACAATGTCGAAACCGACATGCCATTCTTGCGCAGCCAATCGGGAGCTTCGTCTTCGCCAAATTCGATAAGCTTCGGGAGCCACAGACCAATCGCATCAATTTCCGCCAGACGGTAGCGGACCACCGCTTCCTCGAACGACCAACGCAATGTGGTCGCGTGATTCAACGAGAGCTTTGGGCCATCCACCATTCGTGCCGACGATTTCCGATTCTGATTTTCAATTCTCTGACGCGATCCGGGCATAGTGCGGCTCAAGATTAGTCTCGCTGAATTAAGGACGAGGAGATGATCCGCCAACACGGCCGAGGCGAACCGACTTCACAACAAACAAGCAACAAACGACGTGACCATCCAACTCAGGACGTGATCGCAAAAGGGGGAGCTTCAAGACAACCATTGCGAAGAAATTCGCAGACAGACAAGTCACCAGAAAATGACAGCCGATTCCAGGCACTGTTGAGCATGGCCCGCCAACAATGAGATCGCAGCAAAGCCGCGCTAGCCGTGAGCGTTGGTCGCGACTGACGGATCGTCAGCCACATTCACCCAAACATGCACATGCGGCGTCCCTCGGAAGTGCCACACAAAGGACGGGCCTTCCAGACGCCAGTTATCCCAGATGCCATCGTTGCCCAAATCAGCCTCGCGGTAGAACGACAAGCGAACTTGGTCCAAACCGCCTTGAGCTTCCAGACACTTCGTCACCTCTTGTTGATCCGACACTCGATACGGTTCCACCAATAGATTGAGCACTCCCTGCAAATGTTCGCGCTGATCCTTGCTCAATTCCGATGCGGGCAATCCAGCGATCTTTTCTTTTCCGCGAAATGCGACCGCGCTCTCGCTGGGCATCTTCTCGAACAACGCCGCCTCGCGCTGTTTACCGTCGAGCATCTTGAAGAGTTCATTCGCTTTGACCGCCTGCGGCCAGAAGACGTTGCTGGGATGACCGACTTTCTCCGTGAATCCCGATGCCGCGTGACCGTAGAAAATCGGACCACCGAACGCGACATGCTCGGTCGTATTTCCGTCGCAGCGAATCGTCAGGTGCCGACCGGTCATCACAAACTCGAACTTCTCGCCTCCTGGTTTGCCGAACAGCGCGATGGTCTGCTCTTTTCCATAGCCCTTTGCGTCGTCCTGCAACTGCTTGCGAATGCGATCGTGCCAATCCTTGTTGTACAGTCCCCAGAACAGTGCCTCGATCATGTCCTTCTGATCGGCCGTAAAGAAACTGGTATGCAGGCCGCAGGACTTGAGATTCGTGATCTGCCAGTTGTTAGAGACATGCGTCCGCAGCACCTTGCGGTCGTCGGTGTAGTCCCAGTTGAAGCAGACTTCTTCACGCTGTTTTTCGCTGAGTGACTCGTACAGTTTTTTGACGAGCGACTCCGAATCTTTGACATTCGCAGCGGACTCATCCGCACGCAGCCCCCGTGGTAGAGCCAGCGCCGCAACGCCAGCGCCCGCCGCTTGCACGAAGTGCCGGCGAGTCATCTTTTCAATCAAATCCGCACCCGCAACATCACACTCGGAACAGCGTTCACGACCAGGCATGAGAGACTCCCAGATCGAATCGCAGCATGTGGAAATTAGAACCGGCTAGGCAACGGGGCGAGACTCTAACGACGCCTTTTCAAAACGCAAACGGTTTTCACACAGCCGCAGAAACTTCGCGCGAGTCCGATGAATGACAGGAATCGCGCGTTGACAAACTCACGAAATGAATCGCGTGCGATGAGACGAATGATGAGACGAACGATTCGTTCCCACGCGCCGAAGCTGTGAAGTTTTGGAACCGCGACCGTGAGGGTACGGTTGCTTCATGGACTCACAACCGCATCCTCACTGTCATGGCTCTAAATCGCCACCGCCACTCCGAGGCTGTGAACAAATTGGCTTGGCAATGAAACTCGGTGCGGAGAATTATCGGCGCGACGGCTTCGGGAGTTTTTGAGCCGAGAAGCGGCGAAGGAGTTTTGAAAATAGGTATCTCACCAGAATCTGTGGGTGAAACGATCGAGAAGCTCGATGCTTCGGCTGTGGACTCGATCTCGCTGTTGACGGAGTGGAATCTTACGGCCCATTGGTCGGTCAAGCCGCGAGTCGCCGAAGCGCTGGCCAAGCGTGGCGATCTTTCAGTGCTCTCGCAGATTCGAGCAACCGTTCGCGATCCGATCCGCACGATTCCGAACGATGCGGTTTGGTTCTTGGTGAAGTACGGTGATGCCGACGATCTCCGATTCATGCACGCGGCGGCGCTGAGTGAGATTGCATCGGGAGCGAATTTGGGATCGACGCGAATCTGGGGGGCGGTCTACGTCGGTGTGACGTCGTATCCACGGCCTCTGGTCGTGCCGATCTTGGTGGACCTGCTCAAGCAACGCAAAACGGTTGGTCAGCGTGTCGGCAACGACTGCATGAGAACGCTCGAAAAACTGGTCGAGAATTATGACGGAAACGGCTTAGCCGACATCGACCGCTGGTTGGCCTGGTGGGATCGCGAGGGGCGCGAAGGCTTCTTGCGACAGCATCCCGAAGTTGCCGACGCGATGTTAGGATCTGTCCAAGAACAACTTCGTGTTTTGATCGCTGCGAACAGACCAAAGCGTCTTTCCCTGACTTGCCTTCCTCCGTGCTCCGGCTCTGCCATCCGTGCGGCAGCCGATTTTCCGCGATTCTTCAACCGCGTTAGGTGCCGCACCGATGGCAGGGCCGGAGCACGGAGCAAGATAAATTCCCCCCATCAAAACCTGATGTTGATGTTGGACGGGTTCTTAGTCGCGTGGCAAGCGGCGACTCCCGCCGACATCGCCGAATTACCGCTCGTTGTGGAATTGGAAGATCCGCAGGACATGTCGCCCATCACCTATCGAGTTTCTCGAAACAAGATCGCAACGCTGCAGCAGGCCGACATGCTTCAGGTGCTGCGTGATGATGGTCAAACTCGGCTCAGGCTGACGACGGCCGAGGCGACCGCGAAAGCAATCGCACCGGAAGCCAATGAATCGCCGCTTCCGTCGATGGTCGTGAAGATTCGCGGGGAAGCGTTTCCGGATTCGCTGGGACGGATGTGGTCTCGATGGGATGTTGCCGGCTCAATTCCGGCGGTCTTCGACGGTGACCACTGGCAGACATTTCCCGAAGCAACTGGCAAGACCGATCTCCGGGAGCCAGGCGGATACTTCTCGGCAATTCCCGGAGTTCTGGGCGCGATGATCTTTACGGATGATCGCGCCCGATTTCACCTCATTGACGGTCGCGGCTGGGTGATGACTGATTCGGCGGAAGCGCTGGCGACTCAGTTCCCTGCTCGCTTACGGGCCGCCTTGGATTGGCCGCCACGTCCGAGTCGTGGTCAGTCCTATCATTTGATCAAGGATGCGAAGGGGCGAATCTGGTGGGCGTGGTGGCCGCAGGCTGGGATGCCGTGGGGAGTCGTCGTTGGCGGTCAGCCGATTCGAGCAGATGCCGCGAGCCTCAAGGATGGACCACAAAAAGTCGTTCACTGGCGGTGCTGTCTCCCATTGGTGACGGCACGAAGATGTTGGAGGATCGCGAGCAGGGACGGTGGTTCATGCTCGTCGATTCGTCTCCGCCGGAGAGTGCCATTGTCCGCCATGACTCGAGCGGCAAGATCGCGCGTCTCGAAATTCCTGGACTGCGTGGATCGCTCGCGGAAGGGCCAGAGGGAACCGTGTGGGCCATGACCTCGCAGGAGTTGATTCAACTCAAACATTCGGAGCAACGTCTCGACATCGTCGTACGGTACGCGCTGCCGGACAAAGTTCGCGATGGAGTTTGGTGCGATCCTTTCGGCGGAGTCTGGTTCACTCGAAATTTCGCCAGCTCCAAACTTAACCTGCTGAGTGCAGGAGCTGATTCGCGTCAGCACCAACTTCACCCACGATCGCTGATCGGAACGGAGGAGGGCGGAAAGAGGGCAACTCTCAAATCGGGAAGTTGAGACCTGCCCCGTTTCGTCGGCAGTTTGGACAGGAAGATTTGGGACAGGAAAATCGGACTCTCAATCAAGCCGAGAACAAAGATCTGTCTCGCCAGCATTGAAGAGTGAACTCGCCAAACGCTCTTTGTGTTTCATTTGGGTGTAACCGGCCTTCCGGTGGCTGAGGCCGAGGGAAACTTGTAGTGACAAAGAGGTGCCTCCTTGGGGAAGACACGAGTTGTGAAAACGGTTCGTGTGATTCCTGGCAAGGAGGCTTGGAAATGG
>JBJXEX010000396.1:0-37490 GCA_046156195.1 Planctomycetaceae bacterium | reverse complement strand
ATTATTCATGGCCTCCTCATGCAGGACGCAGCGTGCCGCATGTAACCCGAAGCGTCAGCGAGGGAGAACTGCGACCACTCCCTCGCTGACGCTTCGGGTTACATGGCGACCATGAATCATCCGGGTTAGCGTCGGGCGATTCGCCGTTAAACGTCACCCACCGATGCCCGTGGCTAGCGCCATCGGCTCACAACGCGGTCTATGGAGCCACTGCTTCGCCGGAGTCGGACGCTCCGATATCCAGCTTCGTCCACTTTCGAGCGGCGAGCTTCTTCAGCCCTTCGGGTGTGACCGAACCGTTCTCCTTGAAGGTCAGCGATTGCAGGCTCGGCATTCCCACCAGCTTGTCGATGGTCGCGTCGGTGAGTCCCGTCGCTCGGATCGACAGTTCCTTCAGTTGGGGCAGCGCGGCGATCACGTCGATCGTGGCGTCCGTCATCTGCGGCACAGTCCAGAGATCCAGCAACTCCAGCGATTTGAGGGACGCGAGATGCTTCAGCCCCGAATCGCCGATCGACGTGATCTCGTGCAGGTAGAGGCGCTTCAGCTTGGGCAGGTCGTCGAAGACCTCCATCGCACGATCGTCGATACTGGGGAGATCTCGCAGCGTCAGCCGAGTCAGGTTCATCCCCTTGAGTGCCAGCACTCCGTCGGTCCCGAAACCTTGGCAGCGGAACACTTCGAGCTGTGTGAGTTTGCCGAGCTTGGCGAGGTGCGGTCCCGACTGGTCCGTGACTCCGAAATCCTGCATGAGCAATGAGTCGAGCGTTTGATTGCGGCTCAGATATTCCAACCCCGAATCGGTGACCGCCGTGCTGCGATGCTTGAACCCGATCAGCTTCGGAAGTTCGGCGACGACCTCCAGCGCCATGTCCCCCGCTTCCATGTTGCCCCGCAAGTCGAGCGTGCGCAGCTCCTGCAACTTCGCCAGCCGCCGAGCACCGATATCGTTGACTTTGTTCTGCACCAAGCTCAGCCGCTGGAGCTTTCCAATCTCGCTGAGGATCTTGACCACGTCGTTCGTCATGTTCGTGTTCGACGACAGATCCAGTTCGAGAAGGTTCGGAAACGATTTGACGATCATCTCGACCGTCGCATCACCGATCACCGAATTCGTCAGTGCGAGACTGGTCAGCCCGTTCAAGCCGCTGAGCTTCGCGGCCATCTCATCGTTCAGTGTCCGGCAGTTGAAGATCTGCAACTTTTCAAGATCGCTGAGCTTGCCGAACAGCGTCAAATCGTCGGCCGTCAAATTCGATCCGTCTTGAACGACAATCTCCGTCAGCAGTTCGCCAGCTTTTGGCAAGTACTTGGAACGTGATCCCAAAGCGTCGAGCCGAGCCTTCGCGGTCTTCACGTCATCCACATTGGCGGTCGCTTTTTTCGTGGACGCAGGCAGCGTCTTCTCCTTCGGGCCGCTCGTGGCCGGACTCGAACTTCCCCCCGCTCCGCCTTCGGGAGCTTGCTGCTTTGGGCATCCCGTCAGGCATAACAAGCTCAGGATCACGCCAGTAATAATGCCTCGCGGCTTACGACAACACTTCATGATTTGCGCCTTAGTCGGTTTACTATGGTTGAGCCATTTTCTGGCATAAGTTGGCGGCGATCTTTAGCAGCAAACGCCCTAGGGAAGTACGCAGTCGCTGGTCGACTCGAAAAATGGTCGAGGACTTCATGCCGCCAGCCGCGAAAATCACCTTTTGAGTGCTACCACCGGCCACACGAAATCCAGCGTTGCACAGGACGCGATTCCCATTCGACCCAATGGAAAGCGTCTCCGACGAATCTAATGGTTGCTTTGCCCATCACGTTCGAAGAGTCGACCTAATAGAAAAAGAGCCACGCCCTGGCGGACGTGGCTGCCTTGAAAATCGACGCACGCGAGCCGCGTGCGCCACAACTCGATGACTAATCCAAGCGGTAGCCTTCCGGGTACTTGGGCTTGATCAGGTCGGCCACATGCGGGGTCTTGAGCGACGCGAGGTTTGTGACCTTCAGGTTCTTGGCGTCCCATTCGACCTTCTCGCCCCAATCGCCCAATGAGCCGTTTTCTCCGCCGGTGGCGGCGGCCCACACGGCGAGATTGCCCAAGAGGATCGTTTCGGTGAGCGGGCCGGCTCGGTCCACGAAGTTCGACTTGCAGATCTTCGGTTCGCCGGCTCGCTTCGCGCGGAACAACTCAAACATGTTGTTGAGGTCGTTGTTCCCTTTGTTCTCCGCCTTCTCGTAATCGACTTTGACCTTCTCGACTCCCTTCAGCACATAGGTGCCGCAATAGTCGTCGCTGCTATAGAAGGCTCCCTTCTCGCCAACGACCAACACACCGCTGTCCGACACGGACGTGATTCCCCACTTCTCGAAGACTTCCATCGGCGGCTTGTTTCCCTTGCGGTCGTACCACCAGAAGGGAATCGCGGGACGCTCCGATGTTTCGGGAAACTCGAACTTGATGACCGCGCTGGCCGGGAAGCTGTCGTAGTCGTGCCCCGTGGTCTTGGCGACGACGGAGATCGGATCGCGCAGTCCGCACGAGGCGAACGGGACCGTCAACTGATGGCAGGCCATGTCGCCCAAGGCTCCGGTGCCGAAGTCGAACCAGCCGCGGAACTGGAACGTGTGATAGAGACCGGGCCAGAACTCGCGCGGCGTGGCCACGCCGATCCAGCTCTTCCAGTCGACTCGTTCGAGCGCCTTGGCGATCTCTTCCTTCTTCTTGGCGACGATCTTGTCGGCGTTCTCTGGATCGTCCTTCTTCGCCTGAGCGGCAAACTTCTCGATCGTCATGCGGCGGCCGGGGCCTTGTGCCCAGATTGGTCGATTCGACCAAGCATAGACTTCTTTCAGCGTTCCGAGCACGCCCGACTTAATCTGGGCGATCGCTTCGCGCGACGAATCCAGCGCGGTCCCCTGATTGCCCATCTGCGTGCAGACGCCTGTTTCCGCCGCGACATTGGCGAGCAACCGAGCCTCGTAAATGGTGCGTGTGAGCGGCTTCTGTGTGTAGCAACTGATTCCCAACCGCATGGCGTCCAACGTCACCGGAGCGTGCATGTGGTCCGGCGTGCTGACCGTCGCGATGTCGATCTTCTTGCCAAACTTGGCGAACAGCTCGCGGTAGTCGGTGAATTTCTCGGCCTCTTTGAATTTGTCGGACTTCCCTTTGTTTTCGAGCGTGTTCCGGTCCACATCGCAAATCGCGACGACGTTGCCGAACTGTGAAGCATTGCTCGAATCGCTGCCTCCTTTGCCCCCGACGCCAATGCTGACGACGTTGAGTTCCTCGTTGGCGGAGAGAGCTTGCTTGGGAAAGGCGAGTCCGTGACCCACATACGCGCCGACACCGGCGACGGTCACATTCTTGATAAATTCACGGCGGGAGTTTTGGCGGCGCATTGGCAGAAGCCCTCGGCAAAGTGGATAGAGACGGTCGAAACGGGGGGTGACGATAGCTCCGTTCGGATTGCTTCGCAATCAACGATACGAGCGGTAAGGAAGGATGATCGCACAGGGAAAATCGCGGACACACACGAAAACAAAGTGCGGTGTTTTGGGCCGAAACACCGCAACTTCAAAAAGCCGGATCGCGGATTAGTAGTCCGCGATCGAGCCGTCTTTCAGCTTGGCTCCCGGCCATTTGTAGGTCTGCGGCTTCTTGGATTCCTCGATGAGCTTCGTCTCATCCACTTCCACACCGAGGCCCGGTCCAGGAGGCAGGCCGATGTAGCCCTCTTTGTCGTACTCGAAGGACATGCGAGTGACTCCCGGAAGATTGAAGCCGGAGTTCGTGGGATAGAACTCGTGAATCAGGAAGAGCGGGATCGACGAGACGACATGCAGGCTGGCGGCGATACCCAGGAAGGTCGCCGTGCAATGGGGGGCGATCGGGACGAAGTACGCCTCGGCGAGGACCGCGATCTTCTTCATCTGGCTGATGCCGCCGGTGTGACAGCAGTCGGGTTGCAGGATGTCGATGCAGCCTTCTTGCAGATACGGGATGACTCCCCAGATCGTGCGGTCGCGTTCGCCCGTGGCCAGTGGGATGTTGATGTGCTGCTTGAGCCGCTTGAAGGTTTCGATGTTGCCGGGGACAGCCGGCTCTTCGATGAACAGCAAGTCGAATGGTTGCAGCGCGGCCGCGAGTTGAATCAGCGTCGCGGGGGGCACGGCCGAGTGCGCATCGAACATGACGGCTCCATCGGGACCGACTTTCTCGCGAGCGGCTTTGATCGCCTTGACCATGTTGTCGATGTCGGCCGGATTGCCAGAGTGCTCATAGATTCCGTGCGGCGGCACCTTCATGGCCTTTGGCGTGTGATAGACGCGGATGCGATCTCGCGTCGGCCCGCCGAGCAGCCGATAGACAGGCACCTGCCAGAGCTTGCCGGTGATGTCCCACAGTGCCATGTCGATCGCCGCCAGCGTGTGGACCAGGAACGCTCCGCCGCGGATGTTGCGATGTGCTCGGAAGATTTTCTGCCAGAGATATTCGACCCGCGTCGGGTTCTCTCCGTCGAGCAGTTCAAACAACGATTCCGCCAGCGGTTTCGAGACGCGCGGATCGACTCCCTTGAGATCGCCCCAACCGGTGATGCCGTGATTGGTCTCGATCTTCACATAGACGACGGGACCAACCCAGTAGGTCTTGAGCGCGGTGATGCGAATGGTCGAGGTGCGGTCGCCGACTTGTGTGCCTGGCGTCTTCTCGTCCGCGACCGCGTGATTGACGAATGCGATGCCTGCGGCGGCTCCCACAGCTTGGACAACGTCGCGGCGCGAGAGTCGCTGTGCTGGTTGTGGATCAATTGGCATGGCAGCAATTTCGTTAAGGGAATTTCGTTAAGGGGTCTGGCGCTTCGGAATTTCGGAATTGGCCCCAGCCAATTCCGAAATTCCGAAGTGCCTGACCCCGGCCGAATCGGAATCCGAATGCTGTGGAGCACTCGCCCTCGCTGACGCTTCGGGTTACTTATTTTTGCCGCGCGGTTGTGCGAGCGGCCCGGCCATCGGCGGCGTCTCGAAGAACTGCTGGTCGCCGGTGACGCGCGGGTCGTTGGTGCGAGTCAGTTCGGACATCAGCTTTTGATTCAACTCAGCCCGCACCGTTTCATACTTCGGATCGGCGGCCACGTTGCGGAGTTGATGCGGATCATCGGCGATGACGAACAGTTGCTCGCGCGGGCGTTTGGCGAAGGCGAGATCGTAGAACGGCTTCCACTCCGGTTCGTCGCGATGCTTGATGAGCCACGCTTTCGTCGGGCTGGCGTCCATGTCAGAGAGTGTGACGCGGGTGTTGTTCGCGAGCGTCGCGGCATCCGGTTCGTTCTCGCCGTCGAGCTTGTACGGATTCCCCATCGGCCAGCGATTCGGCTCGAAGTTGATGATGTAGAGAAAATCTTTCGTGCGGATCGCTCGCTGCGGATACGGCAAGAAGCCCTCGCGAGCGTCCTCGACATGCCGCTCGCGGCCGGTGAGCGCGAAGCTCCGCTCTTGATCGACCAGGCCGCTCTTGTCCGACTTCAACACCGGCACGAGGCTGCGAGCGGTCATCACGTCGGGCGGCTTGAGGCCAGCGATTTCCAGAAACGTCGGCGCGAGGTCCGGCAGGCCGACGAAGTCATCGAGCACTCGGCCGCCGCGCGTGCCGGCTCCGCGAATCGCCAGCGTCACGTTCGTGCCGAAGTCGTACAGGTTGCACTTGCCGTGAGTGAATCCCGGCGGGCCATGATCGCCGCTGACTGCGACCAACGTGTTGTCGAGTTCGCCGATCTCTTCGAGCTTCTTCAACAGCAACCCGATCGCGTGATCGAACGCTTGGATCTCACCGAAGTAGTCAGCGATGTCCTCGCGAACTTCGGGAACATCGGGCAGAAACTTGGGGAGCTTGCCTTTGAGCGCATCGGGATCAATACCCCACAACGCTTTGCCGGAGCCTCGCTCCCACGCGCGATGCACGTTGGTCGGGCCGAACCAATAACAGAACGGCTGGTCCGGTTTGCGATCCGCGAGGAACAACTCGAAGTTGCTAGTCACGTCGCGATACAGCTCGGCCTTCGCCTCTTCGAGCGGCTGGCCTCGCTTAACCATCTGCGTGCAGTTCTCAGAAAAGTTGTTGAACTTCCCGCCCGCTTTTTCGTAGGCGAATTTGTCGCCGCCGAACGGAGCGTCGTTCGGTTGGCCGGGACTCCAGACTTTGTACGTCTGCCCGATGTGATAGCCGGCCTCATTGAGCAAAAGCGGAAAGCTGGGAATCTTCGCGTCCCACACGGCACCTTGGAGAATGGCCGCTCGGCCGGTGCGCCAGAAGTATTGTCCCGACAGCAACGAACTGCGGCACGGAGTACACGACGGCGCGTTGACGTAAGCTCGGCGAAACAGCACTCCCTCGCGCGCGATGCGGTCGATGTTCGGCGTCTTGATGACATCGTTGATCGAGCCAGGACCATCGGCCGTCGCAAAGATGCTGGCATAGCGGCCCCAGTCATCGGCGAACGCGAACAAGATGTTGGGCCGCTTGGGTTCGGCGGCAGGAACCACATTCGCTGGCACAATCCCAACCACAATAGCGCACGCCAACACGACACACCGAATCAATCTCCCACCCATTGCTGCATTAAAAACTGCCGACATATCAGAACCTCCTGACTCGCCGGTTCCCTTCGCGATCTTCGCGTCCTTCTGTTCAAACAATTTGTTTTGAACAGAAGGACGCGAAGTTCGCAAAGTGACGTCGGCCTACTTTTTCTTGGCATTCTTTTTCGAGGGAGCCTGTTCGCCGGACGGTTTCTGATCGGCGGGCAGATCACGAGTTGCCAGTTCGCGAAACTCGTCCGTCGCCTTGGTCCAAAGCCGCTCGAGTTCGCTGACCTTCTCCGGCATCTTGTCGGCGAGGTCATTGGATTCCGCTCGGTCTTTGCCGAGGTCATACAACTCCCAAGACTTATTCGCATTCGTCGGCTGGTTCGCGGCGGTGACGAGCTTCCAATCACCCACGCGGATCGCCTTGTTGTTCTCGTGTAGCCACCACAAGGACTCGCGCGTGACGCTACGATCCTTCGCGAACGCCGGGACCAAACTCTTGCCGGGAGCAGGGGGGACCGGTTGACCTTCCCACGTTTCCAACCGCTTGCCGCCGACCGCGTCGAGGATCGTCGGGACGAGGTCGATCAGGTGACTGGGATCATTCCGCAATTCTCCACGAGCGGCGATCCCCTTCGGCCAATGCGCGATCAGCGACGTCGAGATGCCCCCCTCATGCACCCAAGTCTTGTTGCGGCGGAACGGAGTATTCGCCGCGTTCGACCAACCGGGGCCGAGACACAAATACGTCAGGTCCGAGCCAGCCGGAGCCGTTCGATCGTGACCGTTGCCACGGACCATCAGTTCCGCACTCGCTCCATTGTCCGAACAGAAAAAGATCAACGTGTTCTCGAACGCCTGCATCGCGCGAAGCTGCTCGACCAGTCGGCCGATCTCGCGATCCATGCGATCGACCATCGCGGCATGAACCGCCATCTTCGCCGCTTGGAACTCATGTTGCTCGGCGTTGAGTTCGTCCCACGGCAGCGGGCGATTCACTTCGCCGGGACCGAGCTTCACCAACGCATCGGGGAACGGATACGGCGGTCCGACCTCACGCTCCGGCGCGGAGAGGCCACAGTTCAGCAAGCCCATCGACTTCTGCCGCTGCCAGCGAGCCGCGCGTGCGAGCGTCCAGCCATCGCGATACTTGTCGCGATACTTCGCGATGTCCTCCGCCAGAGCGTGCAGCGGAAAGTGCGGCGATGTGAAGGCGACATACGAAAAGAACGGCCGATCGGCATGTTGGCTCGTGTGGTCCTTGAGGCACTTGATCGCGTGGTCGGCGATCATCGTCGTGACATAACTGGGATGCTTCGGATCAACCGGCGGCAGCTTCTTGTCATCCTCGAAATGATTCTGCGGAGCAAAGAAGCTGTTGTGATCTTCCAAGCTGTACGAGCGATCGAAGCCGCCCGCCAAACGTGCTCCGTCCACATGCCACTTGCCGGAGTGATACGACCGATAACCCAGCGGCTTGAGCATGTCGGGCAGCAACCTCGCCCACACCGGCCGAGTCGCCTGCGCTCCCGCCTTTGGTCCATTTGGCAGCGCATCGCGGCGGACTTGCTGAGCGTAGTAGCCGGTCAGCAACGCCGCTCGCGACGGCCAGCAGCGCGCCGTGTTATAGAACTGAGTGAACCGCAATCCGTTCTTCGCCAACCCGTCGAGCACCGGCGTTTCAATTTCGCCGCCATAGCAGCCGAGGTCCGAGTAACCGAGATCATCGGCGAGGATCACCACGACATTCGGCCGAGTTGGCTCAGCAGCCACAGCAACTGACGAGAACAAGAACAAAACGACGGCGGCAATCAACTTCATGGTGCGGTCTCGCAGAAGGGCAAAGGATTTTCGATTGACGATTTTTGATTTTCGATTGAACCGCAGTCTCCATTTCCAATCGAAAATCGAAAATCAAAAATGACTTAGTGCTTGTAAACCTTGTGCATCGGCCGGCCGGAGAGGATTTGTTCTTTGCCCCAAGTGGTGACGTCGCGAAACGCCTGGCTTTGAATGAAGCTCTTGAAGGCTTCCTCGTCGGACCACTCGCTGGTGATGAGGTACGACGCGCCGTCGCTGACATCTTTCCACAACGTCGAGTTGGTATGTCCGGCGGCGGCTCGCAACGCGCCCAGAACTCCGGCGAACTTCGTCTCGAAGTCCTGCTGCTTCCCTTCGATCACATGATAATTCATCCCGACTGTCACCATCTTGCACACTCCTGTTGAAGCTTCAAACGGAAATCGAAGGGCGGCGGTGAGCGATCGGCGATCGCGAAACATCGTGCTGCCCAACGCGAGGGGGCGGATCGTACACAGCACCTCGTTGGCCCAACAGCGCTGCGAATCGGCATCAGTCAAATGGCGCTCGCGTTGTGAGCCGAACGCATTAGCGTCGGGCAATTCGCCGTCAAACGTCACCCACCGAGGCCCGTGGCTAGCGCCATCGGCTCATCAAGCAAGATTACTTCCACCAAGCATCCAGCTCTCTCCGCAGCGCGCTCACACGAGCGGACTCCGTTGCCGCGACGTTCTTCGTCTCCTGCGGATCGGATTTCAGATCGAAGAGTTCGACAACACTGTCCGGCTCGTTGTGCGAGTCGGGCACGATCAGCTTCCAATCACCTCGGACGAGCCAACGCCAGCGAAGGCTCGCGGCCGGATTCTGCAAGTCGCGCGAGTCGTGCGTGAAGCACTCACCGAAGACCGTCTCCCGTTTGGCAACAGCGGCTTCGTCCAGTAGATTGAGTCCCGGCAAATCCGCCGGTCGCTTGAGTCCGACGGCATCGAGCACCGTCGGCAGGATGTCGAGCGAACTGATCGGCACATCGCTCATTCGCGGCCCGATCTGACGAGGCCAGCGGACCATGATCGGTGTGCGCAGGCCACCGTCGTATTGCGATTGCTTCGACTTCGGCGCGTACTGCGGTTTGTCCGGGTCTTGAATCCAACCGTTGTCGGTGACGTAAATGACAATCGTGTTGTCGGCCAACTTCTGCTCTTCGAGATGATCGAGCAGTTGCCCGCAGGTCTCATCGAAGAGCTCGCACATCGCCCAGTACCGAGCGACATGCGGCGACGGCGTCAGCGATTTGTATTTGTCGAAAAGTCGCTCCGGCGGATTGTGCGGCGTGTGCGGCAGCATCGGTGCGTACCAGACAAAGAACGGTTTGTCTTTCGTCTTTGCCTCGCCGATGAAATCGTAAATCGGCTGCATCGTCTTGCGGCCGATGTCGAGTCCCACGTCGCCATGCCGATTCCCTTTCGTCATGCCGTGCGTGAACCCGCCGCGAGTGAAATCTCCCTGCCACCACTTGCCGGTTTGCAGAGTCAGATATCCCGCCTGAGTCAGCAGCCGAGGCAACGTCGGCTGAGCATCCATGAAGCGACTCATCGTCTCGCGACCGGCGGCGAACGACTCTTTGTTCTTCGAGCCTCCCGGCGGATCGTTGTTGGCGATCTTGTGCTGATGCGGATACTTGCCGGTGATGAGGCTCGCCAAACTCGGACAGCACAACGACGAGGTCACATATCCGCGCCGAAAGACGAGACTCTCGCGAGCCAACCGATCAAGTCTCGGCGTCTGGATCTGCGGATGCCCCATGAATCCGTAGTCGGTCCAAGCCTGATCGTCCGAGACGATCAACACGACGTTGGGCGGAGCGGCGTGTGACAATGTCGTGGCCAAGCCAATGAAGCACCAAACAATGAATCCTCGAAGCATTCCGCTCTCCTAGTTTGGATCGGCCGATAGCCGTGAGCCGATGGCCGAAAGCCGTTATTCCCTTTTTCTGTCTTCTCAACGCAAAAAATGACGACCTCCATCGGCGTTCGGCCAACGGCTCTCGGCCGGAAAACTCATGGCTGGCTCCGACCTTGTTCGCGGAGTCGTTTCATCAACGCCTGAAGTTCGGCGACCTTCTCCGGGTGCTTCGCGACCAAGTTGGTTTGCTCGCCGAGATCGTCGGCCAAATTGAAAAGCTGACCGGCTTGAGTGCCGTCCTTCTTGGACTGTTCGGCCTGCCGACCTCCGCCGCCGGGTTGGATGAATTTCCAATCGCCGCTGCGGATCGCGAACGGTCCTTGTGTGCCGCCGGTGTGCGCGACGAAGTGCGGGCGAGGTGAAGAATCGGTTTTCTCACCGAGTAGCGTCGGCAGCACGTTGAAGCTGTCAGCCGCGGCACCGTTCGGCAAAGAACTTCCCGTGAGGACCGCGAACGTCGCCGCCATGTCGAGATGCGCAATCAACGTGTTGTTCGTCGTCGCCGCTTTGATGCGGTTCGGCCAGCGAGCGATGAACGGCACGCGATGTCCCCCCTCGAACAGCGTTCCCTTCGTGCCTCGCAGCGGAGCGTTCGGGTGATAATCGAACTTCCCGACGTCCTCGTAGCCGTCGTCCATCACGCCGCCGTTGTCGCTGGTGAAAATCACCAACGTGTTGTCCGTCAGCTTCAACCGATCGAGCGCGGACAAGACTTGGCCGACCGTGTCATCCAGTTCGTGGATCGCATCGCCGCGCGTGCCGACGGGACTCGTCCCTTGGAAGCGCGGATGCGGCACTCGCGGAACGTGAATGCCGTGCGTCGCGAGATACATGAAGAACGGCTTCGTCGGGGCCACGGTCACTTGCCGTTCGATGAACGAGATCGCTTTCGCGGCGAACGTGTCGGCCATGTCCTCGTCGGTCCAGCGAGCCGCTTTGCCGCCGGTCATCCAGCCGATGCGGCCGACCCCCTTGATGATCGTGAAGTCGTGCCCGTGCGTGTGCTTGAGCTTGAGCAGTTCGGGATTCTCTTTGCCGGTCGGTTCGTTGCCGACCTTCACCTTGTAGTTGACCTGAATCGGATCGCGGAGATCGCGTCCCGCGACGTGATGATCTTCCACATAAACGCACGGGACGCGGTCCCCCGTCGCAGGCATCAAGAAGGCAGAGTCGAACCCAATCTCCAGCGGACCCGGCGCGAGGTCACCGTTCCAATCGGGACCGCTCTCGCCGCCGAGTCCGAGATGCCACTTGCCGACCACACCTGTCGCATATCCCGCTTGTTTGAGCACCGAGGCAATCGTCGTCGTTCCTGGTGGAATTAACAGCGGCGCATCTCCCGGAGCGATTCGCGATCCCGGCTCCTGTCGCCACGAGTAGCGCCCCGTCAACAAGGCCGCTCGCGTGGGAGTGCAGGTCGAAGCGGGCGAGTGTGCGTCGGTGAAGCGACAACCTTGGGACGCCAGCCGATCCAGGTTCGGTGTCTTCGCGTGCTTCGCTCCGTAGCACGACAAGTCGCCGTAACCAATATCGTCGGCGAGGATGAAAACGATGTTCGGTTTTTCCGCCGCGGAGATACCGCCGCCAACCAAGCCGATCAACACGGCACTCCACACCACGAATCGGATCCCACGCATTTTGATTCTCCTTGAGGCGAACTGAAGGACTGCGGGAGTTAAGTAACCTCATGCGGCAAGGGATTCAATCGCTCGGAACACCGTTGCAAGTTCGTCTCGACACGTTTTCCGCCGGATGCCTATAACCCGGCCCCTTCCAGAATCCTGTCTGACGAAATTCCTGTCTGACGAAGTTCCCGCCTCGTCTCCTTCCATTCCCCTCCTCGCAGAGACTCCCGTCGGATCGCGTTTTGTGCGACGACTGCCGTTCTGCCTGTTGATCCACCAGGATGGTTGATCGATGAACAAAGCCTCGTTTCATTGGGCGTTCCTGACGTTGTTGGCGAGTTCGCTCACCGGCTGCGCGTCTCCCTTTCAAATGTTCGCCAAGAAGCCGCAGTCGTACGACGACTTCAAGGCGGCGAAACTCGCGAAGCAGATGCCGGTCGCCGGCAGCCAAACGGCACCCTCCGGCCAGGTCGAGATCGCCGAGTTGCTGCACAAGGGACATGCCGCCTTCCAACAGGGGAACTTGCCGGAAGCGCAGTCGAACTATTTTGCCGTCGTGCAACGGCAGCCGAATCATCCGGTGGCCAATCATCGGCTGGGAGTGATCGCCGATCGGCAACAAGACTACCTCTCGGCTCAACGACATTACTTTGCCGCGCTGCAGTCGTCTCCGCGCGACGCGAATCTGCTCAACGACATCGGGTACTCGTTCTTGTTGCAGTCGCGATACAACGAGGCCGAGCAGTATTTGCAGGCCGCAACGCGACAGAACCCGACACAGTCCAACGCGATCAATAACCTCGGACTGCTGTACGCCAAGCAAGGCCAGGCGGATCGCGCGTTGGCCATGTTCCGCCGCACCAACAGCGAAGCCGAGTCTCAAGCGAAACTGGCGAGATTGCTCCCCAGCGGAGCGGCGGCGATGGCACCGCCCGCCACGATGCTCGCGCAAAACCCGTGGGGACCGCAGAACTCCCTGAATCCGCCTCCCGGTTGGAACGGTGCTCCGAATTCGGGAAACGAATGGAACGGCTCACCCACGGGACCGAACAATTTGCCACCGGTCACGCCAGCGGGAGGAAATCTTCCATCACCCGCGATCAACGATCCGAACTCGCCCTATGCCACTCAAAATCTGGAAGAGCAGATGAAATACGCGAGACGGCAAGCGGTCCTCGATCGTCAGGCTCGCGATCTGGAAGAACGGCAGCGCCGCGATTTCGCGCTGCGGCAACTGCGCGAAGAAGAGTTTGCTCGAACGAACGCCGCGAATCCGAATCTCCCACAACCCACCGAGCAGAACCGCTGGAGTCCTCCTCCGGGTAGTACGCCAACCGCCACGCCCAATCCCAATCGCCCGATCGTCGTCGGCCCACCGCCGTCGAATCCGAATGGGAATCCTCACAGCCCCACCGGATGGGAGCACATGCCCAACGGTTCGATGCCGCCCAAAGGTTACATGGACTCGAATCCCTCACCGAATTCCGGCGCGCCCATCAACCTGTTGCCCAATGCCCAGCGCGAATCCATGCCGCCGAACAATTCTGGTTCGCCGTTGGACGCGATGCCGGCTTGGCCGAATGTGTCATCCGGAACAGGTGATGATCCGGCACGAGCCGCGTCGAGATTGGGAATGAGCGCGGGACCGGGCAACATGTTTCAAATCACGCCCGGCCCGACCGCCGCGCCGAACAATTCGCAGAACAATTCGTCCGGCAATTCGCAGAACTGGCCCCCCGCGAACAATCGGCCCAACAACCTTATGACTCCCAACGGAGTCGCTCCGACAACACCTTCCAACTGGCCCGCCAATCCGAATCGGCAGGACTATGGACTTCCGATGGGCGAGCCTCCGGCCGGATCACTCGGCCCCGGCAACTTCGGCGCGCCTGCCAACTCGCCGCCGCAGGACCAGCTACCGCCATCTGGGTGGTATCAGACTCCGAACCGATTCGGATTCGCTCCGTCCGCGAACAATCAACCTGCGAACAACACGGCTGCTCAGCCGATGAGCTACTCGCCGAATCCCGGAACTCGCGGAGCGCCCCCGCCACAATCTCGCCCCGCCAATTCTTCGCCGATGACGCAAGGATTCTTGCCAACGACACTCGGCGACAATTCGCTCTCCGTGTACGAACAGATGATTCAGCGACAGAACGCCGAGATCAATCAGATTCAGCAACAGCTTGATGCGCAGCGGCAATTGCCCGGCTCGGAAAATTACTTTCAAACTCGCCCGCAGCGGCAGTGAGCCAAGACGACTCATCCGAAGCGTCAGTTTTGAAGTGGTGCTCTTTCGAAAATGCCCGAATTCATTCGTTTCATTCCTTTGACCAGATTCCTTTGATCGAAATCCTGAGAGACAGGTTCGCCCCAGGAATCAAAGGAATCTGGTCAAAGGAATGAAGACAACCTGAGAAATTGACAAAACGGTGCGGAGCCGAGTTCAAAGCGCGCCACGTCGTGGCTAACGAAACGACGCCACTTCAAAGCTCACGCATCGGGTGCCCTACAGCGAGTCGCTCGGCACATACGGTTGAGCAAGCGGGATCGCGACGGTGTGCTGGAAACGATTGGACGAGGCGCTCACCGGCCGCGCGTACCAGCCGTTCGTCACCACCGGCGGATGAAAGTCGATCGTGATCCGCACCGCGTTGGGCAAACTGTTGGACGTGCCGCTGTCCCAGGATGTGCCCCAGCTCAGCCCGTCGAAGTACTCAAACTGAATCGCGGCGACTTCTGGGGCGAGCAACTGCACACCGGCCGCCATCGACGACAAGTTCCCCGATTCGTCGGCGGCTTGCATCGCCATGCGATCCCCTTGCAGACGCGCTAACCCAGTCGTTTGGCCTGTCGCACTGACGACCGAGCCGGAGAGTTGTTGCGAGATCGGGGAACTCGACCCGGCCAAGAAATACATGACCGATTGCAGATCACTGCCCGCCAGTGCCTCCGTGCCGTTGGAGCTGCTGGCCGCGTTGGCCTGTGCCGCGGAGCCGGGAGTCGCGGTGCGGCTCGGCAAACTCAGATGCACCACCAGATTCTGCGAGTCTCCGAACACACCACTCTTCTGCGTCGAATAGATGTCGGTCGTAGTTGTGCTGGAACTCGTGCTCGTGCTCGAAGAGCTGCCGGTCGAGCCGCTACTCGAACTGCTGGAACCGCTCGAACCCGAGCTGCCGCTGGATGACGAGTTGCCGCTGCTCGAACCGTTTCCTGATGTGCTGCCGGTGCTGCTTGACGTACTGCTCGAAGAGCTGCTGTCGCTATCACTCTCCAGGGAATCGTCGGTGGTGGATGACGAAAGCGGCGAGTCACGAAACACGACCGAGCGGAGATCGGTCTCCAATCGGCGAAACAAGGCGCGGGCAATTTGCGAGCGTTCCATTTCCACTTGGCCCAGCGCGGACGACGACCAATGCATCTGCAATGCCGTGTACAACGCCACCAACAGCAAGCTCGACAGGCCCAGCGCCAGAATCATCTCCAACAGCGTGAAGCCGCCATTACCGATGTCGGTCTTGAGTTGCGCACCGAAAGAATGTTTGGCGAGAAGTTGTCTGTCATTGTTGTTCTTTATCCGCAGTTCGGCTTTGCCATCCGCAGGCAATCTGTCCTGGATGGCTTCCTGCGGATGGCAAAGCCGGACTGCGGATAAAAGACGTTGAGTGCGAGTTCGTTTCATGGCGTCGTCGTCCCATCCGTCGTGGTTTGCTGCGCGTCGATAAAGACCTGTGGATCGCGAATCAGTCGGCTGAGTTGATGACCGCTGGCGGACAGACCTCCTTGCCCTGGATGCGAGACGGTCACGACCACCAGGAACACATTGAGGTGCGGGCCGGGAGTAACTTGCAGCTTCCAGCTCCAAGTCGAGTCATCCTCGAATGGCGTGGCGCTCGTCGATTGCAGCGGGACGGCTCCGGCCACGACTTCGTTCAATTTCGATTCGCAGCGGAGAATCGCCTGCGTCCCCAACCGCGCCTGAACGGAAGCTCGCACGCCCCCGTACCACAATTGACTGAGCGCGGCCAACGCTCCGAGAAACAGCCCCAACGACAGCAAGACTTCCAACAGCGTCAATCCGCGCCGAGCCGATTCCGATCCAGACCCTGATCGGCGTAGCCACACTCGCCAGAGTGTGGGTTCTCCGGTTTTCGTCCACTTCGGTGGATCGGAAACGGTTAGAAAAGTCCTGCCGTTCGCCCGATAACGATGACTTCGCATCACCGCCTCCGAGTTTCGATGGAGGACACGGTCACGCCCCCGGTGAAGCCGCGCACGGTCAGTCGGATTTGGCGATTGCTGCCGTCGATCACCGACACTTCGGAATCGGTCGCGGAACCGTCCGGCTGAAACGTCAACGGAGCACTCCAACCAACCTGAGCCATCTGATAAGCGTCCGACAGCCCGGCCACCAATTGTTGTGGCAATCGTTCGACAGTCAGCGGCACGCCGTTGAGATCGCTGACGAATTTCACCCCCTTGGGTAACTGACCGAATGTCAGATCGATCGTCGAGTTCGCGGGACCACTCCCGCTCGTCGTCGGTGAATTCCGTTCCTGTGGCATCCAAAGATAATGGCCACCACCCGGCTCGAATCGAAACTCCCACGCGGCACTGGAATCGAGAGCCTTCAGCCGCGCCTTCGCCATCTGTGTCCGAGTCCGTTCGGCCGCTTCCTTCAAAGGCTGATCGGCGATCATGCGCAACAGCGGCGGAAAGACCAGCCCGCTGACGATCAACAACAACGCCAGCACCAGCAGCAATTCGGCAAACGTGAAGCCCGCGAACCGCGATGCCTCTCCGAGCTGAGCACGCGGCAACCACGTCTGTTTGCGTCTGCTCATCTTGCGATTCCACGAGATTTAGGACTGGGACCAATTGTTGATGTCGTCGGCAGTGTCATCTCGGCGATCCGGTCCCGCCGACCAAATCGCTGGCTTGCCGGTCGTCGATTGGCGATTGCCCGTGGCCGGGTACTCGTATCGCAACGGTTGCTTCCAGGCATCCATCGGAACTCGCTCCAAGTAGGGAGCTCGCGGATTCGGGGAATCGGAGGTTTGTTCCGGCGTCATCAACGTCTGGATCACCGAGTCACCGTTCCCTTCGGGAAACAGGCCATCGTGATCGACCGCGTAAATCTTCACCGCCTCCTCAAAGCCTTTGATGCTGATGGCGGTCGCCTTGATGTTCGCTTTGTCCTGTGTGCCGAGCAGATTCGGCACCACCATCGCCGCGATCACACCGAGGATCGCGAGCACCAACAAGACTTCGATCAAGGTAAACCCGGAACGGGTGAAACGGCGACGAGCAGAACGGCGAGCAGAGTGCATGTCAGATTCCTTGAGGCGGGATTTATTTTCGTAGCCGCGTTTCGCCAGAACTCGGGTTCTGGGTGATTCGGCCGCGTTCCGGCGTAACGCGGCTACTCATTCGATCGGGCCTGAGAGTAGTCCAACTCGGAACTGCTGAAAATGGCCCGCTCGAATTTCTGACAGTCACAGACTTCACTCCGTCACCGCCGCGCGAACTCACACATCGCGTGTTTGAATGAAGAGCGCTTTCTTCTCTCCCGGCAGCGTGAAATCGAATCCGCAGCGTTTGAAGAATTCGTCGTTCGAGGTGATCGCCATGACCTCCAGCACCCGACGTTCGTGAGCACGATCGACGCATTGCTGAACCAAGCGCCGACCGACTCCACCGCCGCGAAACTCCGGCGACACCGCGAGGCTGCGAATCTCGCTCATCTTCGGCGAATAAATCTCCAGCGCGGCGAACCCGACGATCCGGCCCGCCGACTCCGCGACGAAGCCATGTTCCACCAACTCTTCCAATTCCTGAGCCGTCCGCGGCAGCAGTTTTCCCGCCGCCACAAATGGCTCAATGAACGTCGCGATCTCTGGGAGATCACCGGACTCGACGGGACGGATCGTGACGGAGGCACTTTCGTTGGACATAAATCTCTCGCAGCAGGGGATCGGGGCGGCGGGAATATAAAGCGAAGGAGGTCACAAGTAACCCGAAGCGTGAGCGAGGGCGAGCGAGGGCGAGCACTCCAGCACGCGATGAGTCCCAAAATCAGAACCGTGTGAAGCGCTCTCCCTCGCTTACGCTTCGGGTTACTTACTCGTCCTCGCTTACGCTTCGGGTTACTTATCTGTTGCCGTTCGCCGGATCGCCACGCCGCCGTTCGTGGGCACTGACTTCGGCGATCGTCAGGAACCCCCACTGCAATGCCTCGTCTTGCCGGTACTGTTTGCCGAGCGTCAGTGCGGTCGTCGCCTTCGACAGTTCGTAACCCAGATAGAACGAGTGTGCCGAGTCGATCGGCGTCGTGCGCGTGATCTCGTCAAATAGCTCGAACGGATCGGTCCCGTGCCAGTGGCCGTCTCGATTGAGCAAATGCAGTTCACCACGCTCGACGAAGATGCGGAAGTTCGCATCGCGGATCTGTTCGGCCAGCCGACTCAGTCCCGCCGCGCCCAGCTCGTGGACCTTCACGTCGCGCAGCAGCACCAGTTGCGAATTCACATGCTTCGGCAAAACTCGATTCGTCACCGCGTGCCGCATTAGCCGCCGTGCAAGATCGAACTCCTTAACCGCCGAGCGGCACCAACCGACGACTTCGGTGGTCAAGACGCTGCGAATGCCTAGCTCCTGACAGATTGCCGCGAACAGGAAATTCAGACCCGCGCTATCGACTTCCGACAGCTCCGTCAGATTGCCGATGCCCATCATCAACTCCGCATCCGGCCAACGACGACGAGCCTCGAAGTACCTCGCTAACGACGCCGCGAAGCCGAACCCGATCGGTTCGAGGATCGGATCAACGCGAAACCTGCGACCCGCGGCGCTGAGCCGTTCCCTCGTGCGGACCAACGAATCGCCATCCTGCGGCTGATCGGGAATGACGACTAGCTCGGCCTCACATGCGGCGAGCCAGTCGGCGTTCGTACTGTTACAGCTCAAGACCAACTCGGCACCCGCCGCGACCGAATGTTCGACTTCGCGCCGATCAAAACTGTCGATCGAAACGCGATAACCTTCGGCCCGTAGCATCCGAGTCGCCTCGCCAACCTGCGGCCAGAACTCGTCGGGGATGCAGCCGAGATCGATAATGTCCGCGCCGGCTCGGCGATACTTCTCGGCCTGAGCGAGCAACTCGGAGTGACTCAATCGCGGCGCGTGATTGATCTCGGCCAGAATCTCGATTTCGTACCGACTGAGGTCCGGCGGCGACTTCGCTCGGCCGCCGAAGTACTCCGGCAGATCAAACATATCCTTCGGACCTCGCTCAAACCGAGTGCCGAATTTCTGAGTCAGCGAATCCAAATCGCCGCCACACCAACCGGGCAACACGACGCGATCGACCGCTGACGGCGGTGCGAGCTTTCTGGCGACGAAGTCCACCGACATCAACGCCGCCACACTGATCCCCAACACCGCGACCTCGTAATCAAAACCGACTTTCAGAGCGAGCGTCGCCAGCAGTTCGCGCAACGAGCCTTCGGCCAGTCGTCCCGTCACGAACAAGATGCGTTCCGCTGGCATGATGATTCCAGTGTGGCACGACGCTCCGCGTCGTGACGAGCGGTAGAATAACGATGAATCAAACACTCTCGACGCGGAGCGTCGAGCCACACTTCGGCGCGTCACCGCTCCGCGCCGCCGTTGACGTAGATCACTTGCCCGGTGAGGTAACTTGCCTCGCGGCTGACCAAGAAACGAGCGACCGCCGCGACATCTTCCGGCGTGCCCCAGCGTTTCAAGGGAGTCTCTCGCAGCACACGCTGGTGCCAGAGATCGCTGGCTCCCGCGCCCCACTTCGTCCGCACCCAGCCAGGGGCAATGCAGTTGACTCGCACGCTCGGAGCGAGGCTGACCGCCAGCGAACGAGTGAAGCCCATGATCGCACTCTTCGCGGCGGCAAAGAGCTCGCCGCTGTCCCCTTCCATGCCGCGCTCGGCTTGATCCCAACCGATGTTGAGAATAACTCCCCCTCCGCCCGCGACCATCCGTTGCCCGATCAATCGGCTCAGCAACAGCGTGCCGCGGATATCGACTTCGTATAGCCGTTGCAGCTTCTCGGCGAATCCGAGTTTCGCCGCATCGCCCGTCAGCAGATCGACCCCCGCGTTGTTGACCCAAATGTCGATGCCCCCCAACTCGGTCCAACAGCGTTCGACGAATGCGGGCAGCCTCTCTTCATCGCTGACGTCGGCCATCACCGCGACAACTCGCGGGCCGAGCGACCGCAGTTCCTCAGCCAATGAGTTTGCGGCTTCGGGACTGCGACCGCCATGAATCACCACGTCCGCGCCGGCTTTCGCCAGCTCGGACGCGATCGCTCGGCCGATGCCGGAGGTCGAGCCGGTCACCACCGCTCGCAGGCCAGACAAGTTTGCAAACTCCGAGTCATGCACGAGAACACTCCCAGGCGAGCGGGGAGGCGTCAGCCTCCCGGTCTTCAGTGTTAATTGGCCGTTAAATTTAGAACCGCGACCGTGAGGGAGCGGTCGCAAGTCCCTAAGAAACAACTCTTGAAGTTGCGGTCTATCGAACAAATTCAACCACGACGCCAAGACAAAGGCCCGAATTCGTTCGCTTCATTCCTTTGACCAGATTCCTTTGATGGGAATCCTCAGGCACAGGTTAGCCCCTTGAATCAAAGGAATCTGGTCAAAGGAATGAAGACAACCTGAGAAATTGCCGCAACGATGCGGAGCCGAGTTCAAATCCAGCAACTTCAAAGAAAACAACCGCTCCTCACGGTCGCGGCTCCCAAAAGTTCACAACCTCGGAGTGGCTCGGCCACGAGGAATTCCACGATTTCAGATCGTTGACAACACCAGAGAGGGCCGTGATATTCCCGCCCGTCCTGAATTTGGTTTTCTTGGTGAATCTGCACATCTGATTGTAGCTGACTCATTTCCGTGGCGGTTCCGCCAGTTCGATGCCTTCTTTCGAGACTTACTTCTGAGGAACGAGGTTTCTCGTCTCTGGATTCCCATCTTCAATCATTTCCGTACCACGACAAGTCCCTTTGCCAATCGTTCGGCGTGCGCTTCGCCGGTCGTTTCTCGGTTCGCGTTCTTTGTTCGTTTCGTTTTCGGCGAGAATGCGACCCGTGGCCATTGGGCCAAAGGAATGCCTCTTGGCTGACCAATCGCAAACTGATTTTCCGCAACCGCCAGCGCCGGCGGACTCCGCGGGCCAACCTCCAACAACTATTGAGAATGACATGCTCGAACTTGCCGAACGCCCCGCCCGCCAGAAGAAGCCTGTTGCCGACAGCAACCAGCTTCCCGACCAACTCCAACACGATTTGGTCAAACTCTTCAAACTCCTCTCCGACGAAACTCGACTGCGCGTCCTGATGTACCTGTATCGGGAAAACGAATTGCATGTCTCCGCGCTCTGCGAACGACTGCAACAAAGCCAACCGGCGGTCAGCCATCACTTGGCGTTGCTGCGCGAAGCGGGGCTGATTGGCTGCCGCCGAGACGGCAAGCACAACTTCTATTCGATCCGCCAGACGCACTTCCACCGGGTCGTCGCCCAGCTTTTCCAGAACATCGCCGATCCGACCCAGCCAGAGTTCCGCTTCGACGAGTTCGTGCTGACGCCACGTCGCCGCGACGGTGCGTGAGATTCCCGCAGCCGTCGATCGCAACCGAAGATTCCAGCGGAGCCGTGCAACACATGCCGGCTCCGCTTTTTTTGTGTCTTCGCGTCGGCCATCCGCGGAACGACCAGGCGAGCGCCTTGCGGCTCAGTTCTTGACCGCTCCGTCGCCTTGGTGAGCCGCACTTCCTGCCGGTCGGACTCCGCGAGTCGGACTTTCGTGATCGCAGAATCGGCACATCCAGAAACTCTTGCCAAAGCTGTAACGATCGTTCCGCCGATACTGGCTGTAACGATCCGGCAGAACTTTGACCGTTTGGAAGGGCGTCTTCATGCCACTGCGAACGATTTGGCGACCGTGGAAATGGGCCAGTGTTGTCTTGAGCGGCGGCTTGCTCGCCGGCTGCTCGACCTCAGAAAAGAAACTGAGCTATGTCGGCGACGCCGACCTGGATCACTACAAGGATGTCGTGACCTCAATCGACTATCCGGCGGTCAATCAAGAGACCCCGGATGAGGTCAGCTTCTCCGATGAGCCGCGGCGAATCCGCCGGCCTCGCAAGGAGGAAGTCTGGGATCTCGGTTTGGAAGAGGCGGTCCATACCGCGCTCGCCAACAACGAGCTGATCCGAGACAACGGCTCGTTTCTGTCGCCACAGAACCGCTTGCTGTCCAACCCAGACTTCGTGCAGTCGGTTTACGATCCGGCTCTGCAAGAAACCAACACACAGTTTGGTCAGAACGGCGTCGAGTCCGCGCTCTCGGAATTCGACGCCCAGTTCACGACGAACCTGTTGGTCGGACGCAGCGAGAACATCTCGGAAACCAACAGCTTCAATAACATCCAAGCGGGCGACACGCTTGAGACCACGGCCGGAGATTTCCGAGCTGGCTTGTCCAAAATCTTCGCCGACGGCTCGCAAGCCTCGTTACAGCACAACGTGCTCTATCAGGCGTTCAACAACGGGACCGGGACGGGAGCCGGCGGAACACGGCTCTTCCAGTCGTATTTCACGAACAATCCCAGCGCGACGCAAAACTCCGGAATTCCGGGTCTGCAATTTGACTATCGCAAACCGCTGTGGCAGGGGGGCGGAACTCGGTTCACGCGGATCGCGGGGCCGATCATTTCCCGACGGTCGCTCACAAACGTGACGCAGGTCAATCAGGGTGTCGTGATTTCGCGCATCCGCACCGACATTGCCATTGCCGAGTTCGAGTCGCAGACGCAGAACCTAGTCAAGGACGTCGAAGACCTCTATTGGGAGTTGTATCTCGCGTATCGTCGCTACGACGCGGAACTCACTGCCCGCAACAGTTCGCTGCACACTTGGCGGAAGGTCAAAGCCAATACCGATGCGGGAGTCGAGAACGTCAGCGCGGCGGATGAAGCGCAGGCTCGCGACAGTTACTTCGAGGTGCGTGCCCGCTCGGAAGAAGCGCTCTCGAATCTGTACAACACGGAAGGCCGCTTCCGCCGGTTGATCGGTTTACCGGTCAACGACGGTCGCATTATTCGTCCCGGAGATGAGCCAACCACGGCCGAATTCCAGCCCGATTGGCGGACCAGTTTGGTCGAGGCCCTCACGCGGCGGGTGGAGCTTCGCAAGCAAAAGTGGAACATCAAGAGCTTGGAGTTTCAGGTCGAAGCCGCCGAGAGTCTGACGAATCCACGGCTCGACCTTGTCGGCAGGTATGCGATCAATGGCTTCGGCGATCAACTGTTCGGACACGCCCGACACAATCCCACGGGACCGCTCGTCGGCGTTCCGCCAGCCACGAACGTCAGCAATGGCCGCACAGGGAGCTTCTACGACAATCTGCTCGACGCAGATAACACCGGCTATGGCATCGGGGTTGAGTTCAGCATGCCGATCGGCTTCCGAGCCGCTCACTCACAGGTTCGCAACCTCGAACTGAGACTCTGCAAAGCACGAGCAGCGCTGAGTGCTCAAGAGTTTGAAATCAGCCACGAGTTGGCCAACGCCTTCCGTCAGTTGGATGCCTCGTTCCAAACCGCTCAGACCAATTTCAATCGTCGCCGTGCGGCCGAACGTCGTGTGCAAGCCTACGAGGCTCAATACGAAGCGGGCAAAGGGAACGTCGATAACTTGCTCCGCTCGCAGATCAGCCTCGCTCAAGCCGAGACCGCCTACTACCAGAGCATCGTCAGCTACAACCGAGCCATCACCGAGATGAAGTATCGCAAAGGGACGTTGATGGAAGATGACAACATCTTCCTCGGCGAGAGCCTGTCGCACCCGGAAGCCTATGTTCAAGCCTTGCGACACGCTTGGGCACGCAGCCATGCAAGCGACGCGGACAAGCTGGCGACCCTGCCGGAAGAGTTCGTCACCAATCAGTCCGATCCCGCCGAACTCGGTTCCGCCACCTACTCAGGAGCGGGCGACCCCAGGACTCCCGCGCCACCCGAACCGGTCCCGGCCAGTGAGCTGCCCGTCGTTCCGCAGAAGCCGCTGCCTCTGCCCGCCGAACCGGCTCCTCCGACGAACAAAGAATTGAACGGTTCCACCGAGTCTGAGTTCATCGAGGACTCCGTAGGAGTCCAACCGGCCGCACTCGAAATTCCACCCGAACCGGAATCGGAAGAATTGATCCAGCAGCTTGACTATCAGCCGCAACGGCGCGCGGCGACTCGTTCACAACCGCAGTCTCTGCCGTCCGACAGCCAATTCCGACGCCCCATTCGCAGTTCGCAATCCCCCACCGCCAAGGAATTGACGGACGAGGACGACGACGACGACATGGAAGAGGAATTGGAAGAAAACCGCTGAGGCCTGCCGCGACCGAAAAACCTCAACCGGATTCCGTTGAGGAAGTCGAAAAATAGTTTCGACAGGAAAATTGGACTCTCAGTCACGGCGATAAGAATCGAACAACCGCGACTTTCCGGCCTGCTCAGATGAGTGACTGCGATTCGCCACGACGATCGCGCGAATCACCCTGCGAACGCAGTCAACCCATCCAGAGACGGCCGCCTTAGCACAACTGCACACCTTCGTAGCCTTGCGGGGCCGATGCCCGCGTTCTGGCGAACGCGGCTACGAACGTGGGCAATCTGAGTTAGCCGAGTCCCATGACCTCGAACAGCAGGTCGCTGTCGTTGAAGACCAAAACCAGATCCTCGTTGATGTCGATGGCGAGGTCAGTGACGACGTCTCCCTCATCAGCGCCCGATCCGCTGCCTCCGGCGATGTTGTCCGCACCGGCTTCGCCCTTCACCGTGTCGCGGCCTCCTTCACCCGCCAACACGTCGTTGCCCGCGCCTCCCAGGATCGAATCGTTGTCCTCTCCACCGGAGACCGTGTCGTTGCCGGCATCGCCGAAGAGTTGATCGTTGCCGTCCCCACCAAGAATCGCGTCGTCACCCGCTCCGCCCTTGATGACGTCCCTGCCTTCATTGCCGATGAGCGTGTCGTTGCCAATGCCGCCCGTCAGCTTGTCGTCACCGATGCCGCCGGTTTGAACAGTGCCGACCCCAGTGGCCACTCGGCCGACGATCGTTTTGGAACCGGCGGTGTCGATGACGTCATTTCCGTCACCACCATTGAGCGTGACTCCCGCCGCGAACGCGGAATCCAGGCTGCCGATCTTCAGGGTATCGTTGCCGTTGTTGCCGTTGACGGTCAGGCTGGTCAGGCCGACGACGCTGAAGTCCACTTGTGCCACGCCAGTCCCCGCGAAACGCTCCCGACCGACGCCGGTCGGCCCCGTCAGATCGGTGAAGGTCACTGACTCGTTCGAGGCCGCCAAGTCGAAGATCAAGTTGGCCGCCGCCGTGCCCTCCAGTGACACCATCGACAAGACGGTGAAGCTCAAGGGAACCACTTCCGACCCCGTATCCAATTGAAGTGTTCCACTCAGCGAATTGGTTGGCTGATAAGTAACCGAGCTAATCGCGGCACCGACGTTGTTGAGCACAAGCAGATCTTCTCTCCGGCTGCTGCCAACAGCCGCGTTGAAGACCAACCCGCCGGACGGGATCGGATTGCCGTTCGTGAAATCGATGGTCAGCACGTCCGCGCCGACTCCCGTGTTGATGACAATCTGAGTCAACTCCGACAGCGGCACACGTTCCGACATCACGCCACCGCTCCCCACGATTCCATTCACGGGATCGTGGAACAGGACGTTGCCCTCGGTATCCAGCGAAAGCGTGAGCCTATCGGTGGAGACTCGGCCGACGTCGGCGATCGTGAGCGTTCCGTTATCGAGGCTGGCCAGAGTCTCGCCGACAATCCGGGTCAACGTCACATCGCCACTCGCGCCGGCGGGGTTGTAGTTGATGCGGAAGATCGTGCTATCAACCGTGAACACGTTGCCTTGATTGAGCGTGAAGCCGTGGTACTTGAAAGTCCCCTCAACCCTCGAACCGGTGCCGGTGCTGTCGATGATTTTGAAGACTTGTCCCACGGCCGCGTCGACCGTGAGGTTGAAGACCAGTTCCGCTCCTCCGAGCGTCGTGGTGCGGTTATTGCCAGTCACGACCATCTGATCGTAATTCTCGTCCCCGTTCCCCGGCGTCGTGCCGGCGATATCGAGAAAGAACGTCGAGCCGCCGTTGAAGGTGACGGTGGCGGTGCGAAGGACGCCGGGGCTGTTGCCGGTCGAGACCGTGCCGCCGCCGAGCACGTTGGTCGTTCCGGCGACCAAGCCTGTTCCGCCGAGCGTCGCGGTGTCTTCCACGGTCACAGTGCTTCCAACGGCGGTTGAGCCATTGACGTCGAGCCGACCCGCGCTGACGGTCGTCGCACCGGTGTAGGTATTCGCACCGTCCAGCGAGAAGGTGCCCGTTCCGACTTTGGTCACTCCACCGGTGCCGCTGATGACCCCCGCGAACGAGGTGTCCGTGTCGTTGCCGCCGGTGGTCAGAGTGTTCTCACCGAGGATCACGGTGGAGCCAGCGACGCCCGCCAGACTGCCGATCGAATCGTCGGTCGGCAGCGTGAGCGTCACGGTGGCACCGGCCAAAGTGACGGCATCGGGAGCGCCCTCCGAGAGGACGAGCGCGCCTTCGTTGACGGTGACTGAGCCGATCACTTCCAACAAGATGTCTCCGTTGGGAGCCGTCAGAGTCGCGATGCCAGACACTCGGATGCCCAGCGGTTGGTCCGGTGTCGACATCACGTTGTTTTGATCGCGAGCCAAAGTGGACTGCTCGCTGACCCGGGCCGCCGCGTCGCGAGCGATATCGGCCTTGATGGAAGCTGCCAGAGAAATCGAGACCGCTTCGAGGAAGGCGTTTTTCGTCGCGGTCGCCAATCCCAAAGTGGACTCCGCAGCGAAGAGTTCCGACTGTGCCCCAGTCTGTTCGTCCTCCAAGTCGCCAAGTTTGCCGTCTTCGATGGTTAACGCGACATCGAGTGCGAAGGCGGCGACAGAGGCCACCTTCGAGATGACCGTTGCTACTCCAGCGATGGTTGCCGCTCCACCGTCACCGGTCAAAGGAACAGCCTGCGCACCATCCGCGACGGCTTCCGCAATGGTGGCAACGATGTCGGTGGCGAGTGCGATTCCGTCCGCGACGGTCTTGGCGATTGACAGTCCATTGACCACCGCAGCTTGTCTCTCCGCGGCAGCCTCCGCGGCGTCGAAGGCCACCTGGGCTTCATCGACCTCATTGATTGAGAATTCCTCGGCAGCGGTGGAGATCACCGACGCGGCCAAGAACGAATCGAAAGAAGTCCTCTTTGCGGCGGCCTCTCCACGCTTTCCGGCGGCATCCGCCACCTTGGTGATTTCGTCGAACTCCGCCTGACGAAGTGTCGGCGTACTTCCAATCAAATTCGCGTTCCGGCCGATCACGTTCAGTTCTGAACCGTTCCCGTCAACGATGACTCCCGCGCGGGATTCGACTCGCACGTCGCCCGTCGTGCCCGCATCCAATAACCCAATGGTGATGGTCTTGTCGGCCGTCACGGTGATGAACGTGCCGGCGGTTCTGAGATTGCCCAGCACCGCCACTCCGCCACTGCCAGTCACCAACCCTGCCTGAACCGTGATCGAACCGGTCCCCTGTGTTTCGATCGTGTCGGCCAAATCGTTGAACACGATGTGCCCGGATTGCGTGCGGAAGACAACGGATCGGTTGGTCGCGACCTGAGCCAGATTGTCTGAGACATCCAAAATGGTGATGGTGTCGGCATTGAAGATCAGGTCGCCCGTTCCTGCGGCTTCAAGCGCCTCTTCCGAGATTGCCAGCGGGCCGTCGTTGGCAAACGCCGCCGCCGCTCCTCCCCCGTCGACGTTCAAGATCAAGTCCACAGACAATTCGAGTCGGTTGGCTTCGGTTCCAATTCCTTGAGGAGCGCTGATATCGAGCGATTTGGCGATGATATTGATGGGCATCGTCGTGGGGGTGTCGTTTCCATCGGTGATCGCCCCGGCGGCGGCCAACTTGACCAGATCGCCTTGCGCAATCGCCACGTCCAAAACGATGTTGCCCGTGCTGTCGATATCAAGATCGGCGGTTTGTCCCGATGCTGTCGCGGACAGCGTGAGGTTCGTGCTGCCGCTGTTGCTCACAAAGATGCCACCTGCGGAGGTCGCGATCGACAGCGATGCCGTGTTCGTTTCCAGCTTGTCGCCTGACGACCCAACCTTCGCTCCGCTGAGCGTGACACTGGAGGCCGTGACGTTGACGGCACCGGCATTCCCATCGATCACGTCACCCGTGGCGGTTAGGGTCGCGGATCGCCCGGTGGCTGTCACCGTGTTGACGGTCAAGCTCCCAATCGTCGTCACGGAGACGTTGTCGCCTGTAGCCGACGCCGAGGTCAGGACCAATGCTCGCTTATTGGCCACAAACAGACCGCCCCCCGCGCCACCGTTGGCAGTCAAGGTTCCCACCGAGGTCTCAATCGAGTCACTCGCCGTGCCGATGCCATTCGACGCCGTGAGAGTCAGCGAACTTCCAAAAATGTTGTTGGCAGTCATATTGCCATCCAGAATGGCACCACCCGACTGAAGCGTCACCGAACCGGTCACGTTCACGAGATTCACCGTCAAATTGCCCGTGGCGTTCCGCACATCGACGTCGCCTCCCGCGCCGGTTGCTGAGAACGACAGAGCATTGGCTTCGCGAATTTGAATCACTCCCGTCGTCGTCGTAACGGTCAGCGTCGCGACATCCGTGTCGATTTCGTTTCCAGCCGCTCCGATCCCCGTCATCGCTTTCAGAGTGACGGAGCCTCCTCGCACATCGACCGCCGAGTCACTCATGTCATCTTGAATGGCCGCAGCCGAGGTGATGCTGACCGCACCGCTTCCCGCATCGACAACCCCCAAACTAACGCCGCCTCCCGTGTTCTCGAACGTCACCGCCGCGCCGGCCGCGGAGAGCAGATCTGAACTCGCCGTGAAACTCAGTGGGCCGCCGGTGAAGCCGATGTTGACGTTGCCATCGTTGGTCTTGACCGCCACGGAACTCAGGCCATTCGTTTCCATAATCTGAATGACCGCGCCCGCGTCACTCGCTGTCGCGTCGATCTCGGTAACGGTGGTTTCGATGAGGTTGCTCGCAGCCCCGATGCCCGACTTCCCGGACACCACCAACTTTTGGCCTTGGATGTTCACGGCTCCGGCATTGTTGTCGACAATGGACCCACCATTCGCCGCCAAATTGACGTTGCCCAGCGCTGTAATACTGCCGAGCCGCAGGGTCGTGGCCGAGCTAGTCACCTCCACGTCGCGGCCCGCTCCGCCAGCCGCGACAGTCACCAACGCCCCCACAATTCCCTCGGAAAGGTAAATGGAACCGTCGGTCGTGCTGGAGCTGAAGGTCTCGCCATTGAACTCAATGGGGTCGGGCTGCTGACCAACGGACTGACCAGCCACCAGGCTGACCGATCGGCCCAGGATGTTGCCCGCCGCTTGATTGCCATCCACGATCGTGCCGCCGGTCGCGGTGATGCTGACGGCATCCGGAGCCGTCACTGTGTTCAAGACGATGCTTCCCTCGGCGGTGATCGAGAAGTCGAATGTTCCCGGCTGCGGATTGGCATCGTTCGCGGAAGCCTTCACGACGACTTGATTGCTGCCGTTGACGAATGGAATAAAGCCATTCTCTTTCACGACCACGTTGCTGATGGCCAGCCCACTGTCACTGGGGCCGGAATTGAAATCCGAAATGAAGACCCCGCCATCGTTCGTGACGACCGTGAGCGAACCGAGCGAAGTCGTGATCGGAATCGACGTCGTGCCAACCGCGCTGCCGGTCCCCGTCGTCGTGATGACAAGGTCAAGCGCCGCGACGGCCACAAGGGACGCGCTGGCATTGGCGTTGATGACGGGGCCGTCGGCGTTGATCGTGACGGTGGTTGCACTGCTGACCGTCCCGTTGTTGAACGTCACCGTGTCGGCTGTCACCGAGAGATCGCCACTGAGCGTCAAGCCGCCAATCGTGGCCGAACCGGTGGTCCCCATGTCGATGCTGATTGACGTGACGTCAGCCGTCGCCACATCGACCATCATCGTCCCCGACCCCGTGAGGCCGGCCCCGGTGGCTGTGATGTTCTCCGTATCCGTGAAGCGATAGTTCGCGCCGACGAGCGTGACCGTCAGCATATTCGCGTTCGTGCTTGTGTAAGTGAGGGCACCGTCGGTCAACGAGATCGACGAGAGCATCTCCCGAGTCTCCAAGCTCTCGATCTGGGGAGCCGCCACCCAGCCCGACTGTGGTGCCCGATTCAACTGCCGCGACTGATATCCTTTTGACCGGCGATCCCTCCTCGAAAACTTCGATTTGGCAGGAGCAAACAGGCTTCGAATCAGACCGACAGAATTGAACGTCATTGGAACCACTCCTGCTAAGTTATGTTGACATGAAATGCCGTCTTGGGCATAAGAGAGCCGACGTCTGTTAGCAAACATTGCCAAATCGAATCGTCAACTCACACCTCCAAAATCGCGTGCCATCCTGGCGAAAACGCTGGCTGAGTCGCCATGAGCATGGCTCACGCGGTCCCCCAGGTTGGCGTCAACCGGCAATGGACTTGGCGTTTCGGAAAACCTCGCTCACAATCATCTCACTCGGCCGGGATCATGGCAAAACGACACGATTTCAACGACTTGTGTCAGAAATCCAGGATCCACGCCGTCACGATTGCTGGTCGTCGGGTTTGTAGCGCTAGGCGTTTCAGAAAATCAAATTGCGGAAGGGCGCATTCTCAAAATTTGTTTTGAGTCGTCGTCGTCCGGCTGCAAAATCGTTACGCGATTCGCCTCAGTGACTCATAACGCCAGTAATTATCCAGTATGTATCTTGCGAAATATTGTGTTCTGATTATTCCTCACGGCACCTGAGCGTCATGCCACAAGAATGCAGATAAGACATCGCCTTGGGCGATAACGATATAGCAACAGTGACCACTTCACACGCCGTCGTTGTTAATAGCGGTTTGTGGCTCAGGCCGATTTGATCCGTTGAATCGCGGTTCTTGCGGCGGCTTGGACGCTGGGATCGGAATCGGTCAGGCGGTCACGCAATGCCGGCAACGCCGCAATTGCCTGAGAAAAGAACTGGCCCAGCGCATCGGCGGCGCGGCGTCGAACCCATTCACTGGGATCTTTCAAACGGTCGATCAACGCGGGCACGGCGGAGTTCGCGGAGGGTGCTCCCAACTTGCCGAGCGCCTCGATCGCAGAGCAGCGGACGGTGAAATCGGATTCTTTCAGCGCGGCTATCAACGTCGGCACGGCGGAAGCTGCGAGAGGTGCTCCCATGTTGCCCAGCGCGTCGGCGGCATGTCGCTGAATTCGCCAGCGCGCATTGGACAAGCAACGGATTATTACGGGCACGGCCGGCGAGCCAATTTCAGCGAGCACCGAATGCGCGGTTTGCCGAAACTGCCAAGTCGCTTCCGAATGTGCCATGCACCCGAGCAACGCCAGAACTGCCGAGTCGTCTCCAATTTTGTTTTCCGCCCACAGCTTGTGAATCAAGTAGGCACTTCGTGAAAGCTCATGAATGTCCGACTGCGCCCAGACTTCCGCTTGTTCGATCGAGGTTGCATCGCCGTAACGCAACAGCGCGCAGCACCACATGGCGTCGCGGGCGTTCTTGCCGAATTGTTGAAGCGTGCGGTTCGGGTCGCTGAGCAACGAGTTCAAATGCTCGGTCCAGTTGAGAGCGGTGACTTTGCCAGCGTCCCCTTGAGCAAGCTCGACGAAGTCGGCCAGTTCGCGAGCACGCGATTGCAGCGGGAGGGGGACTTCAGACAGACACACACTCAACTCTTCCGCGTGGCCCCAAGCCGCCAATAGCTCGGCGGACGATTCCGGAAACAGCAACACGGCCAGTTGCCAAGCTCGTTCGGAGAAGCGTTGCCAGTCGGCATTGGATTCGAGCAACTTGCTGCGCCGGCAAAGAACCAGCCGCGTCTCTGCGGGATCAGCTTCCTCCGCCACAACGGGCTTGGTCCCGAACGCGGCTGATGAATCCGCGGCAGCACGGCCGGACTGAGCGATCGCGACCAGCAAGAGTCCCAGTTGATACCACTCCCCGAACCCATTCGGCTTCGAGTGGAAGACCTGTTGCGGGTTGTCTTGCAGCAAGTCTCGCAGCCGAGCGATCAGTCGTTGCCGCACGATCCACAGAGCGTTCAACTCGTCCAGCGGAGACCGTTCTGCCCAGTGTTTCGGAAGCGGCGGGACAGTGCGGCCTCCCTCGAACAGCGGCCGACTCACATGACGCAACGGAGCGGGCAGACGCGACAACAGCGACCGGTGATCGTCGAATGTCAGCAGAATCCGCAAGGCACTCAACGGCAGTTCGTCCGCACGCAGCGACTCAGTCAGCGAGCTGACAAATTGCTCATCAGAGCTGTCTCGCAACGCTCGCACGGACGCAGTCCAAGAGTCCGCAGACGGATCAATCCGCCGACCCAGACTCAGCAAGGCGTTCTCGACCAAAGGCCGAGCGTGCATCAGCTCATCTAGTTCTCGCCGCAGCCGAGACAACACCTGATCGTGCTCGCGCGATCGCCGCTTGCGACGAGTTCCCTTCGACGAAGTGGCTCGCCCCGCTTGGCTTTTCCGCGCGTCCGCGAGCAGTTGATTCTCAAGCACCTCATGCGGGTCTTCCTCATCGGGCGGGTCGTCGAATTCTTGTTCGCAACCAATGTCTTCCAGGTGAGAGTACGGGTGATCGTCGTTGTCCTCTTGCCGTCGCGACACGAGTCCCAGGACGCGGAGCCGATCCATCACCTCCGGCGTGATCAACCCTTGGTCCTCAAGATATTGAATGAGCTGATGGATGACTTTCATGGCAGACTCGTGAGGCGTGAAAAATGAGAACGAGACTTTTCACTGAAGCCGACAGCACAATTCACGGGGTTCATTGGACTGACAGAAAGAAGAGGGCCGTGTTCATCGAGTTCACTTCGCGTTCTTTGCGACCTTCTGTTCAAAACACAGCTTGGAACAGAAGGTCGCAAAGAACGCGAAGTGGGAAAACCTTTTGCGAAACAATTTGTGGCTCTCCGTCATTCGTGTTGATTGCCGCTCACGAAACACCAGTTTCCACACGAATGGCGGAGAGCCCAATTTGTGTAAGAGTCTTGAGTTTTGGCAAGTTCTGATTGGGAAGACGCCAAGCAATCCCACGTCATTCCGCCCATCCATGATTCTGGTGACTTCCGACGAGCAGAATGATGGGAAGGCAGAATGATGTGAAAGCGGAAACTAAAGAGACTGTTCGACCGCGGATGGGTGTCTCGGTCGGGAGGCTCATTGGGAGTTCGCCATTTGGTGTTTGCTCTCAAGATCTCGGACTCGGAGAGCCGGGCCACGGACTTCACGGAGAGCCTTCCAAATGCAGAACTTGTCCGTAGTCCGGGGCGAAGTCTTGGCCTGGTTTCGCGGCTTGAGTGAGTATCCATAAGACTTCGTAGGGCATCGGTTCGGCGGGGTATTCGATTTCGCCATCGGTGAGGACCAGCACCGCTTCGACTTCCGGCTGTCTGGCCAGTTGACGCAGTGCGGGTGACAGATTGCTGTCGGGAGCGGTTCTCAGCGAGAGGCGTTGGTTGGGACTGTCCACCGACAGATGAAGCTCCTGCGGCATTGACACATCGGGCCGACGCTTGATTTTGATTCCAACGAATTGCCCTCTCAGTTTTCGACGATGAACCCTCCGAGCTCGGGGGAGATGCGGCCGATGCCCGGCCGACACTGACACGCTCGCGACTCGTCGTGAGACGACTCTGTTGCGTCGCCGCGAAGGTTCACTCGCGATCGGCTCAGGCTCCGGCGGGGGCGGTTCCGGTGGAGGCGGACTAGGCTTGGGGCGGGGAGGAGGTGGTGGAGGTGGCGGCGGTTCCAGAGCACGTCGAATGGCCTGACCTTCCCAACCGGTGAAGCCCTTCACGCGATACGAGCCGAGTTCCTCAATCGGGATGACTTCATCGACTGTGATCCCCGCGTCGCATTGCACCACATGGACGAGATCGACTCCGGCCGCTGCACAGCATGACGCCAGCGCCCCCAGTGCTCGGGGGAGATGCGGCCACATGGAACCGCTGGTGTCGAGCACCACATGCACGATCCATGACTCGCGATTCCGTCCGGGCAACGCGACATCGGTGCGGTCCCCCGCGCGGCGCGACGGTCGCGCGTAACTGCGAGGCATCGGGATCTGAGAATCGAGCCATTGCTGCACGACTCGTTGCCACGGCGTTCGATAGGTCTCGCGCAGCATCTCCACACTGGTCGCCACGCGGTCGAGGCGGTCGGTTTCGTCCTCACGGCTGGCATCGTGCTCCCACGAATGCGACAGCGCGCTCAACGCGACCGATTGAATGCTCACTTCCAGGCAGAGTTCAATCTTCCGTTGAAGGTCTTGCGGATCGTCCAGCGGAAACAGTTCGAGTTCCTGCGATCTCGTCAGTGCGTCGCCACGTCGCGAGCGTCCGCTACTTTTCGTCGATCGACTGGCACCCGGTTCGCGACCCGATTCGTCGTTCGCTTCCGACTTGTCCTGAGGGGACGACCCGGCCTCGCCGTTAAGCCCCGCGTCGGCCATCGCCCGTTCCATCGGTGTCAGATTTCGCTTGGGATTTCGCCCCTTGCGCCAGAACTGCGAAGGCAAGCTGTTCGGGTTCTTCTTCAATTCCACCAACAGGCGTTCGAGCGACACATGACTCGCCCCTCTGCGCCGCAATCCTCCCGCGGGTGGTGGCTGTCCCAGTTCCGTTTCGAGGATGTCGTTGATGATCAGGTCATGCGCGATGTTGACCAGTTCGGCATCCGAGCCGGTCTCTCGCTCGTGCGTCTGTAGCACCAAATGGTACAGCTCGTGAGCCATCACGAACGCCGCTTCGGGTAACGTCAGCGAGTGCAGAAATTCGGGATGAAACAGAATTCGCCCCGACGGAGTGACTGCCGCCGTCTCCACTCGGCGATCAATCAGCAGGCGAACATTTTGAGCCAGTCCCGACAGATGCGGCAGGTTCAAGATCGCGAACCGCAATGCCTGCATCGCTTTCTCCAGCAGCCGCGAGACGGGTGGCAATGCGGGACTGTCTGACTCAGGAGTTGTGTCTGACTCAGTCGCTGCGGATGACTCAGGAGTTGTCGATTCAGAATCGCTCATAGCCCGGCAATCCCCTTCAACGTGTCGAGCAAAGCGGAGCTGGCTCCGAGTTCATCCCACTTTTTGATCCGGTCCACCAGCAACACCATGCGGTGCTCTTCGGGGATGGTGGCAAGAAACGTGTTGATCGTCTCTCCCGCGTAGGGTTGCAGTTCGCCGCGATCGAGCAGCGTGCGAATCCGATTCAAGACGAACCAGCAAGCGGTCGGCGTCGATGGCAACTTTTTCGGCGACCGCAGGTATTCCTCCAGCGGCAAGATTTGATCGATGCTCGCTTCGGCCATCGCGCAGAAAATGGCCGCGTCATCGGCACTGAGCCGCCCGAAGGCGAGTGCTCGCCGATTCGCCCGAGTGAGAAGTCCCCGCTGCTCGACCAAGTCCATCGCTCGCGACAAGGAGGCCCAGGCACGCGGCGTCGAAAACGGAACCGGAGCATCCGGCACCGGACGCATCAGCGACGCGGGCTGAAACAACATGAACGCTCGAATCTCCGGCCGCACGCCGCTGAGCTTCGCCCACTGCAACCATTCGGAGTTGTCCACGCGCACGTTGAGAATGATCACGCGGTTGACCAGTGCGGAACTCAGCGAGCGGACCAGTGCCCGGTCCTCGGCCCGATTTCCCGCCGCCACGACCCACGTCCCCTTCGGCAACGGATGCTCACCCAGCCGCCGCTCCAGCAGCAACGAATAAAACGCCTTCTGGATGTCGGGACTGCATGCCGGCAACTCGTCCAGAAACAGACAGAACGGCTGCGGGTCTTCCGGCAGCAGGATGCGCGGAGGACAGAACACCGATCGCTCACCAACGATGCGCGGAATGCCACTGACGTCTTCGGGAGCAATCTGCGTCCCCAGCAGCGACTTGCACGGCAACCCCGCCGCCTCCGCCGCTTGCACCACACTGTCCGACTTCCCGATCCCCGGCGGCGACAGCAGCAGCACGCTTTGCTCGTGAGCCAGACACTCGATCAACGATCGCGCCTGGCTGAGGGTCACGGTTTCGGTCAGTCCTTTGCTTACGGATTCTGGCATGATGCTCGGCTCTCAATGAAACTAACTCGAAGCGTTAGTTTTGAAGTTGCGCGTTTTGAATTCCTTTGACCAGATTCCTTTGATTCCTGGGGCGATCCTGTGTTTAAGAATTCGAATCAAAGGAATCTGGTCAAAGGAATGAAACGAATGAATTCGGGTCTTACTCTTGGTGTCGTGGTCGAATTTGATCGAAAGAGCTCAACTACAAGACGAACGCTTCGGGTTACGAAAGTGTTGCCGTTCGCCTTACGTCGTCTCAACCCAATGATCAACGTCGAGGCGAAGGACCGATCGACGTCGAGGCGAAGGACCGATCGACGTTGATGCAGACAATGTTGCCGAGCTTGCCGCGAGTGCTCGGCCAGTTCGACCAGCAATGCGACGTCTTGAAATTCCGGGTACTTCAACAGCTTGCGGCTGCGGCTGTCCGGTCTCTGTTCCACCAATCGTCGCAGAGCGGCCCCCGCTTGGCCGCGCCACGGCCGGGAGAAGCTCCGCAACACCAGATCGAAATCGGTCAACCGGTTCAACAGCGGCCGCGCGGTGAATCGTACTCTCTGTCGCAATCGTTCCACGAGTCGCGGCACCGGCTCGGATAAAAGCTCCCAGGCGGCCTTCTGCCATGTGCCGCACGGGGTCAGCAAGCCGCCCACTTCGCGCAGATGAGCCAATCGTCCCCCCGGCAACGACCACTTGCCGAATCGCTGCGCGAGAGCGAGCCGAACATCTTTCACGGTCGCCTCACGTCGTCGCCCGCGCTTCCCTCGTCGGCGGCGACAACCTCGCGCGCGATCGGCCACATCCGCGGCCTCCCAGCGAAGCTCTTCCGATAACAGCTCGTCATACCATGCGTTGCAGTAGCAACAACGACTCACGGGGGAAGGCCAAGAATGGCAATCATCACAAGGTTCGAAGTCATCCCTGTCGTCGAATTCACCGATCAATCCCACGGCCAACAGCCGGGACTCCAAATCGTCCGACCAATGTTTCGAGTGACGGTAGTAGTCAATGAGTTGTTGGATGACTCGCATGATTCTCTCCATGCGACATCCGAGGTTGATCGGCGCGCTGATTTTGTCTCGACGGGAACGATTTCCATTTTTAAAGCGTGACTTTGCCAGACACGTTGAGGCTGGCGTGTCAAAAACGTTAGGCGGCATTTGATAAAGGCGTTGCGCGGGTTTGGGGGTTTGGCTTTGGTTTGGCTTCGCGATACATGCGGTGCCGCTGCGAGGTCAGCGTGTTGGGAAAATGCTC
>JBJXEX010000395.1:0-4522 GCA_046156195.1 Planctomycetaceae bacterium | reverse complement strand
ATTATTCATGGCCTCCTCATGCAGGACGCAGCGTGCCGCATGTAACCCGAAGCGTCAGCGAGGGAGAACTGCGACCACTCCCTCGCTGACGCTTCGGGTTACATGGCGACCATGAATCATCCGGGTTGGGGTCGTCTGCTCTGACACGATGCAATTGGCGCGGACGCTGATTACTCTGCCCGCCCTCCGAAGGCTGACCATAACCCTCTGCAACAAGGTGCCGCGCGATGGTCTGTTTTGGTTCTCAAGGTTGGTGCATAACGCTCGGTCTCGCCGCGAGTCTGCTGGGAACGCTCGGTGCGGCGGCTCAGGAAACGAATGCGAAGGCCAAGACGAAATTGGTCTCGCCGGTCGAGATCAAGCCGGAGCCGCGAAAGCTCAGTCCGGGATCTCCGCTGAGCGTTCGCACGTTGGTGCTCCGTCCGCCACAGATTCCCAACGTCTTGAGTTGGACGATCGAATCGAAACGGCATCGCGGGTATCTCGTCACGGCGGCGATCAGCGCGGATGACAAGCAGATCGCGACGGGTGGCTTGGATGGCATCATTCGGATTTGGGATGCCGCGACGGGTGAGTTTCAGAAAGCGTTGGTCGGACATGACAGCTACATCTATGACTTGGCTTGGTCGCCGGATGGTCGCACGTTGGCGTCGGGCGGTTCGTTCGATGCGACGACGAAGTTGTGGGATGTGCGATCGGGTTTGAATCTGAAGAGCATCAAACATCCGTCGTGGGTCTCGAAGATCGCGTGGTCGCCGGATGGGCGAACCTTGTTGGCCAGCGGCGGCGAAAGCGGCATCGCCAAATTCTGGGACGTGGCGACCGGTGCCGAACGAGGCAAGGTCGAGCATGGCCGCTATGTGCTCAGCAGCGCGTGGTCTCCCGATGGGACGGCGGTCGCGTTCACTTGTTCCGGTCAAGCGGCGCAGATGTTCGATACGGCCGAGTTCAAAGTCATTCGATCTTTTGGCGAAGCGGTCAACGAAACGAATTACGCGGCGGCATGGTCTCCCGATAGCAAACAGTTGGCGGTGGCGACGAGCGTCGGCACGAAAATCTGGGACGCGGCGTCGGGTGACTTGAAGCAGACGCTCGCCGGCCCGATGACCACGGTGGCTTGGTCACCCGATGGCAAAGTGCTCGCGACAGCGTACTCCGGCCAAGCGGTACAAACTTGGGACACGGAGTCTTGGAAGCTGATCAAAGCGCTGCCGCTGGGAGCTTCGGGACTCTCGTGGACGAATGATGGGACCAAGCTTTGTCTGATGACTTCGTCGAACGTCACGTTGTGGGATCGCTCGGCGGACAAAGCTCTGCCGACGCTCGACGCGACGGGGCCGGCCTCGCGCGTGATGTGGACGACCGGCAAGATGATGGCGTCGGGGATCGGTACGCCGGTGGTTTCGCTGTGGGACATCGCGTCGGGCAAGCTGCTGCGAAAGTTGGAAGGTCACACCGGCACGATCACCGCGTTGGCCTGGGCCGACAACGACAAGACGCTCGCATCATGCGCGACCGACAAGACGATCCGCGTTTGGGACGCTCAGAAAGGTGAGCTGTTGAAGAAACTCGAAGGCCACACAGCGAGCGTGGCGACGATCGCGTGGGCTCCCAACAACAAGTCCTTGGCCAGTGGCAGCGAAGACAAGACAGTGCGGCTGTGGGACACCGTCACGGGTAAATCAACCAAGACGTTCGAGGGACCGACCGTCGCCGTGACCCTCATGGACTGGAACGGCAAGATGCTAGTCGCGGGCGGTCCGAGCAACATGATCTATGTCTGGAACACAACCTCCGGCCAACAGGTTCGCAAGATGGAGGTGTCGGGTGCGGCTCAGTCGATGGCTTGGTCACCGGACGGCAAAGTGGTCGCGACGGGCGGTGTCGATGATTCGCTACGCATCATGAATCCGGCGAACGGAGCGGTCCTGTTCAAGCTCAGCTTGCCGGGAGATCCGCCGTCCGTGACTGCTCTGGCTTGGAGTGCGAAGGGGGAAACGATCGCCTCCGGCCGAGGCAATCACACGGCTCAAATTTGGAATCCGCAAACGGCCAAGGTGGCTCAGAACATCCCGACGATGGCTCCCGTACAACAGGTGATGTGGTCGGAGACCAATCGCACGCTGGCGGTGGGAACGGCCGATCGCTCGGTTCGTTTCTTCGACACCGCGACGGGCAAGCTGCGAGCCACGCTGATCACCGATCACGATCAAGTCCCCGCGATCAGTGCCGACGGTCACTTCCGCGCGGACGCGGAACCGGAACTCGTCTACGTCGTGCAGGCCGAGACTTCTCAAGAGACTTATTCGGTGGCGGACTTCGCCAAGAAGTTCCGTTGGAAGAACGCGCCGAATCAGGTGAAGCTGGCCGAGTAATGAAATGTTTTCGGTGAGCCGGAGGGCGTTAGCCCCGGACGGAACGGCACCGAAAACTGTCCGGGGGCTAACGCCCTCCGGCTCGCGAAACTCTCAATGACAAAAAAAGGCCGGCCGCGTGATACGCGGCCGGCCTTCGATACGTCAGAGATGCACTCGGAACTCGAGGGAAAGAGAGAGGCGAGCGAACCTCTGAGTTGAATCCAGAAGGAAGTTCCAGGGGTCTTGGATCGGAATTGCCTCGAAGAGGCGCAGTTCAAATTGTCGGTTCCGCGTGTGAGCCGTCCGGGGGACAGCACATTCCCCCGGACGAGGACTCACGTTCTGCGGAGCCAGAGAAGTGGGATGCTTCGATTCGCACAATGAAGGGAATCATCCCACACTTTGGACATTACTTGCAGCAAGCCGGAGCGGCACAGTTCGGCGGGCAGTGCGGGGTGCAAGGAGCCGCACAGTTCGGCGGACAGTGTGGCGCACAAGGAGCCGCACAGTGGGGCGCACAGGGAGCCGCACAGCTCGGCGGGCAGCAGCTGTTGCAGCTATTGCAGCAGCTCTTCTTGCACCAGTTCCACTTCGGCATATGGCACTTCGGCATGTGGAACTTGGGCATCTTCCAGCAGCTCTTGTGGCAGCAGCCGTTGTTGCAGCAGCTATTGTTGTTGCAGCAGTGGGACGGAGCGGCACAAGACGGAGCACAAGCCGCGGGAGCGGCACAGTGCGGAGCACACGCCGCGGGAGCGCAGCAAGCTGGCGCACACGGAGCGGCACAGTGCGGAGCACATGCAGCCGGAGCCGCACAGCAAGGAGCACAAGCCTGCGCACACGGAGCGGCACAGCTCGGCGCGGGGCAACAGTGATGGTGGTCGAACAGCCCAGCGGTCGCGGTGCCAGCGACGCCAAGCAACATGGCAAGAGTCAACATCCACTTCATTCCGGTATCTCCTCAAAAACGTGTCTGACAGTCGTGAGCTCTTGTCGCTAAACGGGCCACTCACCCGACGAAGCAACGCAGTTGAAGGCTCACTGGGACTCGGTGGTCACTAGGTGTCAAGATCGGCAGGCACGGTCGCGACTCGCAGACCAACTCACTCAATGACTTGGGTTCGCAAAAACCGCCGGTCAAAATGTCGAAGTTGCCGACCGTAACGCCTGACCGCCTGAGAAGCTGAAACGAACATGCCGGATCTACTCATTGCACCGATACTGTTGCTGGCCGTTTCGGTCGGTTGGCTGGGAGTCCTGCGTCTCGCGCGCGGTGTCCGACACACGTCTCTGACCGCCGCCGCCGCTTGGGCGATCTGGTTTCAGGTGACTCTGACGGTCACAACGATCGCAACGCTTGCGAAAGACCGAGTGCCGCTCGGCATCCTCGATCAACTCTGGTATCTGACCGCCGTGAGCGCGCTCTGCCCGTTTGTCGCGGTTCTGGGAGCACGTCGCGGCCGGCTGCTCGAATGGAGTTTCTTCATCGTGCTGCCGTTGATCGTCGTGCTCGAATGGTCCGCGCTCGCCCAACTGACTCGGTGCTGGAACGGGCAACGGTTGGAACTCGAAACGCCCACGTTGATCGGCTACGGACTCGTGATGCTGATGTGCCTGGGAACTTATGTTTTCAGCTCCGGTCGATTCTCCGTGGCGGCCCTGGTCTGGACGAGTTCTTGGAGTCTCTTCGTATTGGCGACGTTGATGCCACGAAAACTGGACGACTGGAGCGGCACTCCTCAGACCGACCGATTGGCGACAGCGATCCTGCAACTGATGTTTTGGGGGATCGTGGCGGTGTCCGCCCGAAAGGCATCTGCTCAACACGGATGGAACCGAGTCTGGTTCGAATACCGCGACTGGTTCGGAACGGCGTGGTCCGCGCGATTGTCGGCACGCATCAACGAAGTCGCGGAGCGCGAGCAGTGGCCGTGGCGATTGACTCAGTCAGGTTGGCAACTCACGTCTTCGGAGACACCACCGATGGAACCGCCCGCCGACGATCCGCGAGTCAATCACGCGCTGCGCTGGTTGCTCAAGCCGTTCGTCGATTCCGATTGGATTGACGAGCGATTGAACGCCGCATCGCCAACAAGCGAGGCCTCGCGCGGCCACGATTGAGGTTGTCCGGGGTCAGGCACTTCGGAATTTCGGAATTGGCCTCG
>JBJXEX010000390.1:0-27338 GCA_046156195.1 Planctomycetaceae bacterium | reverse complement strand
ATGGTATTTGTCAAACAGGCAGCACGCCAACGACTCACTTCGGACTTTGGCCAACCTGTTGTAGCCGCATTCGCCAGAATGCGGGCATTTCGGAACCCGCGTTCTGGCGAACGCGGCTACGAAGGTGCGCAGTCGTCCTACGTCGATGCGTTTTTGGATGCGACTGATGTCGCATCGTGCGATGGCTCCGGGCGTCTCGGGCCACTTTTCCCAGCCGCGCTGACGACGCCCGGCCCATCGCTCTCGAAGAATTCTCTCACACATTGGTTCCCATCACGGCCGCCTCGGGGCGGTTCCAGAAAGGTAGACACCATGCGCACGACTTTGATTCTCTCCGGAGCCGCCCTTCTGTTTGGGGTGATGTGCTTCGGTGCCGCTGACGAAAAGGTCGTCCCGAAACGGGCTGACAAGTCGAGTCCACAACCGGCGTCCAAAGCCAGCACAAAAGTCGTCGGGAAGCCCAACACCAAACGATCGGCCGACGAAGAGGCCATCCGTCAGTCTGACGAGTCGTTCTCAAAAGCCTATGGGCAAGGGAACGCGAAGTCGGTTGCGGCTCACTTCACCGCCGACGCCGAGTTCGTCGATGAATTGGGAAACGTCTTTCAAGGTCGTGCCGCGATCGAAGAGTCGATGACCGAATTCTTCGCCGAGAACCCCGGCTGCAAGCTGGAAATGAAAGTCGATTCGATTCGATTCATCAGTCCCGGCGTGGCTGTCGAGGATGGAACCACAACGATCATTCGCGCCGAGGGTGAGGGGACTGTCGAAAGCCTCTACACCGCCGTGCATGTGAAGACCGACGGCCAATGGCTCGTCGCCAGCGTTCGCGACCATGCTCCGAAGAACCGCCGGTTGCATCGCTCGCAACTCCAGCAGCTTGATTGGCTGACGGGGGACTGGGTCGATGAGGAAGACGATTCAATCGTTGTCTTCTCCTGCCAGTCGGTCGATAGCGGCAACTTCCTGCTTCGCAAGTTCAACATTCAAGTGGCCGGAAAAGACGCGATGAGCGGCACTCAGCGTATTGGCTGGGATCCGCTGACCGGCAAGCTCCGGGCTTGGATCTTCGATTCCGAAGGAGCCTACAGCGAAGGACTCTGGCATCGAGCCGGAGACAACTGGGTGCTGAAGTCCACCGGCGTGACGGCCGACGGCCAGACCACCTCCAGCACGAGCATTTACACGTTCGTCAACAACCACACCGTGACTTGGCAGTCGGTGCATCACGAGATCGCGGGGGTGCAACAGCCAGACAGCGAAGTGGTCACGATCGTCCGCGAAGCACCCGTCCCCACGCCGGTGATGGCGTCGGATCGCAAGTAACCAAGCCGTTTGTGAGCCGAAACGCGCGAGCGTCCGGTTCGGACACAATATCTCACGACAAACTCACTCACGACAAACCGGACGCTAGCGCGTTCCGGCTCAGCAACACATAACTCTTTTGGAGAACACTTTCATGAAACGGACGTCTTGGAAAACCGCGCTTGTTTGCGGTCTCGCATTATCACTCAGTTCAATGGGGCGACTCGCTCACAGCTTTGCGGGCGATAAGCCTCAATCCGGCGATGGCGGTCGCAAAGGGGGAGATAAGCCTCATGGCAATAAAGGCGGCATTCATGCGCCTTCGTTCGCCACACCGCGTCAACCGGCACCCGGCGTGCGGAACGGGCCGAATCCGGGAGTCGTCACGCACGGCGACGGACAGTCCGGCGCGATTCGCCCCGGCGATCAAGGTTTGCGAGGCAATTCTGGTGTCGGAGTGGAGACGCGCCACTCCGGCAACCGGACGCAGATCGTCAGCCGTCCCTTCGTCGGTAACACGGTCAATTACAACAATCGCGACTTCCATGTTGGGCATAGCACCTATCAACCGGCGTATTACCGGCACTCAGGATATCACGGCTATTGGAATGGCAATCGTGGTTATGGTGATGCTACAGGAGTGGTTTATGAGTCGCGCCCAAGAGTGTCGGTGAATATCGGGGGCTTCGGTCTGAATATCGGGTCGAGACGTGGATCCGTGATCGGTTCGAGTTATGGATATGGTGGAGGCTATGGCTCCGGCTGGGGCTGGGGATTGGGGAATGGCTACAACGGCTACAGTGGCTATGGCGGCAGCTATGGCGGCTATGGTTATCGTCCGCTCGGTTGGGGTGTGGGTGGCTGGGGACTCGGCTCGCTGTACTATAACAGCGGCTATCTGGGTTACTCGAATCCATACTACAGCGACAGCGATAGCTCGTTTGGGAATTACAACTACTCGCAGCCGATTCCGGTGTCGTACAACGGCTCGGTGGTGATCGGCGAGAACGATCCCAACTCGGCAGGCGCAGTGTTGACCAACGCCGACGCGGCCTTCCAACAGAACGATTACGACGCGGCTCTCGACATCATCAACAAGGGAGTCGCTCAGTATCCCGACGATGCCGTGTTGCACGAGTTCCGATCGCTGGTGCTGTTCGCCAGACAGGACTATCAGCAATCGGCTTCGACGATTCACTCCGTCCTGGCGGTCGGGCCGGGGTGGGATTGGACGACGCTCAGCAGCATGTACGCCAACGCCGGCATCTACACGGAACAGCTCCGGGCGTTGGAAGCCTTCACGAAAGCGAATCCTCAGGACGCCGCCTCGCGGTTCCTGCTGGCTTATCACTACATGAGCTGCGGACATGCGGATGCCGCCGCTCGTCACTTGCAGCAAGTCGTGAAGCTCAAGCCCAACGACCGTGTCGCGGTCGATGTGCTCAAGATGGTTTCGGCCCCACAGGCCGGTCAGCCGGGTGAGGTTGCTCAACAACCATTACCACAACCGCCGCAAGACTCGACGCGGCCGACAGCCAGGCCCGTCGATCCCGCGTCGCTCGTGGGAACCTGGAAAGCCGCTCGCCCCGATGGCTCCAAGTTTGACCTGACTCTCACCGACGACGCGAAGTTCACTTGGAGCTTCACTCAGAAGAATCAGGCCGCGCAAGCATTCGGCGGCAACTACTCCGTCGAGGGGAACGTGCTGGCTCTGGAACGCAAAGACGGCGGCTCGCTGATCGCCGAAGTCACTCCGGGTGGCGAAGCGAAGTTCAACTTCAAGTTGCTGGGCGCTCCCAGCGATGACCCCGGCCTCGATTTCAGCCGGTGAAACGTGTGTTACGAAAGCATTGTGTGTGTCCGAAACCATTCTTTGTTGAAGGAGTCATGATCATGAACTGGGACCAAATCAAAGGCGACTGGAAGCAAGTGACCGGCAAGGTCAAAGAAAAGTGGGGCAAGTTGACTGACGACGATCTGACCACAATCGAGGGGAAGCGAGACCAGCTCGCGGGCCTCATTCAGCAACGGTACGGCTATGCCAAAGAGCAGGCCGAGAAGGAACTCGACGAGTTCACGCTGGCTTTGAAACTGTGAGCCTGTCTGGCTCCATCAGAAAACGATCCACGGGATCGCGACGCACTTCGCGAGAAGCGGAGGCGTCGAGATCCCATCTCTCACACGAGGAAATGATTCATGAAGACACTATTCGCAGGTTTTGCCGTGTTGACGCTGACGGCCCTGACCGGCTGCAACCAAGGGACTCCGGGAGGCCCGGGGGCGACTGATCCCAGCGGCAAGAAGCCCGCCTACGGCCAGGCCGACGACACGTTCAATCTGAGCAAACCAGAAATGGCCTCGGATCTGAAACAGGGAGAGCAGACGGAAGCCACGTTCTCCATTAAGCGAGCCAAGAACTTCGACGAAGACGTCACGCTCAAGTTCACCGACGTGCCCAAAGGTGTGACGATCGAACCCGCTAACCCCGTGATCAAACACGGCGACGCGGATGCAAAGATCACGTTCAAGGTGGGGGAAGAGGCGGCACTCGGCGACTTCAACGTCAAGGTCACGGGGCATCCGACCAAAGGTGGCGACGCGCAGCTTGAGTTCAAGCTCACCATCGCCGCCGAGGACACCTTCACCTTGAAGATGCCAGGTTCGACCTCGCTCAAACAGGGCGAAACGAAAACCGTCTCGATTGAGATCAAGCGGGACAAGAGCTTCGACCAAGATGTCGCACTGACGTTTGGCGCACTGCCCAAGGGTGTGACTCTCGAACCGGACGCGACCGTCATCAAGCACGGCGACACAGAAGCCCAGATCACGCTGACGAGCGCGGACGACGCCTCGCTGGGGAAATTCGCCATCAAGGTGATCGGTCATCCCGCGAAGGGAGCCGATGCCGCGAACGAGTTCAAGCTCACCGTGGCCAAGGATTAAAGCGGCGACGCCGCATTGTGGCACGACGCTCCGCGTCGTGAATCGCGACGCGGAGCGTCGCGCCACAATGGGCGGCCGAGCTTCGACTGTCGTCAGCGACTCGAGTGCGAAAGCAATCTCTTTGAACGAGGTCAGGACCATGAACTGGAATCAAATCGAAGGGGACTGGAAACAGTTCAGCGGCAAAGTCCAAGAAAAGTGGGGACAACTGACCGACGACGAATTGACCGAGATCGCCGGACAGCGCGAACAACTGATCGGCCGACTTCAGGAAAGATACGGCTACGAAAAAGAACAGGCGGAGCAGGAACTCGACGACTTCGTGCAGGAGATGAAGTCGCACGCCGCCAAGTTGCAAACGAGCGCGCGGTTACGAGTGACTCATCCACTCACGACTTCGTAGTTCCAAAGTACGACGGACCACTGCGGCGACGCCGCTCAGGAGATTCCAAATGATTGAAACAACGCACATCCATCACGAAGTTCAGGCCGTCACGCGTGAAGGCTTGGTGGCTCTTCTCAACGAAGACCTTGCTGGCGAGTTTCAGGCGATCATTTCGTATGTGATTTATTCGCAGGTGATCCAAGGCGCGCAATATATGAGCATTGCGGCCGAACTCGAAAAACACGCGGCGGAAGAACTCGCACACGCTCTGATCATTGCCGGCCAGATTGACTACCTGGGAGGGATGCCGCTGGCGGTCCCCAAGCCGGTCAAGACCTCGGCCAAGGCCGAGCAGATGCTGCAGTTCGACCTGGAGAACGAGAACGAGACGATCGCTCGCTATCGGCAGCGAGTCCGCCAGTGCGAAGCCTTGGGCGAGTACGCCATCGCCGAGCATCTGCGAGGCATCTTAGTCCAGGAACAGGATCACCAGATCGCGTTGGCCAACGCGCTCGGAGTGGCGACTCCCAATGTTCAAGAGACGAACGCAATGCTCGTCGAGACTCCGATCGTCATGCAGAACGTGGAGCCGATCAGCCACAACGAGGGGATGACGAACGCGGTGGTGGCGGAGATTCGTCGAGCGAATGAAAGAGATGTCGCTCATTCAGGCGGCCATGCGATGACGGATGTTGTTGCCGCCGAGAACCCCAATACCGCGTAAGAGCTTTTCCATGTCGGATGTGAAACCTAATGGTAGCTGAAGTCGTGAGACTTCAGGCCAAAAGGTAGCTGAAGTCGTGAGACGTCAGGCCGGAACTCTCACGAGTTCCGCTACAGGCAGAAATATCCAAGCATCGCGCCAGGAAAGGGACACTATGAATTCAGTCATTGACGAGAAAGATATTGCGACACTCATTGAAGTGCCGGAACTGGCCTCTCCAGTCGACGAGAGGAAGATGTCCACGATTCTTGAAATGGCGTCGCTGCTCCCCCAAGTCGCGGCATTCCCCAAGAAGAAGTCCGTCTCGCAAACCTTTGAGGGCCGCATCGTCAGCATGACGGGCGACAAGCTGGTGATGTCGAGCAAGGCAGGGACCGAGTACCGCCACACCTTGGCGGAGGACGCCAAGCTCACCTGCGATGGAACGGTTTGTCAGGCCGAGGCACTGAAGCCCGGTCGTCAGATCCGTGTGACAACGCAAACGGGCGATCGCCATGTGCTGAGCGGCGTCGAATCGCTCAACAGGAATGCCGCATTCGCGGATTGCGGGCCGACGCGCAGTTGAAGGATGGACCTAATGAATCACAGGACCGAAATGGCCTGCGAAGCACGGAGGCATGTTGCTTTTGTGAACGGTCCACAAGTTTTTGCAATGAAAGTCGAAACGATGATGAATTACCGAATGTTCTCACTGGGTGCGATGGCTTTGGCTCTCTTCGTTGTGGGCGCGCCCGCGTTCGCGGCCGAGGAAGCCAAAGAAGCGATGCACGACGGCAAAGTGGTCAGCATCACCAGCAGCAAGCTGGTGATGACCAACAAAGGCAAGGACGACAAAGAGCACACTCACACGCTGGCCACCGACGCCAAAGTCACCCTCGACGGGAAAACCTGCAAGGCGGAAGAGCTGCGAGCCGGTATGAAGATCCGCGTCACTACGAAGTCCAGCGACACGAAAGTCGCGACGCAGATCGAAGCCATCGACAAGAACGAAACCTTTGCCAACACCCACGACGGCAAAGTGATCAGCATCACCAGCGACAAGCTGATGATGACCAACAAGGACGGCACCGAGCACTCACACTCGGTTTCGACCGACACCAAAGTGACTCTGGATGGAAAGGTCTGCAAGTCGAGCGACTTGAAGTCCGGCATGAAGATCCGAGTCACCACGAAGAAGACCGACGTCGGTGTGGCGATCGGCATCGAAGCGATCGACAAGGATTCCGGATTCGCTCAGCGCGGCTAACTGCGGAAGCTGACGTAGCCGAACTCGTGAGAGTTCGGTTTCAAGGAAGTTGACGTAGCCGAACTCGTGAGAGTTCGGTTGCCGACGAGGATGGCGGGGATCCGAAGTCTCACGACTTCGGCTACCTCCCATTTGAAATTGGTTTGAAGGACTTTGATCATGAACTCAAAAAACGCTTTCCGAGCTTATCTGGTCGCTGCAATGGTGACTCTGAGTGCAAACTTCGACTCGGACAGAACCGCTGCCGCACAAGAAGTCCGAGTTGAATTTGACGAAGGCGTGCAAGTGCTGACTCGCGGGCCAGTCCACGAGGCGTTTGCGGAAACCGTCACGTTCGATCCGCAGCCGGGCATCGTGGTGCCGAAGTCGCCGCCAGATTCCATTGAGGAACTGCCACCAGAACAGCGGCCGGACGGAGCCAACGTCACTTGGGTTCCCGGCTACTGGGCCTGGGACGACGAGCGGGACAATTTTCTTTGGATCAGCGGCATCTGGCGCGATCTTCCGCCAGGTCGCCAATGGGTGCCGGGGTATTGGGCGGAACTCGCGCCAGGGGCGCAATGGATTTCCGGTTACTGGGCCGATGCCCGAACGACCGAGGTCCGCTATCTGCCCGAACCGCCGGACTCGGTTGAGGTCGGTCCCAACATCGCCGCTCCATCACCCGACCACAACTGGCTGCCCGGTTGCTGGCTCTGGCATCAGGATCGCTACGCCTGGCGACCCGGTTATTGGGCTAGAGTGCAACCGGATTGGGATTGGATTCCCGCACATTATGTCTGGTCGCCTCGCGGCTATGTCTTCGTGGATGGCTATTACGATTACTCGGTCGCCCGCCGTGGTGTCTTATTCGCTCCGGTCTATCTCGATGCGAATATCTACTCGCGACAAGGTTATTCGTACTCACCCACGACGGTGATCGACTTGGGGCTGTTCACCGCGCATCTCTTCTCGCGGCCGCGCTATCACCATTACTACTTCGGTGATTACTACGCGACGAACTATAACGACGCCGGGTACTACCCGTGGTTCTCCTATGGCTCCAGCGGTCGCGGTTACGATCCGTTTTACGCTCGCCAACGCTGGCATCATCGGCAAGATCGTGACTGGCAACACCGCGTCGAATCGGACTTCGGACACCGCCGCGATCACGAAGACGCGAGACCGCCACGCACTCTGGCGGCACAGATTGCTCGCAACACGAATGCGGTGACTTCCTCAGACAAGAGCTTGGTGATGGCGCTGCCGCTCGCTCTGTTGGCGAAACGCCAAGACAGTCCGCAGCGATTCCAGGCGATGGACAACGACGAACGTCAGAAGCTGGGACAGCGTGGGCAAGAGTTCCAGAAGTTTCGCCAGGAACGACAGAAGCTCGAAGCCAAAGCGGTGGTGGCCGCCGCCATTGATCCCGCCAAACCCTCCGAGCCGGTGAAGGTGAAGCTCCCGACCTCTCCGATCGTGGCGAAGCCTGTTGAGACGCTTGGCAAAGAGGTGTCTCTCCCGAAGAAGGAGGACGCTCCCAAGCTCGATCTCAAGGTTGAGCCAAAGCCAAGAATCGTTCGCGATCCTCGGGGGACTCCCAAGGTGACAACGGTCGCACCGCAGCCAGCACCGAAGGTCGAACCGCAACCTGGACGACCGAGAGTTGCCCCCAAGCCAACGCCGAAGGTCGAGCCGCAGCCAACTCCGAAAGTCGAACCGCAACCCGGACGACCGAGAGTTGAACCGAAGCCAGAACCAAAAGTTGACCCCAAGCCAGCGCCAAAGGTCGAGCCGCAGCCAACTCCGAAAGTCGAACCTCAACCCGGACGACCGAGAGTTGAACCGAAGCCTGAACCAAAAGTTGACCCCAAGCCAGCGCCAAAGGTCGAGCCGCAGCCAGGACGACCGCGGGTTGAGCCGAAGCCAGCACCGAAGGTCGAGCCGCAACCCGGACGACCGAGAGTTGAACCGAAGCCAGAACCAAAGCCGGCACCGAGAGTCGAACCGAAGCCAGAACCAAAGCCGGCACCGAGAGTCGAACCGAAGCCAAAGTCGCCCAAGCCGGAACCCAAAGACGAACCGAAGGACAAACCTAAAAAGTAAATGTTGGCGCATCCACAAGATTCACTCACGACGATTTCTAACGTCCCAAAAGATAAGGCACCCAATCATGTCTGACATAACCAATTCTGACACCAACACTGCGGTCGCTGTTTTTGATACTCACGAGGCAGCGGAAGTGGCCATTCGCGAACTTAAGCAACGCGGCTTCGACATGCAGCGTCTGTCGATTGTGGGCCAGGATTTCCACACGGAAGAGCATGTCGTCGGTTACTACAACACTGGCGAGCGGATGGCGTGCTGGGGACAGCGCGGGGCCTTCTGGGGCGCACTCTGGGGGACGCTGTTTGGTTCGGCGTTCTTCGTGCTGCCGGGCCTGGGTCCGGTCCTGATGGCCGGGCCGCTGGTGGCGGTGATCGTCTCCGCGTTGGAAGGTGCCGCCGTCGTGGGCGGGATCAGTGCTCTGGGTGGTGCGCTCGCCAGCATCGGGATTCCCGTGAACAGCATCGTGGAATACGAGGCCGAGCTGAAGGCCGGCAACTTCCTCCTGATCGTCCACGGAACCGAAGAGGAAGTCGCTCGCGCCAAGGAACACTTGGATGCCACGACATCCTCGGTCGCGACACTTCATGCCGTCCCAGTCGCCATTTCCGCATAGAGAGGCCGCCGCTTCATCAGATCAGAAGAGTTATAGCGACGTGTTAGTCATCCCCCCGACTCTCAAAACAAGATCGCACCAAGAACCATCATGATCACCAAAACAAGATACCTCGAAAGGCGCGGAGCGTCGTTGAGAGCGCTGGAATTAGAAATCGCTCGACTCACCGACTACGCGGACAAGGTCACCGCGGATGTGGCCTCCGGATACTACCGAGCGATCCACGGTCTACAGGCCACGCATGAAAAAGCCGAGACCATGCTGGAAGAACTGAGCTCGTTCAGCGACTCCGCGTGGGTGGGAGCCGATCCGACAATGGGTGTCGAGGATGCGTGGAACGATCTCCGGGACGCCGTCATCGCCGCCATCTCCACGACCTACTGCGAACCCGGCCGCAGACCCGAAACGCGACACGCCGCCGGCGGTCCCCACCAGGTCCGACGCGTGGGACGGATCGCTCCACGCGGTGCGTGCTACTGAAATGAGTTTTGTGTTCCGAGACGCAACGCCCTGTTGAGCGGTTGCGCTCAATCCCCTGTTACGAAGGAGAACTGTCATGCTGGGAACCATTCTGCTCGTCCTGTTGATTCTGATGCTCATCGGAGCCATGCCCACTTGGGGGCATAGCCGCAACTGGGGCTATGGGCCCAGCGGCGGACTCGGCACGGTGCTGTTGATCGTGCTGATCCTGGTGATGCTGGGCCATTTGCGAATCGGCTAGTGCTGCAAGCGAGAGAAAACCCTCCCGACGATTCGCCTTCCCTCTGTGTCCGCTGTCGCGTCTCTGTGGTGTCAGTCAAAGGAATCGGGTCAAAGGAATGAAGGCGGCCTGAGAAGGAAATACGTCATGAGAAGATTTCGTCTGTTCCTCATCGTGTTCGCGACCATCGTGATCAGTCTCGGTTTTTACCGAGGCTGGTTCGCCCTGTCGGGAAGTCGCGAGGCGGTGAGCCACAAGGTTGACGTCAACCTGTCGGTGGACACCGAAAAAGTGAAAGCCGATGCCGAGTCTGTGAAGGACAAGGCCAAGGAACTCACCGGCAAACCCACAGAGAAGGTCGGGGTGGGAGACAACGTGAAAGCGATTGATCCCTAGCAAGGCTTCCACTCTGGCGTGCGTTCATTCGCGCTCAACGGAATTCGCGCGGCTCAGAAATGGCCGCGCGAATTCAGTGGAGCGCGAATAAACCGCAAGACCTGACACACTCATCACACAATTGCCGGTTCAAAGAAACTCGCGGATGCGCGGTGATGAGACCCTTGGATCACGCTTTGGAGACACGTCATGACAACAGAAACTGAGTTACCCGATTTGAAACTTGAGGAATCGCCGTTCGGCAAAGTCATTGGCATCGTCGAAAGTCGTGCCCAGCTTCAGGCGGTGACGGCGGCGTTGTCGGCGTTGGGAGTGCAGAACATTGAAGTTCTGGATGGAGCCGCAGGAATCAAGAGCTTGGATGGCGAACAAGACGCCGTCGCGAATTGCTTTCTCGGTGACATGGAAGCGGACATGGTTCAACGCTATCGCGATGCGGTCAAAAACGGGCAGATCGTTTTCACCGCCGTGGTTGAGCCAGAGTCTGCCGACGAAGCGGCCGAGGCGGTCAAAGCGCAAGGGGCGACGGAGATCGCTCACTTTGGAACTTGGATGATCACGAACTACTGACCTCCGTCTTGTCGAAGCGAACGTCAGAGAACTTAGGAAACGGAGACGTCACCCATGACACTCGTCAGTCTGTTGTTGCTGTTATTAATTGCGGGTGTTTGTGGAAGTCTTGCCCAGGGACTTGTCGGATATTCGCGTGGCGGCTGTTTGGTCTCGATTGCACTGGGCTTTATCGGAGCGATCCTCGGAACATGGCTGGCCGGCCTCTTTGGAGTGGGAGAGATCCTTGCCATTCAGATCGGCGGCCAGTCGTTTCCGATTGTTTGGTCGATTATTGGTGCCGCGTTGTTCGTCGCGCTGCTCAACCTGTTGAAACCTCGCCGCCAAGAGTGATCTCGCGGACCAATGACAGAAAACTGTCAGTCATCCTTTCAGGAACCATGCCATGCGCAACACCCCCTTTGTCGTGATCGGAATCCTTTTGCTCGTCGTCGGGACGGCGGCGTTCTTCTTCCAAGAATTCAGCTACCGTCAGCGCGAGACGGTGGTGGAGGTCGGCCCCGTCACCGTGACCGCGGACACCCAAAAGTCCATGCCACTGTCGCCGATCTTCGGCGGCATCGGAGTCGTCTGCGGAATCGTGTTGATCGCCGTCGGTGCGAGGAAAATTTAATCCTCAAACTCAAACACAAAGGAGACGAAATCATGGGACCGAAAGACGGTAAGGGACTGAAAGAAGCCTATCTGGCGAACCGCGAAGCGGAGCTCAAAGAGTGGGATGCGAAGATCCTGCAACTCGAAGCCAGAGCCGAACAGGCTGAGGCGCAGGTCAGGATCCTTTACTACGAACAACTCGAAGCTCTGCGCACGAAGCAGACATCCGTTCGCGAAAAACTGCATGAGTTGAAGCTCTCCAGCGGTGCCGCCTGGGAGAGCGTCAAAATTGGATTGGAAAACGCTTGGAATGACTTGAGAGGTGGACTGACCAGTGCCGCCGCGAAGTTTAAGTAATCGCCAAGGTCAGTCGGTCGGCATGAAGTGATGACGCGGCCGAACTGCTCAAGGCAATGTAGAGATGGAATCAAATCGTGACCAAAGTTCAGCCAGCTCCGATGTGGCAGCGCGCCGTGATCCTGCTTTCCGGCACGGTCGTCGGGTTGGTGATCGTGTTGGGATTGCAGTGGGGACGTCCCGTTCTGATCCCGATCGCGCTGGCCGTTCTCCTCACCTTCCTGTTGAACCCCATCGTCCGAACCTTGCAGCGGCGAGGTCTTGGCCGAGTTTGCTCGGTGATGGTGGCTGTCTCGACGGCGGGCATCGTTGTGATGGGTCTGGGCTGGATGGTGACTCGGCAACTGGGCGGCATGTTGGCGGAGCTTCCGCAGAACACCGCCAACATCAAGGCGAAGGTGACGACGCTGCGACAGTTAGGCTCCGTTCCGCTGATCGCACAATTTGAAGTGATGTTTGATGAGATCAGCGAGGAGATTCGCCGCCCCTCCAGCCAGCCGATCACAACACCGAGTGATGGAGATGAACTCGCAAAGATCCCGTTGCTCCCTCCGGCGATCGCCGTCCCGCTGCGATCGGCGTCCACACCTTGGCGAAGCCTCACGGGCTATCTCGGTTCCGCGTTTGAAGTGCTCGCCACGCTGGCCTTCTCGCTGATTCTGCTCGTGTTCTTTCTCTTCGGCCGCGATGACTTGAGGGACCGCATCGTGTTACTGGCGGGCCAGACGCGGCTCGCCCTGACGAGCAAAGCACTGGAAGATGTGACCGAGCGAATCAGCCGCTACATCGTCATGGTCGCCGCGGTGAATGGCGGCTTCGGTGTTGTGCTGACGGCCGGATTGTTCGCGTTGCAAGTTCCGTATGCTCTGTTGTGGGGTTTCCTCGCGGCCGGGCTGCGCTTCATCCCCTACATCGGTCCGTGGGTCGGTGCGTTGTTTCCGATTGCCATGAGCCTCGCGACGTCCGAAGGCTGGGGTCAGCCCTTCGCGGTGTTCGGTTACGTCTTGCTCCTGGAGTTGATCTGCAACAACGTGGTCGAGCCTTTGGCATTCGGCCACAGCACCGGTGTGTCTCCCACAGCCCTGTTGATCTCGGCGGCCTGTTGGTTGTACCTCTGGGGGCCGATCGGCTTGGTGTTGTCGGCACCGTTCGCGGTCTGTCTGGTGGTGCTGGGCAAAAATATCCCGCAGCTTGGATTCCTGAATCTGTTGCTCGGCGATGTCCCGGCGCTCCGGGCGCATGTGGGCCTTTACCAGCGGTTGATGCTGGGAGATCAACACGAAGCCGCCACGCTCGTGCTGCAACGCATGAAGAAGTCGCCCGCCGACGAGGTCTACGATGAGATGCTGGTCCCCGCGCTGAACTTCACCCGGCGGGATGTGCAACGGGATCACTTGACCGTCGAAGATCAACGAATGGTCCTGGAGGGAATGCGTGAATCGCTGCGTCAAACCGATGCTTACCTGTCGGCGGCGTCCCCCTCCCCGGAGGTTTCGCAGGATGGCACTCCGAATCATCCGTGTGTGATTTCTCATGTGGCGATCAGGAGCATCAAGATTCTGGGTTGCCCCTCCAAGGATGACACGGACGGCGTCGGCCTGGAGATGCTGCGACAGCTTCTCGACCCGACGGAATGGGATTTGGAAGTGACCGCGTTGGAGACGCTGACATCAGAACTGGCGGCCCGCATTGCCGAGGATCCGCCGTCTGTCATCTGCATTGCGTCATTGCCTCCGGGAGGATTGGCACACGCCAGGTATCTGTGCAAACGATTGCGGGACGCCTCGCCCGAAATCCTGATTATCGTGGGACGATGGGGCCAGCAGCGCAACATCAAGATTGACCGAGAGCGACTCGAACAAGCAGGTGCCAATTTCGTGACGACCACTCTGTTGGAGACGCGCCAGTTGTTGAAGTCTCAACGGCCGTCGCTGACGCGCGTGATCCCGAGGCCGTTCGTGGCCGGAATACCAATCCGTGTTGCCGGCGGGGATCTGGTCATGAATCTGCCGAATGCCTGAAGAGTGATTGGAGTGATTCGTCATGCCCCTGCCACCAACTGATCCTGAATTTCCAGTGAATGCAACTCGCAGGCCCGAACCACCACAGCAGCCACAGTCGCTCAAAGTCCGAAGCTTTGGCATCACCAACCGCGGGCATGTGCGAGCCTCGAACGAAGACCAGTTCTTGATCGCCGACTTGACCAAAGCTCTGGGAATTCAGCAGTCCAGTCTGCCTCAGCCACCCGCCAAGTACGCGGATGAGCAGGGACATCTCTTCCTGGTCGCCGACGGAATCGGTGGTGCTCCCGCCGGAGAACAGGCCAGTGCTCTGGCGGTGATGTCCATCGAAGAGTTTTTGGTCAACACGCTCAAATGGTTCTTTCAGACCAAGGGGCCAGAGAAGGACAACGTGGTGGCCGAGTTCCAAGACGCACTGCGGCGGGCCGATGCCAACATCTTTGGAGTGGTCGCGCAACATCCAGAACTCATGGGCATGGGGACGACGCTGACACTGGCCTATAGCTTGGGCGAGAACTTGTTCGTGGCCAACGCCGGAGACAGCCGCTGCTACTTGTTCCGCGGCGGTGAGCTGACGCAATTAACGCGAGACCACACATTCGCCCAAGACTTGATCCGACAAGGCATGGACCCGCCGAACAAAAACGATCGCCTCGTCGGCGGTCACATGATCACACGGGCCATCGGCGGCTACACGCCGGGCGTCTCGGCCGAAGTGCATAAGGTGACTTTGAAACCGGGCGACATGCTGCTGCTCGCGACCGACGGACTGACAAACTCCGTGCCGGACGAGCGGATCGCGGCCATCTTGAAGGGGATGCCTGATCCACAATCCGCCTGCGAGCGACTGGTGGCTCAGTCGCTCAAACAAGGGGGCCGCGACAACGTCACCGTCATTGTGGCCCTTTACGAAATTGAAACTGCCGAAACAGCGACTGCCGAAACAGAGACGACCGAAGGTGCGGCAGGCTCACTCAACGATGAGATGCTGACTTCAGATCCCATGGATTGAGAACTTCGGCGAGTCCCGACAAAGCCCCCAGCCGCAACTCAAGAAAGCCACATCGTGTTTAAGTTCCGAATCAAGCGTCGCGGGCTGCCACGTTTTGCGGCGATGGCCAAGCCCTACTGGAACTCCGAAGACAAGTGGATCGCACGAGGTCTATTGGTCCTGCTGATCGTGCTGCTGCTGGGGAACACGGCCTTCAGCGTTCTGCTGCTCGAACAGTCGGGCGAGTTCACGTCAGCACTCGCGTCTCAGAATTCTGACCGTTATTGGAGCGCCATCTACAAAACCATCGGCATCATTGTCGCTGCCGCTCCGTTTTATGTCTTCTACTACTTCGTCCGCGACAAGCTCGTGATCTATTGGCGTCGATGGCTGACGCACAATTTCTTGGACACCTATTTTCGCAACACCGCCTTCTACAAGCTCGCCTTCAACGCCGACATCGACAATCCCGATCAGCGCATCGCCGAAGACATCAATACCTTCACGCTCCGCTCGATTTTCTATTTTCTGTTGTTCGTGGAAACGGTTCTGCAATTGTTCGCCTTCAGTGGCGTCTTGTGGTCCATCTCGAAAACGCTGGTCCTGTTTTTGATGATTTACGCGACCGTCGGAACTCTGGTCGCCAGCATGGTGTTTGGCCGGACGTTGGTCGCGCTCAACACCTTCCAATTGCGACGCGAGGCGGATTTCCGGTTCAGCCTGGTGCGAGTCCGCGAGAACGCCGAATCCATCGCGTTCTATCGAGGCGAAGTGCCGGAGCTGCTCAACATCAAACACCGGTTTCGTGATGCCTTTGAGAACTTCAACAAGATCATCAACTGGCAGTGGTTCTTGAATCTGTTCCAGTACTCATATAGCTCGGTCACGTTGATCATGCCGGGGTTGATTCTTGCTCCTCAAGTCCTGCGCGGTGAGCTTGAGATCGGCCGAGTCGTTCAAGCAGCGGGGGCCTTCGCGGCGATCTTCTCGGCCCTGACGGTGATCGTGAACAACTTCGACACGCTCAGTCGCTTCGCGGCGGGGATCACCCGCTTGGACAAGTTCTCGAAGTCGTTGGACATGTCGGCGGCCGAAACCTCCAAGGAGCGCGACGTCATCAAGACGGTCGAAGAGGACCGCCTGGCGATTGAACATCTCACGCTGCAAACGCCGGATTACAAGCGGACTCTGGTGGTGGATCTGAATCTGGAAATCAAATCGGGCGAGGGTCTGTTGATCGTCGGAGCCAGCGGGGGCGGCAAGAGTTCGTTGCTGCGTGCGGTGGCGGGCTTATGGGATTCGGGAAGCGGCAGCATCGTGCGACCGCCGCTGAGCGAAATGTTCTTCCTGCCGCAGCGGCCCTACATGATCATCGGCACGCTGCGCGCTCAATTGCTGTATCCGCGCGAGAAGTCGGACGTGACGGACGACGAACTACATGCCGTTCTGAAAGCGGTCAATCTCCCCGACATGGTCGAACGCTGCGGCGGACTGGAGATCGAAGCCGACTGGGGCAAGATCCTCTCGCTGGGCGAGCAACAGCGAGTCGCCTTCGCACGCGTGCTGCTGGCTCAGGCCCGTTATGTGGTCTTGGATGAGGCGACCAGCGCTTTGGATACCGCGAATGAAGAGTCGTTGTATCAGCAGTTGCATGATTCCGGAGCGACGCTCATCAGCGTCAGCCATCGCTTGAATATCGTGAAATATCACCGGCATGTCTTAGACCTGGGAGGTGACGGAAGTTGGCGCGTCATCCCCGCGGAAGAATCGCATGCCGGTTAATGAGCGAGGCTGCGCCTCAGACCAATGCGATGAACGAGTTCATCACAACTCGGAAAGTGAAAGTGCCCGACGAATGAAGGGAGACGACGAATTTGGGACACTGTCGCGGCATTCGTCGTCTCCTTGCATTCGTTGGGCACCTTGTCCCTGAATAACCACATATTGAAACGCACAACTCAGATTTACTCCTGAGAGAATCGCAACAACCGCCACATCCCACTTGCGTTTGAAAGTTCGGTTGATACAAGTGCCTTAGTCGCAGAGTCGCAGAGTCGCAGTGAATTAGTAAGTGGCTTCGCGAAAGAGTGCTGAGTTCAGTGAGTGTCGTCGGACGACTAAAGAAAGGGTAACCCGGCTGGTGCTGGGGGATCCGTTTCAGAGTAAGCCGACGTGGTGGAAGACCTCCGGGTGTTCCGCCACGTCGGCTTTTTTCGTTTTTCGCTCGCCGTCGGCGGCGAAATTGTCCGTGCGGATGGTCCGCAGATTGTGTTGGAAACCTTTTTGAATGGAGACAAGTGCGATGCGTTACTTCATGGAAGCTGTCAGCAGAACCCCGTCAAACAAAGGAGTCAGGATGAACCGCTTTTCTCTCACACAAGGATCGTCATTGCTGGCGATCACCTGCGCCTTGGCGCTCTCCCCCGCGTTCGCGAGAGACCCCGAAGAGACCGAAGGCAAGCCGAACAGCAAGGGCAAGGCCGCTCAAGCCGACAAAGCCGACAAGGGACAGGCTCACGCCGAACAAGTCGCGATTCCCGAATGCCTGGAGAAGCTGAAGCTCTCCAAAGAGCAGCACGACCAAGTCAAAGAGATCGTCCGCAATTACGACGCGTCTCTCGATGTGGTCTGGAAGCAATTCAGCAACCGCTACATGCAGACGATCAAGTTGGAGTCCGCGTTGCTGGCAGCCATTGAAGACGATCTGACCGAAGCCCAGCGTCAGAAGGTGCGCGATCAGCGACGCAAGACCGCTCAGCACGAGAAAGCGGTTGCCGGAACGAACGAGAAGCCGAATCAGGCGACTTCCAAGCCGGAAAGTGCCGTCGAGCAAGAGATCGGCCTGACCGGCGTGGTGCTCAGCGCCGCGCAAGAGGCTGCCGCCGACAAGGTCGAAGAGAAGTATCAGAGCCATCTGCGATCGTTGAATCGCGACATCCAGGGCCTGCATACCCGATTGGTGTCGCTCGAAGCGGACAAGCTCGTCGAGATCGAAAAGGTTCTCACGAAAGAGCAACTCGTCCTGCTGCGCGAGAGCCGTCAGCAAGCCCCCGCCGCGCCGAAAGTCGTCGCGGTCAGCAAGAGCGACTCCAAGAAGTCCGAGTAATCCCCAAAAGTAGCCGAGCCGCAACAGTGTGGCACGACGCTCCGCGTCGTGAATGCGACGCGGAGCGTCGCACCACACTGTGACGAACTGCCAGCAGAACGGGGCGAGCTTCGGCTCGCCCCGGATCTGCGGTCAGTCTTGTTCCAAGTTTCCAAAGCCACTTGTTCGAAAAGGAAATCATCATGAAACGGATTCTTCGCTTGTCGGCACTCCTGGGTGCTTTTGTCGCCGCGGTCTGCGTGACGACTCTGACACCCGGCTTGCAGAGTTCAGCCAATGCCTACGGGACCATTTCCATTGGTCCGGGGGGCGTGAGTTATTACAGCGGCTACGGGCAGGGTTATTACGGCGGCTATGGGACTGTCTACAGACAACCCTATGGCAGCGGATACGCGCCCAATGGATATTACGGCTATGGCAACGGCCCCTACGGATATGACTCACCCGGAGTCACCGTCTATGGAACGCGCACCTACACGCGCCGTCATCATTATCACAACGGCCCGGTCTATCACGGTCGCAACTACGGACCGGTTTATAGCCCGTATGGCTACGGTGGGTATTAAGTCGAACGGCAAGAGAATACTTCTCGTCGCCACACTCACCAGAGCGTGTTGAAGAAAATGTGTAACCGCCACGCCATCGGCGTGCGCGAGAACGTCGGACGTTATTCCTCGTCTCGCCCACGCCGTTGGCGTTGGGGTTAAACAAGAGCTTGGCGACCGAGAAGCAAAGCGACGGGCGCGTGTTGCATCCGTTGGCGAGTCAGAACAGATTCAAAACGTAAAGGAATGAAGACCATGTCGAGTGCAACGCTAGCGTCCAACGTCAAAGAAGAATGGAACCAAGCCACGAACAAAGCCTGGGAAGCCGCGGCCTCCGTGGGTGAGATGGCCAGTCAAGCTGGCTGCACCGTCGGTGCGATGGCGAGTCAGGCGGCCTGCGATGTCGGCAAGAAGGCCGACGATCTGACCGTCAGCGCGGGGATCGGCATTCAGGGGCTGGGAGACCGGCTCAGCAAGAATGCTCCGCATACCGGCGTGCTGGGAAGTGCGTCTCAAGCGGTCGCCAAATCCGTCAAAGAGGGTGGCGAGTATTTGGAAGGTGCCAAGTTCAGCGGGATGACCGAGGACGTGGAGATGTTGATTCGCCGGAATCCCATCCCCTCCGTTCTGATCGCCATCGGCTTGGGCTGGTTCGTGGCTCACAAATTGAGGAGATAAGCCATGCTGACTGACGTCGAATATCCGCCGGAACAAACGACTGCCTCATTGGTGAGCGGCATCCTTGGCGATCTCCAGCAGCTCGTGGATCAGCAGCTCCAGTTGACGCGGCGCGAGATCGAAATGGAACTCCGCCAGCGCGCCGAGGCGGCGGCGGTCTTCGGCCTCGGCACGGGAGTTTTGTTTCTCGCGGCCGTATTTCTGTGCCTGAGTTTGTCTCACCTGTTGCACTGGCTGACGTCGCCAATCGGGACCGATCCGGCGTCGTTTCCGCTATGGGCGTGCCATGCCGTGGTGGCGGCGGTGCTGGCCATCATCGGCGTCCTCTTCTCCGTCGTCGGTCGCACGAAGTTCAAGTCCATTGTCCCGTTCCAGAATTCGACCACCGAGTTTTTGCAGGAGCATCTCTCATGAACGACACCCCCGAAGTGATCCGACAACAAATGGAAGAGACGAAATCGCAGCTCACGGAAAAGCTGGAGTCCTTGGAATGCCAAGTCTCCGACGGCGTGCAGTCGGTCACGGACGCCTTTGATCTTCCGCTCCAGATCGAGAGACATCCTTGGCTGGCCGTCGGCGGATCGCTCGTGCTGGGTTATCTGGCGTCTGAGATTCTGAATGCGCCACCGATCAAAATGAACGACCAGCCGGGAACGGACCCCCATTCGCCGCAGTCCGCAGGCCAGCCAAGCTCATCGCAGTCTCTGCTCTGGGCAGAAATGAAAGGGATGGTGGCGGGCGCGCTCATGGGGGCGGTCAGCACCATGATCTCGCGGAGTGTCCCGGTCGCGTTGGACTACCTCGCCAAGGGGTTCAATAGCGATCCGACTCCGAACGAAGACCCCGTTGGGGGAGGAGAGCGGCGACGTTCTCCCAAGTAGAAAGAGACAGAGGCTTGTCAGAACACATTCTCACGTTGAAGGAGTCGTGATCATGGAAGCGAATCAGAATCAAGGGGGCTGGGACCAATCCAGCGACAGCGTCACAAGAAACTGGAGCAAGTGGATCGGGCAGCAGCCGACCACGATCGTCCAGGAGCGTCAACAACTGATCGACTACCTCCAGAAGAGGTACGGTTACGAAAAGGAACAGGCTGAATCAGCCCTAGATAAGGAACTGTCATGCTCGCATTAACAGAGATCGCGTTGCCCCTGGCGGCGGCTGGGTACTCCCTTTTTTACTTGCTTGGTGGTGGCGGCATTCTTGGGGCCATCGGCATCTTCATTCTCGCCCGAATGCTGGGAAAGTAGCTCGGAGGAGACTCAGTCATGTTGGTCTTATCGAGGAAGCCTGAAGAGGCGATCGTTGTCGGAAAGCCTGATGACGTCGGCGGACTGCTGAAGGTCACGGTGCTGGAGATCAAGCAGGGGCGTGTGCGGCTGGGCTTCGAGGTGGCTGGCGATGTGGCCGTCCATCGTTGGGAGGTTTGGAAGCGCATTCAAAGCGAGAGCCAGGCTGGCAAGGCGTCGTGAGATCTCAACGAATCCGATTTGTGATCAGTCAGGCTCTCTTGAGGATGAACAGCAATGGGCGGCACGAGCGAATTCTTCTGCATGGTGAAAAGCGATCTCGCCGACGAGGTCGGTCCTGAGCACGAACCGAGTGCATGGACGACGTTTCGGTGGTTCACGACATCAAAGGCCATCACGAGTGCTGCGTGGCCAGAGCACGCACGCGAGAAGCCAGCCTCTCGGTCAACTTTATCGTTGCGGACGTGAGGTCTCCTGCCGTCCTGTCGGGCCAATTCGATTTCTTCTTCGACCGTGGTTGCTATTGCGCCGTGCATCTGGCCTACGCCCCGGAATACTGGCGAGCGATCGAACGTGCCACTCGGACGGGCGCGTTGGGGTTGGTCCTGATGGGGAACGCGGCCTTGCGGCTCGCGAATGCGTGTTCAATACGGACGGCAGCGAGAACCAAAGGGGTGTAAACGGCCATCCCCGGCCAGCTCCCCCGAGCTTGTCTCATTGGTCTCTACACAACTCGAAACCTACCGTGCTCTGGATTTCTCTGCGGTCTTCCAACCTCTGCGGTAAGAATGCCGGAAGACTGTTTTACCGCAGAGGTTGGAAGACCGCAGAGGTGGCTACATGCGACGAGAGCGACAGTGTCGTCGCCGCAGACGAGTTGTTGAGAGACCAATGAGCTTGTCTCGATGGAGCCGTGTCTGGCAATGACGTCCCCGGAAGGCCGGTGACACCCGAATCAAATCACAAGTCAGACAAACCTGACGAAGAAAGGCCAAATCATGTCGATCAATGCGGGTGTGTGGATTGACCATCGCAGAGCGGTCGTGGTCCGGATGACGGACAACGGCGAAGAAATCAAAACGATCCAGTCCCACGCGAACAGACCGTTTGCCTCGGCGGCCGGAGGAGGCTCGAAGCAGCCGGAACGGCCTTCGGGATACCAGTCCGAAGACAAGCAAGAGCGCAAGTTCATGGACCAGCTCGGCAGCTTCTATGACGAGGTTCTCAAGAGCCTGCGTGATGCCAACTCGGTCCTGATCCTTGGTCCGGGTGAAGCCAAGGGAGAGTTCAAAAAACATCTCAATACCAAAAAGTTTCCGGTGCTCGTCGCGGACGTGGAGACGGCGGACAAGATGACGGATCGCGAAATCGCGGCCAGCGTGCGCCAACACTTTGAAGAAGTATCGCTTCTCTCGTGAGACTGTCCCTCAAAGAGGTCCATTTTACAAAATGAATTGCATGCGCTTTGTTGCTTGCGACAACAGCGAACAGGCGATCGCACGATTGAGGCTGATTTACGCTTTCCGTTCCGAACGATATCCGGCCCGCCGTATGGAGCTTTTTTCAGACTGACAAAGGCTCCGTCAGTTCGCGGAATTTAAGTTCGGAAGACTAATTGAATGGCAACCCGGCCGTGCCGGGGGGCTGGTTGGGAAGTAAGCCGACGTGGTTGAAGCCCTTTGGGGTTTCGGCCACGTCGGTTTTGTTTTGCTTGATGAAACTGCGGTCGCCACGGTCGCCAGACCGTGGGAATTGGGTCGTAATTTCCGGTTTGCCCACGCTCTGGCGAGCGTGGCTACTAATCCCGAGGGTGAATCATGACGGCCACAACCAGCACACGTTCTCGCTCGAAGTCTCCGGTGGTTGGTCCGCCGACGAATGGTGAGTTGGCGGCGTTGAAGGCGCGGCATGCTTCGATGGACGAGACTCCGGAGGGGCGTTCGCGGCAGATTCTCGTGGCGATGGTGGCGTTTCGCGATGGGGACTTCATCGTGCGGATGCCGACGGATTGGATCGGGACCGATGCGCGAATTGCGGAAGCTTTCAATCAGACGATCGCGCAGAAGCAGCGCATTTGTGCGGAGGTGATGCGGCTGAGTGCGACGGTGGGTAAGGAGGGGCGGCTGAAGCAGCGGATGTCGTTGCCGGGGGCGATTGGCGGGTGGGCGGCGGAGGTGGATTCGATCAATACGATGATCGAGCAGTGGGGAGGTTGTTGACGAGCTTCCTGGTTTCGAGGCTGACGGTGATGACTCGTTGCAGGAGTTCGAGGGGGTAGCGGGGGTTGTGCATGGTTTCGGTGGCCCAGAGGTTGGCGTCGTTGACGATGCCGCTGTCTTTGTCGGTGGTCACGGCCTGGCGTTCCATGACCCACTCGATGGCGGGCTTGCCGTTGACGACGTAGTCGTAGGCTTCCAGCGAGATGCCGGTCACGGTGATGAACTCGTTGTAGATCACCATCTGCGTGGGAGCCACAAAGTTGACGAGGCCGCTTCGACTGTAGACACTGTGTCACATGAACGCATCCGGGACACAGCTTCGAGAGCTTCGGCAAAGGATTGGGCTTTCTCAATCAAAGCTCGCGCAACTGTCGGGAATCTCACAGCATTTGCTGTCTGCGTTCGAGCTTGAAAAGGCCGCTCTTCCTGAGTCGCTTCTCGAAGTTCTCTCGCAGTCGCTGGCCGACAATGAAAAAGTGGCAGCGATTGCGAACCGGCGTAAGAGATATCGCGAGCATCAGTACGACAACGTCGAGGTGTGTCCGAACCGCGTTGCGCGCGCCGTCGCGACTCCGGGAAATCCCCAATACCGCCGAGTCCTTGATGACATTGCCAAACGGCACCTCAGTCAGGAGCCTCGAGATTGGTCTGCGCTGAGTCTCTTTTCCGGCTGCGGCGGGTTCAGTTTAGGGTTTTCCGCTGCTGGATTTGCCGTGAAGGGCTTTGTGGAGTTAGTCCCAGAACTACGAAACATCTATCAGCACAACTTCCGAAATTCTGCCGAAGTTGGCGGCGACATCACGAAGATTGACGAAGCGACCTTGAGCAATCTTGCCACGAGTCTTGGTGAAATCGATGTCATCATTGGCGGGCCACCATGCCAAGGTTTTAGCTTGGCGGGAAAGCGTCAGGCGGATGACCCACGCAACACACTTTTCAAGCACTATCTTCGTTTCGTCGACAGCGTTCGTCCCAAGTTCGCCGTTCTCGAAAATGTCCGGCTGTTGACTTCCATGAAGAATCCCCGTGGAGCCTTTGTAAAGGACGATATCTGTGAGGAGTTTCGAACCCACGGATACCGAATGGAATGTTTTGAGGTGAATGCTCGGGACTACGGAGTTCCTCAACACCGAGAAAGAGTGCTCTTCGTCGCGGTACGCGACGATCTCGGCCTTTCGCCGAGCATTCCCCTGCCAACACACAGCGTCAACCGTGACTTGTTTGCAGAGACATCGCGGTTACGGACATTCGCGGATGCGTGTTCGGACTTGCCGTTTCTCGAATCGGGAGGTCAGTCCGACGACTCATTGCATCAAGCGGTGACTCATCCCGCCCACGTCATCGAATGGCTTTGGGATGTCCCCGAAGGTGCCAGCGCCCACGAAAATGAAGATCCCGCCAAGCGTCCGCCGTCCGGGTACAACACGACTTACAAACGCCAAGTCTGGAATGAACCCGCTGGCACGGTTCAAACGACATTTGGAATGATTTCCGGTTGTCGCAACGTGCATCCGATTGCGACGCGCTCGTTGACAATCCGCGAGGCCGCGAGAATTCAGTCGTTCCCTGACTCGTTTCGTTTCGTAGGAAGCCTCGGAATAATCCGAACCGGAATTGGAAACGCGGTTCCACCGTTGCTGGCATTTGCCGTCGGCCAGCATCTGCGGCAGTTGTTGTCAAATGTTGTAAAAGTACCCCGCCGCTAGATTGAACTGGAGTTGTTCGGGGTGTTGTTTCTGACCGCCGCGCTGCATCTGGATCACTCCGAATCGTGGCGCAAGGTGCTCGACCCCGACCGGGTCTCGATAAGTTCCTTTCCGAACCGAGTACGATCGTGTGGCAAATCCCTGGTAATGACGACTGAGCGCGATCAGTTCTTCAATCGAATAAATTGCCACTTCAGTCTCCGACCACGACTCCGATCGTTTGGTCTTGTGAAGGAGGTATTCCGGCACGAACGGGTCATCCATGTAGGCCTTCTGCAAGAGCAGCCGAGATATGTGGTCTTGGTGCGTTGCAAACAATGCCTCCAACTCGGCACGTCCAACAGCGTCGATTTCTTCCCAAAAGAACCGTCGAGGATCAGTCAGTCGGCTGCGGAGAACCGCGGGGTTGTCCGATGGGCGGAAGCCTTCGTCACCGCAGAACTGACGCAAGGCACGAATTGCATCCGCAGAGACAGGTACGCCGTTCGTCTGCAACAGATTCGCAAAAGCGCGAGCCGTCGTGAAATAGAGTTGGGCATTGGTTGGAGTTTTGTTGTTGCACTGTTTGGTGGAGATTCCGAACGTCCACACGCGCTGGTCTTGGGCCGTGACTGTCACGACGAGATCGCTTTTACAACGAGAGACAGTGGCACCATTGATGGAGAGCCATTGCTTTCCCTCTTCCGATGTGGTCAAGGCACCGGTCGATAGCGCGGAAGCGGCCACAATCGTTGTTATGCCGTTCCGCACGCCGAGATACCGCAGAAGCAGTTCCGCTGGGTCGCCGTGAAGCAGATGCCCCTCGCTTTGAAATGGCACGTCCATCGGAACGCGAAAGCCGTTGATTCGTTGCGTGATGAGTTCTTCAAACTTATGGCCGGCTTTTCGGCCGAGCGTTCCGGCCTGGATTTGAAGGGCGTGCGCGGGATCGAGTGGAGTCAGTGCCATCGTAGACCTCGGTTAATTGAGAAACCGAAGTCTCCAAGCCCGTCGCAAGCTTCATCAGATTGAGCAGCGACGGATTGCGTTTTCCGCGTTCGAGCATGCTGATGTAGGTACGATCGAACCCACAACGCACCGCTAGAGTCTCTTGGGACAAGCCTAGCTTTTCGCGCTGAGACCGAATGGCAGCACCAAGAATAAGTAGAGGCTCCGGCATGTCAGCATTCGACGCCTGTGCTGACACCGCGTCTACGGACAATGCGTCACAATCAAGTGGACCTGCTGTCGCGCGGCAGGCACCGTTTGCATCAGAGGGCATGATTGTTGAATGGTTTTACTCCTCTGGCGGTGAGGAACAAGAGCCGAATCATTTGGTGAAAGCAGCGTCGCCCCAAGAACCGGAGCGTCATTGCGAACTCGCGAGTGGCTTTGCCGTTTCTTGTAGGCCACGAGTAATTGAACCACCGCTTCCGAGAACGTGATGACGTGCAACTGCTTGCCGTAGAGCGTTTCATCGTCCATCGAACACAGGGCCACGTTTTGCTGAATGGCAGTGGCTTTGGCGAGGTCGGCGTAGATGCGCGGCGTCGCAGTCATGTAGAGCCGCTTCTTGCCGCGAATGAACTCGGCATCGTGAATGCGCACGAAGGCGGATTCCTCGTCGTTGTCGAAGGTGGCTCCGGTGGTGCGATGGGCTTCGTCGCAGATGATGAGATCGAACTCGGCGAGGCCGAATTTCTTCTGCGCTTTGTGGATGACTTCGATGGAGTGATATGTGGAAAAGACGACGCTCATGTGCCGGGCGTCGTGCCGCTTGGTCATCTCTTCCGCCAGCCGCCGCGCGTCCGTGGTCGCCGGATAGCGAAGTTCATGGACGAAGGTCTGAACCACATCGTCGTCCGCCTTGCGCTTCTTGCCGACTTCGGCGTCCGAGCAAACCGCGAAACTGTGCAGCGGCGTTTTGCTCTGCTGAGTCCATTCGGTCAGGGTCTGGGACAGCAATGCGAGGCTGGGGACAAGGAACAGAACTCGTTTGTCGCTGCCTGCGATTTCTTCGGCGATCTTCAACGATGTGAAGGTCTTGCCGGTGCCGCAGGCCATGATCAACTTGCCTCGGTCTTCGCTCGTCAGGCCGAGGAGAACGCTCTTGATGGCTTTCTGCTGATGCGGGCGCGGTTCGAACTTGGGCTTGAGGATCGGGGCGGCGTCCGGTTGGTATTTCGACCAGTCGATCTGGCTGGTTTCGAGGTCGTGCAAGTCGATGCGTGTGACCGGCGGCTGTTGATTGAAGAGCGCGGCTTCGGCGTGCTACGTCCACTCGTTCGTCGTGGTGACGATGATTCGGTGCGTGAACGGAGTTTGCCCGGAAGCGGTGAAGAAGCTGTCGATATCGCTTTTCTGGATGCGATGGTCTTCCGCGTAGAACTTGCACTGGATCGCGTGAAATTCACCGGTCCCGCGCGTTCGTGCGACAAGGTCGATGCCGGTGTCGTTGGTACTGATGCCGAACTCGTTGGGGACATCGGCCAGCATCCAGACGTCGCTGTAGAGGTCCGCGTAAGTCGGTTCGTTCCGCAGGTAGACGCAGATCAGCTCTTCAAAGTAGGTGCCCTTTTCCCGTTCAGCGACGGACGCGGCTCGAAAGGAGGCCAGGATTTTCTGGAGCGGCGCGAGGTGAGGCATAGTCATTCCGTTGGTTAGCGGGCAATCGACACGCTCACGATACGTTTTGTCATCCCAAAGTGACAGAGTTGAGCAACGCCCGCCCAAACGCACCTCAATCAATTCTGTTTCCAATTCGCGGACGACGTCATTCATCCACGGGCAGGGGAGCACTGGCCTGATGAAAATGGCTAATTCGTTGCAGCGAGTTTTGTTGCGCGGGGGAGGGTTGGTTTGAATTCTCGGTAGGCGGTTTGGCGTTTCGAGGTGAGTGTTTCGGGGAGGTGTGTTTTGATC
>JBJXEX010000365.1:0-3631 GCA_046156195.1 Planctomycetaceae bacterium | reverse complement strand
TGTCGATGTTCGTTGATCGTGAATACTCACTAAACACCGGAAAACGCCGGAGGGTTTCGTCTTTCTCAAACTTTCTCACGTTTAGACTACGCTTGGTTTAGGACTAGTGGAAGGTGCCCGATTCGTCGGGCACTTCACAAGCCGACCGAGCGCAGAATGTTGATCAGCTTTTGCTGGCGATCACCCATTCGGCCGCTGACGTCGAGCCAACCAACACGCTTCCTCAGCGGAGCGGCCCAGTGCGGCAGCGGCCCGGAGTCCAATCGCACATGCAACCCATGATCGCCGTCGGTGACTTCATCAGGCTGACGGACGGCTCGGAGTTCCGCGTCGGGAAACAGAGACTGCAACGTCTGCAAAAATCCGTCGGTGGATCGTGCGAGATCCAAAACGATGACTGGCAACGGTCGCACCATCAGCCGGTCGCGCAGCTCCGCGATCGTCTGGTGCTTTTCTGGGTGAACGAAGGTCGGCACCAACTCGCACAACGGGTCGAGCACGAACCGCCGATACCAGCAACCGGAATGAGGGATTTGCAACACGGGGAGATCGTTAATCACCTCGTCGCCATAGAACAGCAAGTCCAGATCGAGCGTGCGTGGTCCCCAGGAAATGTTTCGTTCTCGGAGGAAATCGCTTTCGACCGCCAACAGGCGTTCGAGCAATTCCCGCGCGGTCAGCGAGGTCTCCAGCATGGCCGCCGCGTTGATGAACGATCCTCCCGCGGAAGGTCCAACCGGAACGGTCTGATACAGCGAACTCCAGCGCACGACGCTGATTCCCGGCGACTGCGACAGCGACTGCAACGCACCGACAATCGTCTGCGGGACGTTTCCCAGATTGCCGCCGAGTCCGATCAAGCAAGTCGTCATCGTTCACCAAAACCGCAGGAGGAATCAGAACATTCAACGCGGGAACCGTAGCCTCGCAGTGGCTGGCAAACCACTCGCGCGAACGCCAGAATGCCGCCCTTCTTAACCCTGGCTCACCCCAGAATGTTCGTTGGCTCTCGCGCGAGAAACTTTCCGTATGGCCAAAGAAGAGGCAATTGAAGTTGAAGGCATTGTTGTCGAGGCGTTGGCCAACACCCAATTCCGCGTCAAGCTTGAGAACGGTCATCTGGTGATGGCCCACGTCGCCGGCAAGATGCGGAAGCACTTTATCCGCATCGTGCCAGGGGACAAAGTGAAGGTCGAAGTATCGCCGTATGACCTGAACCGCGGACGAATCATCTTCCGCGAACGCTAGGTCAACCAGCCATGCCCAACGAATCGTCCGCCACCGAAGTGCAGCTCTTCACCGACGGCGCGTGCAGCGGAAATCCCGGCCCAGGTGGTTGGGCCTGTATCCTGCGACATACGGCTTCGCGCACCGAAAAAGAACTCTCCGGCGGAGCCGCGAACACCACCAACAATCAGATGGAGTTGATGGGGGTCATCGCCGGACTGGAGTCGCTGACGCGGGACACCTCCGTCGAGGTCATCACCGACAGCAAGTATGTGGCCGACGGCTGCACCAGTTGGATGAGCAACTGGAAGAAGAACGGTTGGAAGCGCAAAGACGGCACGCGTTGGGTGCCGGTCAAGAACGTCGAACTCTGGCAACGGCTCGACGGATTACTGGCGAAGCATCGCGTGCGGTTCACCGTCGTCAAAGGGCACAGCGGCCATGCGGAGAACGAGCGCTGTGACGAACTCGCGGTCGCGGCCGCTCGGCAGTTTGGATGATGTTGCTTCATCGTCTCACGGACGCCGGAGCGCTCCGCCCGCGTAGCGTGTCCGTTCTTGAAGAATCTTCTTCATCCGTTGCTTCGGATAGATGCGGACGACTTTGCCTTTATAGGTCAAGCGGCCTTGCTCATCGTGGTCGAGTTGCTCTTTCACGTCCGCCACGGCTTCACCGGCATAGAGCGCGGCGAATGTTTCGGGATCGATTCCCCGTCCGTCTTCCAAGTCCTGCTTGGCGTTGATCCCGCCAGCCATGACCGCGAAGACGTTGAGCGTGGTGGTCGCCGGGACGTAGAGGTTTTCTTGTTCGAGCGCCTCCGCCACCGACTTAATGGCCGTGAAGGCGTCTTTCAACTTCTTCTGAGTATCCTCGGACGGGCCCCCCTCGGCGGGAGCCGCTTGTGCTCCCAGCGGCTTCGACGCGAGCAACCCGCTGGCTCCCAAGACATAGCCCAATCCGAGCAGTCCCAACACCGCAATTGTTTTCCAAATCGGACGCATGACAAATCTCCATCGCGGAGTAATTCTTCGACTCGTCGCCAATCTCGTCAGAGATTGGGGCCACTGGCGACCAGAACCCAATCTCTAGCGAGATGGGCGACAACACCAGGCCCCCACCCGGCTAGGCGACTTTGCGTTTCTCGGTTTCGAACTTCTGGACCGGGCGATCTTCGCGAGCGGTCAGAGTCAGCGTGTGCTGGGTGGCTTCACGAACTTTGCCTTTGCGGTTCGACCGGCTGAGAAACACACTGACGTACATCAACGCCGCCGAGGTGACTAAGGCCACAAAGCATCCAAGCAACGCAATTTGATCGTCCGTGGCAGTTTTCAAGAAGTCCATGAGCATTCGCCTTTGAAGAAGGGAGACCGTGACGAGCGAACTCGCGCAACAGTCTTCCTTTCGGATGCCGCTGGCGGCGGCCTTCAAAATCGCTCAGAAAACCGGCCGATGTTGCCGAATCCGATGTCGGCTCTGGCAATCAGCAAAGCTGCGCGTCCCCTGACGGCTCTGACGACTGGCGCTCGCTTTGTGAGCCGATGGCGCTAGCCACGGACCAAAGAGTTGAGCCGATGGCGCTAGCCACGGGCCTGGATGGGTGACGTTTGACGGCGACTCGCCCGACGCTCGTGTGGTCGGCTCACATCGCTGGAGACAAAGTGAGTGCGATCAGACCGACGCCGCTCGGCTCGCCAATTGGGGAGCGGCTTCGTATCGCCACGGATTCAGCGAATGGCTCGACTTCGTTGTTGAGACCAGCGACGAATCGCCGTCAGCACAGTCAAATTGAAAAAGTGCATCGCTCCCAGAACGGTCAAGACGAGTCCAATCTTGGACGACAGGAAGTTGATTCCTTCAACGGCTGTTGTCACCGAACTGCCGAGCGTGAGATTGAAGAGCACTCCGGCTAGGTTCAGCAGATAGAAGCCCGCGACCAGCAGCCGATTCACGGCGTCGGCCTGAGCCGTGTTGCCGTGGAACACATCGATCAAGAACACCCGCCCGTGCCGCGCGAGTGTCTCGGCCACCCACACGGTGATCGTGGCGCTCAAGACCAGGTAAGCCACATAGGTCCAGACGGCGATCGCCACGGCATTGTCCTTCGGATGTTGATCGCCTCATGGGGCAGGCGAGCGGCAAAAGATCAGTAACCCGAAACGCGAGTTCTGAAGTTGCGCTGATTGCGGTCGTCACGATGAGGGGTGATTTCACCACCTCTGCTCTGCAAACGGTGAAAGTCTTGTTTTCGTGAGATGATTTGCGGCCCCCCAAGCGCCATCGACAACATCGGGCTTGGGCTGCGCTCCGTAGAAACTGTTAGCCATTGCTGTTCTTCATCCGCGGTTCGGCTTTGCTATCCGCAGGCAGTCTTCCGAGACAGACTGCCCGCGGATAGCAAAGCCGA
>JBJXEX010000353.1:0-5697 GCA_046156195.1 Planctomycetaceae bacterium | reverse complement strand
TATCAATCTTGATGCCGCCGAACTTCTCGGCGAGCGTTTGAACGGGCTGATCTCGCTGAAGCCTCAACAGATCGTCGTCTTGGACGCGGGGTCTCTCGGCTTGGCCGTCACGCAAGAACGAGCGAACGCATTTGACGCTCGGACGCCGCGCCGACTCATCGCCCCGGCGGGCAAGTACTCGGTGCAATTGGAAGCCACCTTCAACAACATCCTGCATTGGGAACGCGGACAGGACAAAGTCCTCGCGAAGGACGCCTGGGTCGGCACACTCCAGACCGGCGCGGCTCCGCTAACGATTGTCACCGCGCCGCCCGACGGCCTCGGTTTCCTCAAGCCGTACCCGAAGCTGCACGGCTTATCGCTCGACATGACCGAGCCGCAGTTCTTGGAGATCGTCAAGCAGCAGGAGTTGAAGACTCGCAAGACCGTCGAGGGCGAGAAGGTCACGCATCACATCGCGCTCGGCGACGATCACACGTTGATCGTGATGTTCGACAAGGATGCGAAGTGCAGCGGGATTCAGCGCGTGCGCGGAGAAGATGATGCTCTCACTCGCCCCGAAGCAAAGATTGGGAAGGAGAAAACACGAACGGTCGCCAAGGACCAAATCGAGTTTCCCATTCAAGTGGTGACAAACGACGGTCGGCCTGTGGTCGGAGCCAAGGTGCAGCTTTGGGCCTATAGAACATCGTCGGGGAGTCCGCTGGTTGACAGTCAATGGAGTCCAGAGACCACGACCGATGCCGCGGGGACGGCGCGGGTCGTCATTCTCAAAGAGCTGTTCAAGATCATGGCGCTGGTTGAAACGCCGCGCAAAAACGGAATACCCAAAATCCTGGGCCTCAATCTGCGCGTCGAGCATCCGCAGTATCCGACGTGGTCGCAGAGTGTCGAAGTTGCGAATCCCATTCGAGTGGTGTTGGCGGAGCCGGCCACCATTGAGGTCCGTGCTCATCGGGAGAACGATGCCGAATTGCTGCGCGAAGTCATGCCGGTCTTCAGCAGCTACGCGGGATCGAGCAGCGAGTGGTTGGCGATGAAGGAGCAATCTCAGAAAGAAGGCGTGCTGACGATTCGGCGAGTCGATCTCACGAGCAAACAGGCGGCGCGCTGGTTGCGGCTGGTGCATGTTCCGAAAGAGGGGCCGGCTTGGTTCAGCGAGTTAATTGATTTGAAACCGCTCCAGCCACCGATCTCACTGAACGTGGCGATGCAGCCGGGAGTCCGTGTCGCGGGACGCCTGCCGGACACCGTCCCCAGGCCGGTCGTGAATGGCCGGGTCGCTGCTCAAGTCGTCTCGGGCGGATCGGATGCTTCTCGCAACTGGTCTTGGTCGATGGGGACGACCATCACCAAGGATGGTTCCTTCGTATTGGACTCGGTCCCTGCCAACGAGAACTTGCAACTCATCGCGGTCTGCGACGGCTGGGTGTCCCGATCGCCGACCGTGGACGAGATGGCCGACTACGCCAGAACACATTCCTTCGAGACGAAGTACAGCGGCGCATCGGCCGAAAGCGTCCATCCGAGGCTCTTCCGCACAATCGCTCCCGGCATTGAGCCGCTGTTACCGATGGAGGCCACAACCGACTGTGAAGTCACGGTGGTTGACGAATCGGGTCAACCAATTGCCGATGCGCTCGTCGCATTCAGTCCGAACCAGCATTGGTTTCACGGCGGCTCGATTGGTCTCGGAATGAGCCATGATTCGTTGAAGTCGCTGCAAACGGTGTTTCAAACCGGCTCTCCTCTGAAGTCAGACATGACGAATGAACGATTCAACGCCACGACCGATGCACGCGGAAAGGCTGTGATCGCGAACTTGCCCGCTGCGAATACCGATCCCGCATCACCGGCAATGCACCTGCTCCGAGTTCTCCACGCCAACTACGACGCGCCCATCGAGCCGCGTTTTTACGGTCAACGAATACAACTCGTCGAACTGCATCCCGGCCAATCCGGGCGCGTGACGGTGCGGATGACACCCGCCAAACGAAACTTCGCCAAAGAGACCGGCCAAGCGAATCCGAAGCTGCAGAGTGGCCTCGAATTCCTCAAGCCGTACCCGAAGCTGCATGGCTTGTCGCTCGACATGACCGAGCCGCAGTTCTTGGAGATCGTCAAGCAGCAGCAGCAGTTGAAGAGTCACAAGACCGTCGAGGGCGAGAAGGTCACTCATTACATCGGACTCGGCGACGGTCACACGCTGATCGTGATGTTCGACAAGGACGCGAAGTGCAGCGGGATTCGACGGGTGCATGGCGCGGATCAGCTCGGTAAGGACGACGATGACAAAACTCCGATTGTCGAGATTGTGATTGAAGGAAACGACACGATCGACTCGGCGGAGATTCGAAAACGGATCGAACAGCCGATTGGCGAACCGGCATCGGATTCACAGATTCGCAAGGACGTGAGAGCCGTTTTCGGCACGCGCTGGTTCTACAGCGTCATGCCGGTTTATCGCCGCACGGAAGGCGGATTGGTGTTGGTCTTCATTGTGGTGGAGCGGCCGAAGAGTGAACGAGTCGCGGTGTCGTCGCCGTCGAATATTGAGCGGGACCATCAGAAAGTCGTGGACGCGCTGGACGAAGTCGGTTCGATTGAGTTTGCCAACGTGCGGCTGCACAAAGTGCTCGACGTCTTTCGTCGCTACTGGCCGAATGTGGCGATTCAGGTGGACCCGCTCGCGGAGGCCGCGATGCAGACGCAGGTTTCGTTTCAGACAAAGGGTGACGAGTTTGAATACGTCCTGGCCGCCGCGTTGGATCAGGCGAAGCTGAGCTACTGCGTGCATTCGGTCTGGCTGGTGGTCGGGACGGCTGACGAGATTCGTGGACGCGGCTACGCCGTGCCGGAGAGTTTTTCGGAACTCATCACCAAACTGAAACAGGTTGATGACGGCATTCGCTGGGAAAGGATTCTGCGAGGGACCGTCGAAGCGGCAGACCTCGCAGCGCTTCCGAAGGTGCTCAAGCTGCTCGAACACACCCAGCCCGTCGTTCAACGCGAGGCATTGCGCGTGTTGCTGCGATTCGGCGACCGCGCGGGTTCCGCGCAATCGGCGACACTGAAGTTGACCGACTCGAAGGATCGCAGCGTCCGGCGTGTCGCTTGGCGAGCGTTCGCGGCAACCGGCTTGAACGATCCGCAGACGCTTCCGCGTATCGTTCAGGCTTGGAATGCTGGCCATCAGGAAGTGCGGCACGACCTGTGGGATTTGGTCGCGCTGTTCGGGAACGACGATGCGCCGATGCGGATCGTCTTTGAACATGGCACTCCCGAACTCCGCCAGCACTTGATGCGGTCGATCGGCGACCCCGATGAGTACCAACACGGCTTGGTGATGCTGGGCTTGAATGACGGTCAACCCGCAACACGCGCCGCCGCACTGCAACATGGCCTGCAACGCGCCCGCTATTCCGAGCCGCTGGTGCGGCAATTGAAACGGATGCAGCAAGACGCCGATCCGCTCTGCCGAGTCCTTGCCGCCGGGCACCTGCTCAAGCTCGCCGACAGCTATTCAGCGGCGCTCGCGCTTCTGATCGCCGAAGGCTCGAAGGACAACGCCCCGGAAGAAGTCCGAACCGTGGCCTTGAGCGCATTTGAATGGCTGAGTCTCGAAATCGGACAGAAGGTCAGTCAGTCGCTGGAAGAAGCCCGGCGAACTGCGACGTCGGAGAAGGCGACCGAATTCTGTCGCCAAGCCATGTCAATCATCGCCCGCCGCAAAATGCAGATTGAAAACAGTCGAGCGGGCGACTCACCAAAAGACATCGGTGCCGACGACAAGGCTTTGCGCGGTCAGATTCGTTGGGTCGATCAGGCAACAGGTTCGGCGTGGATCAACCTCGGCGAGGCGGACTCGGTCACGAAACGGATGATCTTCAAGGTCCGCGAAAAAGGAACCGTGGAACTGACTCGCATCGTCGATGGAAATACGTCCGTGGTTCGCATCGTCAGAGACGATCTCGCTAATCCCATCGCCAAAGGGGATGAAATCGTTTTTCTCGAATTGGCACCAGCGGCGGGGTCGGGGAACCCGCGCCGAGCGCCTTTGGATCGGATTGTTTCCTTGAAGGCCAGCGATCGACCACAGGAATTGGCGGACGTCTTGAAAGAGGTTTGTCGGCAGGCGGAGGTTGAGTTTGAGATTGATGACGCGGAGTTGCAGAAGGATCGGTCCTTGCACGCGATGCCTATGATTGTTGATGAGGAAGCTGTCCGTGGGCCGTTGGGATTTGTGTTGAGTCAGGTACTCAATCCGGTACTGGCATTTGAACTGGTGGATCAGAAGCTGCGCGTCAGCACTCGGCAGAAGCTGAAGGGGAATCGGTTTGAGGCCGATCACATCGACTTAGCAAAACTCGCGGAATCTGCGGGACCGACGCTGACGAGTCTGCGGCTCTGCGGCACTCGCGCGACCGACGACGACCTGCGGCATCTGGCAAAGTTCCCGAAGCTGGAACGATTGGATCTGACGTCAACGGCGATCAGCGACGCGGGCATGGAACATGTCGCGCGGCTGGAATCGCTGACGACGTTGCGACTGGGGGATTTCGTCACGGACGCGGGATTGAAAACGCTGACGGCGTCGCGATCGATTCGCACATTGGCGTTGCTCGGATCGCCTGTGACCGATGCGGCGGCCGAATCGCTGGTGCAAATGTCCGCGCTGGAAACGCTGACCATCCAGTGGGCAAACTTCGGCGATGCCGGTGCCAAGCGATTGGCTGCGGCCGATCGGCTGAAGCATCTTGTGTTGTATGTCCGAACGCTCACAGACGAAGGGGCGGGCGCGCTCGCGACGTGTCAGAAGCTGGAAAGGTTGAGCCTGCTCGGCGCGCGGCTGACGGTCGGCAGTTTGAAGGCACTCGAAAAAATGCGGTCGCTCCGAGATTTGGAAATCGGGTTCCCAAACATTTCGGAATCGGACGTGAAGCCGTTGCGCACAGCGCTCGCCAAAACGCGAATCCGACAGACCAGAATCGCTCCGCCGGACCCACGCTCCGCCGACGGCCACGTCTTCGACGCGGAGACCGGCCGAATCCTGGAAATGTTCCGATCACAGTTTGGCCACCCGGACCCAGTCACTGGCGAAATTGAGTGGGAGCCGCTGCGCGAGCATTACCTCGCGCCGAACGTCACAGGCCGCTTCGGCGTCAGCAGTCTGCAACCATTCCGCAAATTCCGTGTGATCGCCGATGGCTACGAGCCAGTCGAAATCACCGCGCTACTGCTTCCCGGCGACGACCCTCGGAATCACGAGATGAAGATCCAGATGCGCCGCGCAAAGAAAAAGGTCGCCGAGACAAAGCCGCCGGACGGACTGGAATTCCTGAAGCCGTATCCGAAGCTGCATGGCTTGTCGCTCGACATGACCGAGCCGCAGTTCTTGGAGATCGTCAAGCAGCAGGAGTTAAAGACTCGCAAGACTGTCGAGGGCGAGAAGGTCACGCATCACATCGCGCTCGGCGACGGTCACACGCTGATCGTGATGTTCGACAAGGACGCCAAGTGCGGCGGGATTCAGCGCGTGCTCGGCGGACAATGATTCAAAGGCTGGGCTTTTGAAAACTTGGGTTTGACGATGGTTTTCGTTTCCCCTGGATTTGTTGCGCTTGAGGCCCGAAGGGTCGTGACTCGATAGCCCAGGGCGCTAGCCCTCGTTGTTCCACACATCTTTTTGAATCATCC
>JBJXEX010000322.1:0-2926 GCA_046156195.1 Planctomycetaceae bacterium | reverse complement strand
CTTCACACCGCTCCCTCTCACCAGCGCATCCCGGAAAACTTCTCCGCTCGCCACGCCCCATCACCAATCAAGCGCCGCTGAATCTCCTTCAGCCCGCTAACTCGTGCGCATACATTAGACAGCTACGCTGGTTGCGACCTAAACACCGCCCAAGTCTTCTATCAATGCGTTTGCAATAAAGCCGGTCGCAATTTATGGGAAGGCTTGGTCATCGAAGCGGTTCTCAGCCTCAAGCCTGATGATCGATCTCTATCGAATGTAGCGGCAGCGGCGAAAAACATTGAAGCCGCACGCCTAAAGCCTGTCCGAGAACCGAATGTTGCGATGGCGGCAAAAAGCATTCGAGCACCGCTTTCCGATGCCGAGGTTGATGCGTTTTTCGCGAACGTTGCGATGACGGCAAAAAGCATTCGAGCACCGCAAGGTGGCGTCGTGGCAAATGACCAGAAGATGTCACCTGAGGACTGGGCCGAGACGATCGTGCCCGACGTGGCTCGCGTGGCAAATGACCAGAAGATGTCACCGGAGGACTGGATTGCAGAGGTACGGCGAAAGACGGGTTGGAATCCCAGTCACAGACGAGAATTTAAAAAGAAAAAGACGACTGGAGTTCGAGGGATGTCGTCTGAGGGAAAGATGAAGGAGCGACCCGAAACAGTTCATCAAATGGGTCGAGTGAAGAAGCGAAAGAAGAGAAAGATTGCTAATCCCGATGCGAAACGACGCCCCGTCGCTGCCCGACCACACCTGTCAAATAAGAGGGCGGCAACGACTAATCGGCCTGCGAAGTATCCGGATTCCGACTGCCAAATGTGTGGGACTTATCTCGCAACTGTTTGTTATTCCAAGAATCGGACCGAAGGGCGGGTGCCACGGACGAACAAAATCTGCGAAGGTTGTTTCAAGATACTTCTGCCTTCTGAGAAATCGGCATTCTTCCGGTATCGGTACGCCTCGTGGGGAGTGACGGTGGTCAATTCCGGGCAAACGAGGAAACCTTAGTCCGGGAGCGAAACCGGTCCTAAAGGGCCGCAGCGCCTTTCCGAACTCGCCGGTGACAGTGCTGTTTCTTGTAGGCCACGAGCCATTGCCGCATCTCGTCCCACGGGCGGGCGAGGCGGTCCAGGCAGCGGGTGGCGATGGCTCGACGCAGCTTGTCGAGCGTCAGCGTGGGGCCGAGAACCTCGACTGGTTCGCGCAGCCGCGCGTCGTTGAAACCTTTCGTGAGCCGACGCTCCGCCTGCATCTGGTGGATGAGGTTGCCTGATAACATCGGCTTGACTGCTCGCTATGCCCGATCGCAGCCACTAGAAATTGGTCAGTCTTGCGATCGGTGTCGATGCTTTGAACCTTTCCCGGAAATGACTCCATGAGTACCCCAATTCAGCAAGTCGCGGCTAATGCACTCAAGCAATTCGCACCAGTCCTTCACCCTCAATCGGTTCGCATCTTCACTCCGTTCACTGCTCCAGTTGCGCTCGACTCGTGCAAGCTCAACGCTGATCTGAAAAAGTTCCTCGTTGACTACGAACCCAAACTCAAACAGAACGGACTCTTTCCCCACCAAGCGGAGTTCCTCAAGAAAAACACATCTGGTGGGGCTGACAATTACATCATCACGACCGCGACTGGATCGGGAAAAAGCCTTTGCTTCTGGTCTTGGGTCTTTGACCGGCTTAGCAAAGACCGGACCTCGACGGCGATTCTGTGCTTCCCAACTCAGGCGCTGATGTGGGGACAGGCAGAACGGCTGACTCGACTTTCAAATCCAAAGAAGCTTGTCAAACCCGACAGCGAAACCGTGTATGGCGGCACGGTCAAGTTCGGGAAGCAAAACATTGGCTGGTCGGTTTGGCTTGGAGAGTTTCAAGATAAGGCAATGGCGGCGCACGCAACATCCGACGAATTCAAGTCCGCCCGAATTCGTATCGCGACATTGGACAAGGCACACTACAGCCTGCTGAAACGTGAGGAAGACAAGAACTTTGCCCAGCGACTGACCTCGTTTGTCCTTGATGAAGCCCACACTTACCACGGCGTTTTCGGGGCCAATGTTCATTACTTTCTAAAGCGGCTCTTTCTGTCGAAGGAGATATTCGGACAATCGCGTCCCGCCTTCTTTCTCGCCTCGGCGACGCTGAATTCTGCCCGGACCTTCGCGACGACATTGCTCTCGCTGGATAGCGAAAAGGAAATCGTCCACATCGAAGATTCGACAAAGCAGGAAATCGCGCTCATTCCGACGGCCGACGTTCCGAAGCAATTAAGTAATCCTCCATCGAATGGCCTGCTTCGCATGGTCATGCTTTTGAATGCCGCAAACACAGAGGCGAGTGAGCCAAAGAAGTCAGCCTCGCTCGTCCAATTTATGGGCAGCGATAAACATGTCGGCGCGGAAATCAATTCGATCTACTTCACGGAGAGCAAGTTGCATGGCAAGCGAATGAAGCATTCCCTGGATAGCAAGCCTGGAAAGCGTGCTTACATCATCTATGACGCGGACCTACCGCCGCGCAGGCGTCGAGAAGTGGAGCGTGAGTTGAACGACCCGTCGTTGTGTGGCACGACAGTGTTGGCGACGAGCGCTCTTGAGCTTGGCGTTGACATCGAAGGTCTTGATGCGTGCTTCATCGACCAAATCCCGCCGAGCCGCGCGGACCTGCTTCAACGCATTGGGCGTGTTGGTCGGCGTGCCGAGCGTCCTGGACTCGTAATCCTGTCGCTCTCTGCCGAACCTCACGACCAGCAGATTCTCGACAACCAAGAGCAGGCATTTCGACTGGACTTGAATCGTTCGCTCGTAGCTGTCTAATGTATGCGCACGAGTTAGCGGGCTGAAGGAGATTCAGCGGCGCTTGATTGGTGATGGGGCGTGGCGAGCGGAGAAGTTTTCCGGGATGCGCTGGTGAGAGGGAGCGGTGTGAAG
>JBJXEX010000304.1:0-39947 GCA_046156195.1 Planctomycetaceae bacterium | reverse complement strand
CGGTCATCAAGCCGTCGCGAGCCGCCGTGGACATGGCTCCGTTGACATGCAACGCGGCGAAATCGGGAAGGTGAGTCCCAATCCCTTCGCTCCCCTCGCTGGTGAATGATCTCGCCGAGGCCACGTTGCGGTGGAACGTGAAAATCTTCTTGAGTTGGTGCTCGGCGACGGCTTGAGCGAGTGCGATCTGATTGGCGACTTGTTGTGCCTTCACTTCGTCGCCGTTGATGAGCACGGTGCCGTGCCGCATCGCTTGTTGAAAAGCCCCTCCGAGCTTGTCTCGGTGGTTTTCAGGCTTCTGCACTACGCGTTCATTTTCCGCGTCTTGACGTAGTGCAGAAGCCCGCGAGCCACCGCGACCCTTCGGGTGCCCGGCTCGGTGGGGTGTCTGAATGTCCGACGTGACGACTGAGATCACGACCTTGTAGTTGCAAATGATCTTCTGCTTTGCGGCCTCGGCGAACGACAGGGTGTGGACGACGGGGCCGTAAATCTCCGGCCGATTCATCGAGTAGACTTCGATTGGCTCGCCTTCTTTGTCGCGCTTTCGCAAGTCGTAATGCCGAGGCGTCGCCGTCAGGAACAGCCGCTTGCGAATCGGCAGGTTGTCGTCCTTGAGAGCGAAGCTGAACTTCGCTCCCTCTCGGCCAGCGGTCTTGTGCGCGTCATCGAAGATGACAGAGGCCAAAGTGTGTGGGCATCGTGGGGACGCTGCGTTGCGAAATATGCCTCGGTGAAGACTTCAAAAGCATCACCCCGTTGCTGTTCGTCGCTCAGCGCCTCGATGCGCCGCTCCAGTTCGGTGAAATGACGAACTCCCTCGAACAGACCTCGACGTTGGTATTCGGCCGATTTCGAGTGAAGCGGTATTGCCATTTCAGGATGACTCACCAATCCATCGCCGCTGAAGTCGAGACCTCGAACATCGGTTCTCAGCCATCTTAGCGCGTGCTGAATTTCAACGGGCAGCTTTTACGAGATGACCTCTCTGAAGTGCCCCTCCGTTCGTCATGCCGCGTCGCTTTCCTTCGATCGTGATTTCAAGATCGACTCCAACGCTTCCACCCGCGCCGCCACGTCCCCCGCGTCGATCGCTCGCAACGCGATGCTGGCCAGAGAAACCACCCCCTTTCCGCCGCGGCGGACTCGACCGAGCCAAGCGAAGCATCCTGCCGCACCGACGCGACACCATTCTTCGGCTGTGAGTTGCTACGAGTTACCCCGAACTGTCAGCGGTGAGCGGCGGCGTCATGCTCGGCAAGTCGAGCCATTCCCAATTCGATGGCGCTCTCGATCATCACACGCACGTTGGAGCGGCAGTTGGCGAATCGAACTTTCTGCAAGACCAAAGAGCCGTGCTGGCTGATCAAGTTCGCCAGCATCGCGTGGCAGGTCGAACAGTGTGATGCCGAGGTTCATTGGAATAACTCGCTAAACCCATCTCGGGATTTGAGCAGCCCGATCCGCGTCTTCGCAGCGTTGAGCATTTGGCCGAAATTCGTCACCCGATTTACTTTGTCGTCGAATCCCAACGCATGGATTTTATGGATGACGAAGACATCTTTCTTTGAAGCTCACCCACCGACATCGACAACTCGGAACGAGATTCGGCGGCCGAGCGCCTCGGCGTAGCGGTTGAGGGTGCTGATGGTTGGATTTTCGTGAGTGCCGTTTTCCAGTCGGCAGATCGCGGCGCGGTCGATGCCGGTGCGCTCGGCGACGTCGGCGAGGCTCAGGCCGGCGGCTTCGCGGAATCCCTTCAGGCAGACGATCGCTTTTCGCAAATCCCAATACTCGGCCTGCGTGACCGGCTCCGAGTAGTCGCCACTGGCCAGCAGTTGTTTCAGGCTGGGCTTTTCGAGTTGGAACTTCGCCCGTTTGGCTCGCCCGGCGGCGGCTTGAGCGGCGGTCTGTTGGCGAGGCCGATGAATGCGAGTGCGACTGGTCATCGTTTTTTCCGTTTGCGGCTGATCGTCGTGACGCTGGCCCGGTCGTATAACACGTCCTCGACTTCATCCATTGTGACGTCGTGTTCTTGGATGTGTTGGACGTTCCCGTCGGGTTCGTCTTCCAAGTCCCAGACGATGTGGCTGAAGTGCCTCACGGCTGTTGCAACGAAAGCAACCGCGGACGACTCGCCCAACCCAAAGCCTGACCCCTGCCAAGTAACCCTCGCGAAGCAACACGATCGGCGAATCGTCAGAGCTATCAATAAAGCCCCATTCCGACAGCCCCGCATCTTCTTTGCGGAACAGAGCGAAGTAGTTCGGCTGCTTCCGCCTCGCGACTGTGCCCCGACCGAATGTAAGTACCTTTGAGCTAACCCCGCTCTTCGGAGTCCCCCTTCAATCGAAACCTGCCAAGCCGCGAGCGCGTGGGCAACGCGGTTTGCCCGTCATCGTCACTGGCAGAAACCTCCCCCACTCCCCGGACTGATTCAACGTGGGACATCTCGGAAGGGATACGGAATCGACCGAGCAATCGTTCTCACTCTCCGCTCACGAGTTATCACGCGGCAAGATTTCTCGACCTTCGCTTTCGTAATGCAGAGGTCGAGGGTTCAACTCCCTTCCGCTCCACTCGGAAGAAAAAAGAGCCGAATTGCGAACCATCGCAAGTCGGCTTTTTTCATGGGCTTTGCCTTCACTGTCAGTGAAGCGAGCGCCCTTGGGTTAACGCCGTGTCTGATAAACCTGGACGAACTGACTGCCATCTCCACCGATGCCGTCGACAACGCAATCAGCCCGGTGATTCCTGAATCACTGGGCTGATCTTTTGGGGACTCGGCATCCAAGGCGGCCCGTGAGAAGCCAAGTCCGAGACTGCCCAATCGGCAAACTCCAGCAGAACGATTGGCAAACATTAGCGGTTGTGCCGGTTCGTCGGCCGCAGATTGTTAAGAATAGGTAGTGTCAACGAAGGCTTTTTTCCCGGACGATTTGGCAAACCCGATAGATCCCTTCAGTCTGCCGTGGTTTCACTCGAAACACTGGCAACAGACAACTTCCACTCAAGCCGCGAAAGGACTCGCGGCGCGTGACCTGTTTAAGGCGAAAGGATTCGCAACATGATCAATCTGCGCAAGCCTCTGGCGGGGATTTGCTCGTTCAGTCTCTGCTGGGCCACAGCGGCTTGGTCCACTGAGCCGGCCGATTCTCAAAAACAGACCTCCGCCCCAGTGCCGGCACGACTGAGTGCCGAGTCGGAGGTTCCCGCCTTGGGAATTCGACCGGTCGAGCCAGCGGACTACTGGCAGAGATTGGAACGCGCGGAGGCTCAGATTGCCGAGTTGCAGTCGCAGAATCAATCGCTGCGAGAGTCGCCGGCACCCGTGCAGCAAGTCGGTTTCAGTCCGCTGCAAATGGCCCCGCTGTTCTTCGCTCACGATCCGGAAATCGGCATTATCCGCGAGCAGACTTACACGCCGTCGATGCCCGAGGCTCCCAAAGATCCCACCAAACCGGAGGCTCCCAAGCCCAAGAAGTGGTACGACAAGCTGAGTATCAAAGGCTACGCGCAGTTTCGATTGAATGAAGAGACTCATCAAGAGGAGGGATCGTTTCCGGTTCACCATGTCGGAGACGGATCGCTCAGGGACAATCAGAATTTCTTGATTCGCCGAGCACGGGTCATTATTTCAGGTGACGTGCATGAAAATGTTTACGTTTACCTGCAAACGGATTTCGCATCGACACCGTCAGGCAGTCCCGACTCCAATCAGTTCGCACAGATCCGAGACTGGTATGCCGACCTCTATCTTGACGAGCTGAAGGAATTTCGATTCCGCGTCGGTCAATCGAAGATCCCCTACGGATGGGAGAACTTGCAGTCCAGTTCAAACCGGCTGTCGTTGGACCGCAACGATGCCTTCAACAGTGCCGTGAGGAACGAACGCGATTTGGGAGTCTTCTTCTATTACACGCCGACTTGGGCTCAGGATTTCTTCAAAGATGTTCTGGAGAAGGGCCTCAAAGGATCGGGCAACTATGGCTTATTCGGCGTCGGTGCGTACAACGGCCAAGGGGGTTCGTTTCTGGAGACCAATGACGACGTGCATTTCGTCGCTCGATTGACGATCCCGCTGGTGGCAGAGAATGGCCAGCACATGGAATTCGGTGTGCAAGGCTACACCGGCGAGTACACGGTTCTCGGATCAGACCTTCTGACAACTCCAGGGACCGCAATTCCTCTCGGCACGGGAACAGCCACTCTGCGGAATCGCGACGGCTGGCAAGACGAACGGTTGGGGGCCAGCTTGATTTGGTATCCGCAGCCTCTGGGCTTCCAAGCGGAATGGACCGTCGGTCGCGGTCCCGCGCTCAACGCCGCGCAAACCGGACTCCAGGAACGGTCGCTGCACGGCGGATATGTCTTGGTGAATTACAAATTGGACGACTGTTACGGGACGTGGTTTCCTTTCGTGAAGTACTCCACGTTTCGAGGTGGCTACAAATCCGAACGAAACGCCCCGTATGCCAGCATCGACGAGTGGGAGTTTGGCGCGGAGTGGCAAATCAACTCGGCCGCGGAATTGACCGCCAGCTATCTCATCACAGATCGAACCAACACGATCGCAAACGCGACGACGCCCTCCTATGGCCAATTCGACGGCCAAGCGGTTCGGTTGCAGCTCCAGGTCAACTATTGATTGTCTTGGTCAATCCACTACGAAGCAAAAAACCTCGCGTGTCGCACTCGTTTGTGTGCGGCTCGCGAGGTTTAACATTTGTCGGACATGCCATCCAAAACTACTCACCGCCAGCGGCAGCGGTGATCGGTGTCGGCAGTGTTGGTGCCCCGCTCGTCGCAACGGCCTCGACTTCGCGGAACACTCGCCGAGCATTCCCGCCGAGCACTTTTTGAATCTGCTCGCGCGAGTAGCCACGGTTGAGCATCTCTTGAGTGAGGTGCGGGAAGCAGGAGACGTCTTCGAGATTCTGCGGGAGGCTCACGACGCCATCGAAGTTCGAGCCAAGTCCGACATGATCGAAACCAGCCACCTTGCCAATGTGATCGATGTGATCGACGACGTCCTTCACGCTGGTCGTCGGCAGTGGATGCTCCTTCAGCCAAGCCACGAGTGCGACTTGGAATTGCTCGTCGGTCTTGAATGACTTGCGGAGATCGGCGGCGGCCTTCGTCCGTTTCTCATAGGCTTTGACGCTCTCGGCCGTCAGGAAACCGGAATAGAAATTGACCATCACGGCGCCACCGTTCTTCGTGACGGCTTTCAGCACGTCGTCCGAAACATTGCGGGGGTGCGGAGCCAGCTTGTGTGCTCCGGTGTGCGAGAAGATCACGGGAGCCTTACTGGTCGTCAGCGCGTCGAGCGACGTTTCTTCCGAAGCGTGCGACAGGTCGATGACCATGCCGAGCCGATTCATCTCCGCCACGACTTGCTCACCGAATTTCGATAGTCCTTTGTGCTTGGCCTTGTCGAGTGCGGCGTCGGCCCAGTCGGTCGTGTCGTCGTGAGTCAACGCCAGACAGCGTGCTCCGGCCTGATAGTAAGTTCGCAAGACGACCAGCGAGTTTTCGATCGCGTTGCCACCCTCAATGGAAATCAGAGCGGAGATTTTCTCGGCCTTGTGAATGCGATCGAGGTCGGCTGTTGAACCGGCCCACTCCACGGAGTCCGCGTGTCGGCGTACCAGTCGAGCGATCTGATCGATCTGCTCCAGCGTTTCGCGAACGGCGGTCCCCTTCTTCACGCTGTCGGCGGTGACGTAGGTCGCGAAGAACTCCGCCCCGACGCCACCCTGTCGAAGACGCGGGAGATCGGTGTGCAATTTCGACTGCGGAGCGTTGAGATCGACCGAATCCACGGTCAGGTCTGGCCGCTTGCGAAGCTGCATCGCGAGGTTGTTGTGGCCGTCGAACACGAACGACTGCCGGTGCAGCGTGAGTGCCTCGTTCGTCAGCTTGGTCGGCTCGGCGGCCGAACAGACGCTGCCGCTCAGAACCATTCCCGTGAGGAACGCCATCCGACCAAACCTGCCGGTCATACCGCGATCTTTGCCAGTCATCACTACGCCCCTGTTGCGTTGAGGAAGGCCATTCGTTGTGCCGTCGCGCGCGCGACGACCGTGAACATCGACCGGACTTCCGGGGTGCGGATTTTGGGCCGATTTGTGAAGTTTCCATGAAGGCAATGTGTGGTCTTCGCGAAGGTCGAGGTTGACCGCTTCGCTGGCTGCGGATTGCTCCTGCTTTCCGTTCGATTTCGTTGTGCCTAGACTCGGCTGAATGAACTTTCGCAGCACGATTCATCGAGTTTTGTCCGCCGTCGCTCGCCGAGTGGTCGTTCCGGCGTATGCCGGGCGTTATCGGCGGTTTGAGCGGCTGATGCACGAGGCTCGCCGCGTTCAGCGCGAGATGTTGTTGGGTTGGGTGCGTCGCTGTCGTGACACTCGATTCGGACGCGATCACGGGTTTGCCGAGATCAATTCGGTAGAGGACTATCGCCGCCGAGTCCCCATTTCGCGGTATGACTACTTCGCGCCGTACATCAACGCGGTCGCTCGTGGTGAGTTCACGGCCCTGTTTCCGCCGGAGGAGCGCGTTGAGCGATTCACGATCACGACCGGAACCACCGGGACGCCCAAGCTCAATCCGGTGACGCGGCCGTGGCTCAAGGAGTACCGCCAGTCGTGGGATTTGTGGGGCGGGAAAATGTTGCTCGATCATCTGCCCAAGGTCGGGACCAAGATCGTCCAACTGATTGGTTCATGGGATATGGGCCGCACTCCCGGCAACATTCCCATCAGCATGGTCAGCGCGTTGTTGGCTCGTCAGCAACGTCGGATCGTGCAGCCTTTCTACGCGATCCCAAATGAAATCACCGACATTCGCGATCCGGTCTCGCGCTATTACACGACGCTTCGGTTGAGCGTGGCGGAGCAGATCGGACTGATCGTGCTGATGAATCCGGGAACGCTGCTGCGATTGGCCCAACTGGGGGACGAACATCGCGAGTCGCTGATTCGTGACATTCACGACGGCACGCTCTCAACCGCATTCGACATCCCGACCGAGATTCGTGGACGACTTTCTGCTCGCGTTCGACGCGGCAATCCGGCGCGTGCTCGCGAGTTGCAGCGGATCATCGAGAACACCGGGCGTCTCTATCCCAAGGATTACTGGCCGCAGCCGATCATCGCCTGTTGGCTGGGAGGCACGGCGGGCTATCAGGCTCGTTATCTGACTGAGTATTTCGGCGATGTCCCAATGCGCGATCAAGGATTGGTGTCGAGTGAAGGACGACACACGATCCCCTTTGAAGACCACAAGCCTCAAGGACCATTGGCCGTCAGCAACGGCTTCTACGAATTTGTCGCGGTCGAGGAAATTGACTCGACGCAGCCAGTCGCGTTGGAAGGTCACGAGTTGGAGGTCGATCGCGACTACTACATCGTGATGACCACATACAGCGGCTATTTCCGGTTCAATATCGGCGACATCGTTCGCTGCCGGGGATTCGTCGGTGAGGCACCCGTGTTGGAGTTTCGGCAGAAGGGAGACCGCTGCGGTGATCTCGAAGGAGAAAAGGTGACTGAGCATCAGTTTCTCGAAGCGGCCAGCGATGCGGCTCAGAAGGTTGGCATTCGGCTGGGATATGTGACGGCGGTCCCGACGCGCCCCGGCCGCGAGCTGCCGTGCTATGTCATCGTCGTTGAACAAAGCAATGTGCCCGGCTTGGACATGGCTCATCAGTTTCTGGAGGAGACCGACCTCCGTCTGCGAGCGAGCAATTTCCTCTACTCCGCACGTCGGCGCGAGAAAGTGCTGGGACCGATGCGGCTCTGGCGGATCGCCGACGGGACGTGGGAAAGATTCATCCAAGCCGAAGTCGAACGGCGAGGCACCGGCGACGCTCAATACAAACATCCCGCGCTCGTGCAGGACGCGAACTGGCTAGAACAATTCCAGCCGGTCGATCGCGTGCTGTGCCCTGCGGAGTGAGTCCACCGCCGTAGCCGCACTCGCCAGAGTGCGGGGCTTCCGCAGGGAGCGCGGAACGCGGGGTCGCACTGAAATGGTTTCGGCCTCATATCATTCTGCCCACCCATCATTCTGCTGTCCGGGTTTCAGCAGAATGATGGGTGGGCAGAATTGTGGCTGGGAATCAGCGTCCAAGTCCTCTCAGGACTTCTTATCGTCGCCCTCACGCTCGACACCTCTCTTCCAATCGCCGCGTCGATTCCAGTGATGCCGCTTGGCCATCTCGGACGGTGTGGTTAGGCTCCGGCGGCTGTCGCTTCTCACCATGCGATGGTGCGCAGTGAGCAGGACGCCTCTGGCCGCTTCTGATTGAAGGGACTCCCGCCAGAGGCTTTTTTGATGAACGATGGCTCGTCAATTTGGGAGCGAACCTTTCGTGTCGCTCTAACGGGGTTCGCCCGATCGGCGGCGATTCCGTTTTACCGCCGGAAGCTGCGGCGATTTGAAGCCCTGCTGCAACGAGCACATTCCGTTCAACGAGCCTTGCTGTTCGAGAAGCTGCACCGCTGCGCCGAGACACGCTTTGGGCGGGATCATGGCTTCGCGACGATTGCCACCATCGAAGATTTTCGACGACAAGTTCCCATTTCGACCTACGAGTATGCCGCCCCGTACATCACCGAAGTGAGCACTGGGCGGTTCGACTCGCTCTTCCCGGCCGGTGAGCAGGTGCTGGGATTCGCCTGCACGACGGGCACGACGGGCGAGCCGAAGTTGAATCCCGTCACGCTCACTTGGCTGCGTGAATATCTTCGCTCGTGGGAAATCTGGGGCGTCAAAGGGATCGTCGAGCATCCCGAAATGATCGGCACGAAGGTGCTGCAAGTGATGGGGCCGGGCGATCTCGATCGTGCTCCCAACGGCATGTCGATCGGCATGGTGAGTTCGTTCGCCAACCGATTGCAGAATCGTGTCTATCGTTCCTTCTACGCGGTGCCGTCCGATGTCGCCAACATCCGCGATCCGCTGGCCAAGTATTACACGATCTTGCGATTGGCGATGACCACGCCGGTCGGACTGCTCGTGGCGATCACGCCCGCGAACCTGATCCGTCTGGCGAAAATCGGCGACGAGCAGCGGCAGAGTTTGATTCGAGACATCCACGATGGGACGCTCAGCGAGAGCATGGATGTGCCGCAAGAGTTTCGACAAAAGATCGCACGCTCGATTCAAGTGAAGCGGCCCGATCGGGCACGGGCGCTCGAACAAATCATCGAGACGACCGGGACGCTGTACCCGAAGGATTACTGGCCGCTGTCGCTCGTCGCTTGCTGGTTGGGAGGCACGGTCGGGTATCAGTCGCGTGAGCTGCCACGCTATTACGGCAACGTCCCGACGCGCGATCTGGGGCTCGTTTCCAACGAGGGCCGGCACACGGTCCCACTCCGCGACGGAACTCCGGAAGGGGTCTTGGCGGTCGATGGCTCGTACTACGAATTCATCGCGGCCGACGAACGTGGATCGCCTCATCCACGAGTCTTCGAATGCCACGAACTGGAAGTGGGTCGCGAGTACTACATCATCATGACCACGTCCGGCGGACTGTATCGCTACGACATCGGCGATTTAGTCCGCTGCAATAGCTACATCGGACAGGCACCGGTGCTGGAGTTCTTGCGCAAGGAAGGTCAATGCGCCGACATGGAGGGAGAAAAGGTGAGTGGAGATCAGGTGGCTCATGCGGTCGAAGTGGCCGCTCGCGAATTGAACCTGTGCGTCGATTGCTTCATGGCGGTCCCCGTTCGCCGCGAAGGGCAGGTGCCGTACTACGCGGTGTTGGTCGAGCACTCCGTCATCGAAGATTCCTCGGTCGCGCGCCAGTTTCTTCGGATCGTCGATCGGGAAGTCATCCAGCAGAACGTGATGTATGCCGGAAAGCGGAATGATCGTTACATCGACTCACCGCAACTGGTGCGACTCGCGCCGGGGACATGGTCGAACTACATGACCGCCGAGACCCAGCGATCCGGCACGGGCGATTCGCAGTACAAGCACCCGGCGCTCGTCCCCGATACGTCGTGGCTGGACCGCTTCCAACCGGTGGACACGATCACGGTTGACGGTGCGCGGTAGATGGCTTGTGGCGCACGCGGCTCGCGTGCGTCGGTGTCGTTTGTCTTTCTTGTCTCCACCTTTCGCTTCTTTGTCATTGTCCTTCTCGATCTTCTTCGTGCCGACTGTGGTTGATTGAGACTGACGCACGCGAGCCGCGTGCGCCACAGTCAGCCACACTCGCCAAGAGTGCGGACGCGGAGTCGGTCGGGGCGTTCTCGATCGGCGTTTTCTTCTTCACCCCCTTGATGATCATCGTCCCCAGCGAACCGCCCAAGAGTGCCGGCAGGAAGATGATGTCGCCGGCGACCGCCACCGCGATGATCGCCGCCATCAGCCAGCCGAAGCGACTGATCAGAACCAAGTCGGCGGGATAGAGCATCAACATCCCCAGAGCGAGGACCGCGCTCGTTTCCCAGATGGCGGGGCCGCTGTGTCCCACCGCCAAGGCGATCGAATCCTCGCGAGTCCTGCCCTCTTCGATCCCTTTGCGGAACCACGTCAGCTTGTGCAGCGTGCCGTCCACGCCGATCCCCATCGCGATCGACGCGGTCATCATCGTGCCGATATCGACCGCCACGCCGAAGTACGAAATCAAACCGAAGATTTGTCCGATCGGATAAACATTCGGCAGCATCGTCAGGAACCCCGCCCTGACGCTGCGCACCGCGAAGATCATCACCAGCATGATCGACAGATACGCGAGGCCAAAGCTGCTGATCTGACTGTCCAGCAGAGCCTGTTGCGTGTGCAGGAAGACCGGCACCATCCCGGTCACGACGTGATGAGTGCCGTCGTGCGGATTCAACACCGACTCGGCAATTTCATGAATCTCCCGGATCAATCCCGCGAAGTCGGCGTCGGACATGACGAGGCACTGAGCCGTGATGCGCCACAGTTCGTCGCCCGCCTGATTCAACTGGGCGTCGCCTGGGACGAGCAGATCGTGAGGCTTGTCCGCGACCACGAAGAACAACTTTGTGCCGGCGAGATAGCCCGTTTTGATGCGTCGTTCGGTCTCGGTCGCTTTGCGGTGGTAGCCGATCTTCGTCAGCGTATCGGACTCTTCCGCCGGCCTGACCGTGACCGTGCTGAAGTCCGGCAAGGCGATCGCGCCGCTGATTTCTCGATGCTTTCGCATTCGGTTTTCGATGTTCCGCACCAGTTCCATGCGTTCGAGAAAATTCTGCTTCTCCTGCGAGGCCGTGTCGAACCGCACGATCACATCGACCGGCACGATGCCGGCGAGATTCTCCTCCACGAAGTTGTAGTCCTGCACAACGGGAGCATCGGGAGGAAAGAATCGAATGACCTTCATCTCGGTGCGGAACCAATTCAATCCGATGACGCAGACGATCGTCGCCAGCGTGTAGCCCCACACGATCCAGTGCCGTTCGCGGCAGCACCAGCGGCCGAAGTTCTCCCATTTGGTGGCATCGACGTCCGACGGCTTGGGTGGCTGGAACGGGACCAATTGAATCAACGCCGGCAGCAGATACAGCACCGCGCCGACTCCGATCACCGAACCGATCGCCGAGTAAATTCCAAAATCGCGAGCGGGTGTCAGGCTGCTGCTCAGCAACGACAGCAGGCCGATGGACGTCGTCACGGTGGCGAACAAGCAGGGAGCACCGGCCATCTTCGAGGCTTCGACCGCCGCGTTCCCCAAGTGGTGATATGCGGCATGACGCCAATAGTGAGCGACGTGAATGGCTCCCGACATGACCACGACCAGCAGGAACGTCGGCATCAGCACCATGACCATATTCATGCTGCCGCCGGTCGCCGGGACCAAGGCCATCGTCAAGAACACGGTGAAGTACGACACGAACAACACCAAGAGCGTCAGCTTGACGCTGCGGAGCATCGTGAATGCCACCAGCACGCCGATCAGCGCCGACATCCCAATGACCGACTTTCTCCAAAACTGACTGGCGGGCACTCCACGATTCCAGAGGGCCGACATCACGCCGTCATTCAGAGCCGTGGTTGCGACGGGACGGCCGCTCAAATGCAGTTGCTGCGGAGGAACGCCCACCTCAATGGCGGCTTGGCGGATCAATTTGACCACTGTCGCCAAATCAGCTTCCCCCGCTTCGCTCAAGACGATCGACAGCGCCACCGGCGAACCGGGCGTTTGAAAACAAGCCTCGACCAACGACACTCCTGCCGGAGCTTCGGTCGTTGGACTTCCCTTCAAATCCAGCGCGAGATCGCGCAGCTTCGAGAGGTCGGTGCCGATCCACTTCCCCTTCCAGCGGAGTTGAAAATCGTGCAGCGGAATTGGATCGAACTCGATCACCGGAGAGTCAGGTGATGCGGCCTCAGCGACGACGGATGCCGATTCCTCCGTCGCTTCGAAATCGCGTGAGGCCGGGAGCACTTGCAGTTCGACACCCAGTTGAGCTTTCGCTTTCGCCAGCAGTTCGCGAGTGACTTCCTTGGATCGCTGCCGACCGGACTCCGTCAGACGAATCTTGAAAGCCCCGGTGCCGACCAGCACTCCCTTCAACCGCCGGATCGCCTCATCGCGCTCGACGCCGTGCTCGACCATGCGAGTGATCACGGCCATCGGCGTCACCACACGAGCCACCTGTTTCAGACCACCGCGACGAACCCCATCCTCGTCGGGCTTACCAGCCAGTCGATCGGCCAATAGGTCGATGCGCGGGTCGCGCAGTGAGCTGTCATCCCAGGTCGCGAAGATGCTGTCGCCCGAATCCAATCCAAATTGCCGGATCGACCACTTCAACGTCACTGCGTTCGGATCATCCGACGGCAACCAGTGGTCGATGTCATTTTCCATCCGCAGATGACGCAGCGACCAGAAGCAGAGCGGCACGATGAATATGGCAACCAAGATCATCCAGAGAGAGAGACTGTTCCCCCACCGATCGCGCTTCTCCAGGAAATGGCTCATCGTGTTTGGCATCCGTGCGAGGTTTCTAACAGGATCAACTTCTCGTGACAGCGCGTTGTCCCGCCTCTGGCCAAGGATCGCGTGTGGTTTGCAGTTGTGTCGAGGCTCACAGGAAATTCGCGTGCTTGCAATGGTGGGAGGCTGCCGGTAAGTAACTCTCCAACTCGCTGACGCTTCGGGTTACTTAAGTTCTGCCGCTCGCCTTATCTGAATTGTGGTGGTCCCTGCGATGCGATGCCGCCGATTTTCACTGCTCCGATTTCCACAGCGCCGATTGTTGCCACGCACTTCAGACCGAGCGGGCGGAGTGGCTCGTTCGGTCATTGTGATGTTCGCATCGCTCGCGCTCTTGAGTCTCTTGGTGCTGAGCATGGTTCGCTCGCCACGACCGGCGGGTCCGACGAAATCGAGCGAGCCGCTCATCATCTATTGTGCGGCCAGCAACAAGAGTGTGCTGGAAGCCATTCGTCGCGACTACGAGCGGGAGTATCAGACGCCGCTGCAAATTCAGTATGGCCCGTCGCAGACATTGCTCGCGTCTCTCGAAGTGTCGGGCACCGGTGATCTCTATCTGCCGGCGGACGACAGCTATTTGGAGTTAGCTCGCCAGCGAAAGTTGCTCGGCGGCGAAGCGGCCGTGTTTCCCTTGGCGAACATGCAGGCGGTCGTCGCGGTGGCGAAAGGGAATCCCAAACGCATTGCTCGATTGGAAGACCTGTTTCGGGACGATGTTCAATTGGCCCAAGCCAGCTCCGAAGCATCGGCGATCGGCAAGCTCACGCGCGAGGTGCTCACGGCCAGCGGTCATTGGGAAAAGCTGCACGCTCGCACGCGGGTCTACAAGACGACCGTCAACGAAGTGGCCAACGATGTGAAGGTCGGAGCGGTCGATGCCGGGATCGTGTTCGATGCGGTCTTGCATGACTATGACTCACTGGAAGCGATCGCGCTGCCGGAGTTGGAATCGGTGCAAGCTCACGTCGCGGTCGCCGTGCTGAAGTCGAGCCGCCAGACGCCGAGGGCATTTCACTTCGCTCGCTATCTGGCGGCGCGCGACAAGGGATTGCTGCGGTATCGCGAGTTCGGCTTTCAACCGGTGGACGGCGATGCCTGGGCCGAGCAACCGGAGATCACGTTGTATTCCGGGTCGATGCTCCGACCGGCGATCGAGGCAACCATCAAAGACTTCGAGCAACGCGAAGGGGTCCGAGTCACGACCGTCTACAACGGCTGCGGCATTCTGGTCGCGCAGATGAAAGCGGGGCAGGTGCCGGATGCTTACTTCGCCTGCGACGTGGAGTTCATGAATCAGGTGCGCGGTCTGTTTCCCAACTCCGACAACGTCTCGCGGAATGAGTTGGTCATTCTTGTGAAGAAGGGGAACCCGCTCGGCATCAAATCGCTGCGAGACCTCGCGAAACCGGGCGTGCGAGTCGGTGTCGGTCACGAAAAGCAATGTGCGATGGGCTGGCTCACGCAGCGGACATTCGACGAAGGGGGCGTGAAGGAGGCGGTGATGAAGAACGTCGCGGTGCAGACGCCGACCGGGGACATGTTGGTCAATCAGATGCGTTCCGGCTCGCTCGACGCGGCGGTGGCCTATCTCAGCAACTCGGCGGGATCGGGCGAGTTCCTCGACGCGATTCGCATTCAGGGCATCCCCTGCTCCGTCGCGACGCAGCCGTTCGGAGTGGCAAAGGACTCCGCGAACAAGCAGACGTCCGAACGACTGCGGAAGACGATTCGCGCGGAGTCCTCACAGCAGCGATTCACCCGCGAGGGATTTCAGTGGCTCGGCGAGAGGGCACCACACTAACCCGAAGTGCGAGTGTTGAAGTTGCACCGTTTCACGCTTCATTCCTTTGCCCCCATTCCATTGACTCGATTTGTCAGACACATCATTGGGACGATCAGTCAAAGGAATGGGGTCAAAGGAATGAAGGCAACCTGAGAAAATCGAAGGCTGAAAGCGGAGTCAGCCCCAAAGTGTGCAACTTCAAAAAGCGAGGGCGAGCGCTCCCCAAGACTCTGAAATCACCGATTTGTGGAGCGCTCGCCCTCGCTGACGCTTCGGGTTAGTGTGTTCTGACGATGAATGATTCTCCCGCCAAATCAAGCTTTCCCACCGCGCCCACTCGGCATCATCGCGCGGGATCGGACGTGCCGTTCTTTGTCGTGATGGGCGGGCTGGGGGGCAGCTTCGTGCTGCTGATCGTGGCCATGCTCGCGGCCGATCTCGCGTTCACGTCGCCCCAACATTTCGCCGCCGCGCTGAGCAAGCCGGAGATTCAACAGGCCATCCGGCTGACGCTGGTCTCTTGTTCGATCTCCGCGCTGTTGTCGATTTGGGTGGCGACGCCTCTGGGATACCTGTTGTCGCGATTCTCGTTTCGCGGACGCTGGCTGATCGACACGCTGATCGACATCCCGGTCGTGTTGCCGCCGCTGGTCATCGGGCTGAGCCTGTTGATCCTGTTTCATCTGCCGGTTGGAGGCACGAAACTCGAACGGCGGATCCAAGAGCATCTCGGTATCCGCGTGACCTATGCCGAGCCAGCCGTCGTCTTGGCTCAGTTCGCGGTGGCGTGTGCGTTTGCGGTGCAGACGATGCGCGTGACGTTCGATCAAATCGACGCGCGCGCCGAGCAAGTCGCCCTCACGCTGGGCTGTCGGCGGAGTCGTGCGTTTCTGGAGATCGCGTTGCCTCAAGCCTGGCGCGGGATCATCGCCGCGCTGACGATCGCCTGGGCACGATCGCTGGGTGAGTTCGGCCCGATCCTGGTCTTCGCCGGAGCGACGCGCATGCGCACCGAAGTGCTTTCAACGACCGTCTTCCTCGAATTGAGCGTCGGACAACTCGAAGCGGCGGTGGCCGTGTCGTTGCTGATGGTGTTGGCCGCGATGGGGGTGCTCGGCCTGGTGCGGCTGATCGGAGCGAAGGTGATTCGATGATCGAACTGCATGACGTGACGATCCGCTCTGGCCCGTTCTCGCTGACGAACGTCGGCCTCTCGATTCCGGAGGGGACCTACGCCGTCCTGATGGGTGGCACCGGCCAAGGCAAGACGACGCTGCTCGAAGCGATCTGCGGACTGCGTCGCGTGACGAGCGGCCGAGTTCTCTTAAACGGCAGCGACATGACGGACTGGAAACCGGGTGACCGAGGCGTCGGCTATGTGCCGCAAGATCTCGCTCTGTTCCCGATGATGACGGTTCGCGGGCACCTGGAGTTCGCACTGCGAGTGCGGCGATGCTCGGCCTCGCTGATCCGCGACCGAGTCGCCGAACTGGCTCACGTCTTGGGGATCGAGCCGCTGCTGGCACGCCGCGTGACGAACCTCAGCGGGGGCGAAGCCCAGCGTGTGGCACTCGGCCGAGCGTTGTCGTTTCGGCCGCGAGTCCTGCTGCTCGACGAGCCGTTGAATGCTTTGGACGAAGCGACCCGCGACCGGCTCTGCGAGTTGCTCCGCTCCGTTCAAAAGCCGAGCGGCCTGACGACACTGCACATCACTCACAGCCGCATCGAAGCCCGCGCGTTGGCCGAGAAGTTGTTCGTGTTGGAAGCCGGCAAGCTGGCCGAGCAACCGCTCACGCAACTGGGAAGCGATCCGAGTAGTCCGTAGCCTGACTGTCCGAGGCAGTACAGTTTTAGAGCCGCGACCGTGAGGGAGCGGTTGTTTTCAGGACTGACGACCGCTCCCTCACGATCGCGGCTCAATTCTTTACAGGCACTGAAACCGCCGCCCGCCAGGAACACTGAGACATGAAACTGCGAGTTCAATACATGGCGCAACTCCGCGCCGCCATCGGCCAATCGGATGAACGAATTGAGCTTCCCGAGGGATCTCATCTGGGAGATTTGCTCAGCCAATTGGCGATCACTCATGCCACGGCGCGAACCCATCTGGTGACGGACACGGGCCAAGCTCGACCGAGCTTGCTGATCGTCGTGAACGAGACCGTCGTGCCGGCTCGCGAGGCAGCGACCACGGTGTTGCACTCGGAAGACGTCGTGACCCTGTTGCCCCCCATCGCCGGCGGTTGAACCGCAGGACGCTTGGCTCGATAGCACTCGCTTGATACTTCACGGGACAGATGAGGTCAGGAATACATCAGTCAAAACCGGGGGGCGACGCTGGCCTGATGCGAATCCTGCAAGTGAAGCAACATGGGCAGTCGCCATGAAATCAGAGCGGTTGCCTCTGGAGATTGATCTGCGTCCCGGCTTTGCCGTCCGTGTTCGGTGCAGCCAGCTCTTCGACTTCCAAATCCGAAAACCACGCGGGGCCGGATTCGGCGAGCAGGCGAAACTCCGCGAGTTCCGGCGAACCGCTCAACGGCAGCGTGCCGATGAGTTGCTCATCGACGAGCACGAACCAGTGCGTCGCGTCTCGGAACAGACGCAGGACTCGCGGTTGGTCCGGGCTGGTCGCGACTGGCAGAGAGATCGGCGTTGTGCGCGGTTCGGAACTGCCACGATCCGCGGCTCGCGTGGCCAACCACGCGGATTCTTTTTCCATGCGCAAGGCGAATCGCGGGCCGTTGTCACCCGCGTCACGCACCAGACCGAAATGGACTTCGACGGCATTCGCTTGATGCAATCGCGCGGCCAGCGAGATCGCAAAGTGCAGCAACGGCCGAGTGGGTTGAGTATCGCCGCGCGACAGGCGTCGAGCGATCACTCCATTGTTGCCGGACAACACTTTGGCTCCATCTTCATCGTCCACCAAGATCCAAGTGCCGCTGCGCGGTTGCCAGTTCTTCAACGATCGGCCATCAAAGAGTGGCTCGCTCCAACCGGTCGATCGCAACTGCGGTCGCAAGCGGACGGCCGGGCGTCGCCGGTTCGACCAGATCCACAGACCGACGCCGCTCGCGAGCGTTCCTCCGGCAAGAGCGAACCAAGCGCGTCGTGAAACACGCGGACCGACCGGCGGTTCATCACGAGCAAGCGGTGGCGGTTGTCCGAAAACTTGAGTGGCTTGCAGCGGCTTGGTGTCGCTGACTCGCGGTGATAACGGGAGGTCGGTTGTCTCCGCGAGCATCGGTGCCGCTGTGGAAGTTGCCGCTGTGGAAGCTGCCGCATTGGTGCTGGCTGGGATCACATGCGTGGATTTGCCGCGGGGTGACTGAGTGCCGGCGGGCAGCTCGGTCATCGTGACTTGCTTCGAGGACCACAAGAGTTCGTCAATGCGATTGAGCAGTTCCGAGTACGACGCGATTCGGTCGTTTGGTTCGCGTGCCATCATGGCCGCGACGAGCGAGTTGGTTTCGTCGCTGACACCCTCGCGAGCGGCACGCAGCGGCACGGCCTCGGCGGTCATTTTCTGAGTCACGATTTGCGTCAGCGACAAACCGACATAGGGCGGTCGTCCGGCCAGCAGATGAAAGACGGTCGCGCCCAGCGCGTAGATGTCGGCCCGCGCATCGACCGTCGCGCCGCTGAGTTGTTCCGGGGCGATGTAATGCGGGCTGCCGACCGTCGTGTTGGCCGCCGTCAGTCGTGTTTGGGCTTCGGCCTCGGTGCTGGCGAGGAAGGCGAGTCCAAAGTCGGCGATCTTCACCAGCGGCATTCCGGGAGGCAGAGGAAACCCGGCGGGTGGCTCGACGAGCAACAGATTCGCCGGCTTGATGTCGCGATGCACGATTCCTTGTTCCGCCGCGTGAGCCAATCCCGACGCCGCCTGCCGCGCGATCCCCCACGCCAGCGCCTCGATCCCATCGTCGCGCAAGTTGGATGGCCGAGTCCGCGCGATCCGCGATTCGAGATCTTCGCCCGCGACCAATTCCATGACGAAGAACAGTCGGCCGTCGTGTTGACCAAAATCTATCGCGGCGATGATGTGCGGATGCTGCAAGCGTGCGACCGCGCGGGCTTCCTGCTCGAATCGCGCAGCCATCGAGCGGTTGGACATCTGACTGACGAGGATCGTCTTGATCGCGACGGTGCGGTCGAGCGTCTTCTGCTTGGCTCGATACACGACCCCCATGCCGCCATGTCCCAGCACGTTGAGCAATTCATAACCGGGGACGATGTCGTGCGGTCGCAACAGCGTTTGAACGATGTCCAGCTCCACGGCCGAGAGCAGCCCGCGACGCGCGATGATCGCCTCGGGAGCTTCGCCCGTGCGCGCCGACTCCGCCGTCAATTGTTGGATCAACTCCGGCTTCAGCATCGACAGTTCGCTGGTGAGACTAAGAAAGTCGCGGCTCATAAACCCGATCCGTCCGAGGCTTCTTTGTTGAGCGAGTCCAACTGTTCGAGCAACGCTTTCACCGACGGTCGATCCGCCAGAGACTCGCCAACATATGCGAACCGCGTCTGCCCTTGCTTGTCGAGGATGTACGTCGCCGGCTTCGACAAGTCCTTGCGGATCCCCAAGTGATCGACCGCCTTCAATTCCACATCCAGCAGGATCGGGAACGGAATCTTCTCGACGGGCGTGTCGAGTTTGTTCGTGACCGTGATCACAAAGTTCTTATGCCCGCGCGAGTCTTCGGGAGTCGCCACCGGCAAGACGACGATGACTTCCGCATCTCGCTCGACGAACTTCGCATAGTTGGTCAGCAGCCGCGACGTTTGCGTCGAACAATACAAGCAGACCGTTCCGTAGAACCCCCGCGTCACTACCAACACGACGTGTTTCTTGCCGAGGTAATCTTTGAGCGACACTTGGTTCCCTTGGATGTCGGTAAACGCCAAGTCGCCGATGCTGCCGTCGGCGGCGACATTGCTCTGCACCTCGTCCTTGAATTTGATGGCGCGATAATCCTCGAAATACGACCCCGCCATGCCACTGGTGTCCGGCGGCGGTGGCTCGGTTTCTTTGCCGCAGCCTGCCAGCAGCGACACCATCAAGAGCATGGTCAAACCTCGACAACTTGCGAACGGCATTTCTGGCCTCCCGCCCCGGAATGTTTGAAGTTGCGCTCTTTCGAACAAATTCGACCACGACACCAAGAATACGGCCCGAATTCTTTCGTTTCATTCCTTTGACCAGATTCCTTTGATTGGACTCCTTCGCTTCCATAACTTGTTTTGGAAGGGAATTTCCGACAGGAAGATTTGGGACAGGAAAATGAAACAGAGCGAGAGTGTGACGAGTTCAACCTTCAATCGAGGTGAAGCTGATCGTGGTCCTCACCTTGATTGAGAGTCCGATTTTTCCTGTCCCCGATTTTCCTGTCAAAATCTGTTTGTCTACTTCCTCAAAAGAATCCGGTTGAGGATTTTGGGTTGCGGCTCCATCGCAACCAAAACTCAAGACTCTGACACAAGTCGCTCCGCAATCCTTTGTCCAACTTCGCGCTCTTTGCGACCTTCTGTTTCAAACGGTGTTATGAACAGAAGGCCGCAAAGAACGCGAAGTGAGTTCGAGGAACATTGAGTTAAGTTGGCTTGGCTGGCTTCAACAACTGTTCCAGGATCTCCGACAGCTCACCACGATCGGCTGAGGTCCACATGATTTGCCCGTTGGTTCCGATGACATAGACCGATGGCAGGTAGACGGCATTGAGATCCTGAATCGTCTGAGTGGCTCCCCAGCCATTGGGCCACCGGGCACCTGCATTGCCAAGCACACGTTGAATGGCATCGAGTTTCTTTTCGCCTTCGTCCGTGAGTCCCAGGAAGACGACTCCGCGATCGGCGAACCGTTCGTGCAATTCGACCATGTGAGGCAGCGCGTCTCGGCAGGGTTTGCACCAAGTGGCCCAGACGTCGATCACGATCACCTTTCCCGCCAGCGATTCTGGCGTAGGAGCCTCGCCATTCACCCAGCCGGCGGCGGCGATGATCGGAGCCGGCCCTTGCGGCATCAACGCTCGGTTCTGTTTGCGAGGCCCGCTCAGCCAGGCAAACGCCGTCACTGCCACGGCGAGGAACAACAGGCCGAGGAACACCGCCCCCGCGCGGCTCGTCTGCCGGAATTGGTTCGGGAGATCCGGGTCCATCTGGGGATCGTGTGGCATACAGAGACCTTATCGCCGCGAGGACATTGAAATTGGTCACAAGGATTTGACCGACTCAGTTCCGGGATAGCCAGTTCGTCGCTGATTTCAACGCGAGTCGATGATTCCGAGCCGTTGATCTGACAAATGAAAAGAAGACCGCCGCACGGAAAAAGAAAGAATGACGATTGCCGAGTCAGGGTTTCAGCGGCGTGGTAAGATTCTCCGCCCATCAACCAACTCGGTGAGTTCAATATGAGCATCAATCTCGGCATCATCGACCAGCGCGTCCGCAAACTCTCTGAAGATTTGGCGGGCGAGTTCGACGCGCGTCTCAACATTCGCAACGACGATGACAAACGACGGTCCACGACCTTCGTGTTCTTAGTAGTGAAAACCACGCTGGACTTGTCGGATGACGAAACGCTGGACTGCCTCACCGAAGGGGGACACGACTTTGGTGTCGATGCGATCCACGCCGGCGACGTCGAAGACGGAGAGTTTTTGGTCACGCTCTTCCAAGGCAAGTACAAACGCGACCTCAACGGGGTGAGCACTTTCCCTCAAAACGGCGTTGAAAAACTGATCCAAGCCGTCCGTTATCTGTTCGACCCCGATGCGACGATCTCGACCAATCCGCAACTGACTCAGCGAATCGAAGAGGTTCGTTCGCTGATCCGCGATGGCCACATTCCGCGTGTCCGAGCCGTGCTCTGCAATAACGGTCTGATGTGGAACGATGTGGTGCAGGGGCTGATCGACCAGAGCGGTTTTCCGCCCGATCAGGTGAGTTGGGAATACGTCAACCACGACGACGTGGTGCGACTCCTGCTGGCTCCGAAACAGGTGGATGACACGCTTCGTCTGTCCGGCAAGGCAATCGTTGAAGATTTCGATTACTGCCGAGTCCTGGTTGGAAAGATTCCCGTTCATGAAGTCGCCGGCTTGTTTGATCGCCACGGTGACTTGCTGCTGGAACGAAACGTCCGCCGATATCTCGGCGTCTCCAGCAATCGCGTCAATCTGGCGATCAACCGCACGCTCTTGAATCCGCGAGAGCGTGGGAATTTCTACTTCTACAACAACGGCATTACGTTGGTCTGCCACCACTTCACCTACAACGCTCTGCAAGCCGACAACTACCTCGTCCGAGTGGAGGGAATGCAAGTCATCAATGGCGGCCAGACTTGCAAGACGATTCAGCAGTCTTTGACGTGGCTCACCAAAGGGACTCAGGCGAACACGGATCTCGAGAAAACTTATGTGCTCGTTCGACTGTATGAGTTGCCGACGGAGTCTGCGGACTTGGTTCGGAGTATTACTTACGCCACCAACAGTCAGAATCCAGTGGACTTACGCGATCTGAAAGCCAACGACGAACGACAAGTCGGCCTCGAGGCCGCCGTCGCCGAACTGGGATACACCTACCGCCGACACCGCAGCGGTGCCTCGCTCAAGTCCACGGAAATTAGTAGTGCCACGGTCGCGGAGGCCGTGCTGTCGGTTTGGCGAAGGCGACCGCATCAGGCGAAATATCAGTCACGCGAGCACTTTGGAAAACTCTACGACTTGATCTTCACTGATGACTTGAATGGAGCACAAGTTGTCATCGCGACATTGCTGTTTCGCATCGCAGAGAACAAGCGACGGAGGCCACCACCAAACGCGCCTGAATTCGTCGCCTATGCGTCCTGTTTCATTGCCATGCTCATGGGACGGCATCTTCTCGCGGAATTGGGCATCGCTCAGAAAGATTTGAACCATCTGAAGTTTGCTCAAGCCAAGACGACGTTGGAAAAGAATGAAGCGGCCTATTTTGAGAAAGCCGTGACCGAGATCGCAGCGGCGATCACAAAGCTGTATGGCGGTCATCCCGTCTCATTGCAGCGACTGGCGGCCACGTTCCGGCGCGGTGATTTAATCCAGGAGCTTTCCTAAGGGTCCAGCAATCCGTCGAGCGCGTCCGGGACGAGGAACTCGAACTCGCCCCAGAGGCTGGGGGAGACGCGGGCTTCGGCCGGTTGATCGCCGAGCGTGACCTGCTTTTTGTTCGACCAATAGAACCGGCCCACGGTGCTTTGCCCGTTCGGATCGGACTCCAAGATTCCGAGGTCGCCCCCCAACACGACCGTCTGTTTGGGAGCCGTTGTGCCGAGCGACTTCCACGGCAGAGCGGCTTCGATCGTCCAGCCTTTGTCCGTGCGCACGATCGCCACCCGCGCGTTCGCGAGTTGGCTCAAAGCGGCGACTGGGGTTTCGCCGACGGGAGATCGGAAGACTCGCGACGTGTTGCTGGACGACAACTTTCCGGTGGGATCGACATAGCGATAAAGCATCACGACCGGAGTCTCGCCGTTGGCGGAGATCAGAACTCGCACATCGCCTGGTGCGGGATCGTTGCGGCCCGGTGTGGCTTGCGGATCGAGACCCAGATGCAGATCGAAGGCATCGCCGTGTTGAAACAGCACGCCGGGGTCGGTGGCCGAATTGACCAACGGCGACTGATCAAGCGTGGTTGCGGCGACGTAGAGATGCTCGGCATCAAACGCGAGACGCGACTGCGTCAGTTGGATCACCTTGCCTTGCGCGTTGCGCGACGTGTGGACCGTCACCCAAGGTTGATCCGGCCAATCGGTGAGCACATCGCCGTCGATGGTCGGCGTCTTCTTGAACTGCGGGACGGTGATCCGCTTCGAGCCGTCGTCATCGAGGAAGCGTTCCAGGCGAGTCTTCGTCGTCGCCCAATCTTGAGTCCGCGTCAGATCGTCACGAGTCACTTCGACCGAGCCGTTGAAGCGCTGCATCTGTTCGAGTCCATCGACTCGGATGAGCGACACATGATTCTTGCCGGCGATCGCATAGACGTGACCGTCCTCGGCCCGGGTGACATGGCCATGAAAGTCTTCGACCGTCTTGCGCAGGTCGGAGAGGTCTGTCTGACCGGGGACGCAATCGGGAATCGAGAAGAACCGCCGCCCGTAGCCGCGTGGTCCACCGAGGATCGCCGCCGCCAGCAAGCCGTCTTTGGTGATCGCGTAGTAGTCGCCGTTGTTGCCGCCGACACAGAACAGCGACTCCCCCGCGATGTCAAATTGTCCAATCAACCCAAAGCTACCGGCGATGACTCCAGGCGGCCGGTTGTAGAAGCCCCACGGCGTTTGATTCGAGGCTTGCACGCCTCGGTAGTTGTCGGGATACGTCCACAGCAACTGGCCATCGGGACCGAGCAGCTTGTGAGACATGACAAGCGTCTCGCCGCGCGACGAGACCCAGACTTGATCGGTGAGTTCCGCGACGTGCTCCAGCTTGGAGACGTCATAGCGCGGGACGCTCAGGTCATCCGCCCGCTTCACGTCATCCGACCGCACTCTGGCGAGTGCGGCTACGTTCGCCTCCGGCTTGCCGTTTAACGATTGGACTCGCAATCGCGCTCCTCCCTGTTGCCGCGCGAAGTTCAGAGACAGATCGTCGCCGATGTAGGGTGCTCGGTTCGTCGTGAAGCCGCGTAGCAATTGGACCTCGGCCGCTTGCACCTGCGTGTCGTGATTGAGGTCGCTCCAGACGAAGGCCGTGTCCGCTGGGTTGATCTCCTTAGCGAGCTGCCGCAGTTCGGTCTGCTTGGGATGCGAGAACTCTTTCCAATCGCCGAGCACTCCCGAAGCGACGATCGGCACGGCAACGCCATTGCGTTCATAACAGATGACGGAAATCGGTCCCGCGTCACCAAACGGCGTGACAGTCGGACGATCGCCGACCAGGAATCGATGCTCGTCAGACGAACGTCGCGTAGGCGGCTCGCCTGCGTCGTTTTCAGCTACGGATTTATTAGGGGAACTCAGGCGAGCCGCCTGAGCTACGGATTGATAAACCACTCGGTCAGGCAGAAAGTGGCCACAGCCATACGCGGCCAGTCGGCTTTCGAGCTTCCACGTTCGGGTCGCGTGGTCGATGCGGAACTTCATGCCCAAATGATTGATGACGGTTTTGTCGCGACTGTCGAGCATCCCGCCGCCGCCGTAATGCGTCGGGCCGAAGAGTTGCTTCTCGACCTCACCGATCTTCGACCAACGGCTGATGCGTTTCGGTTGAAAGTGTTGCTCGACGAGCCACAACTTGTCGGCCGCATCGAACGCCATCGCGACCGGCACGCTCAGTTCGCGAGAGTCATAAGGACCGACCGCGCCGCCCGGTTGACCGAACTCGCGCACGAGTTGTTTCGATTCGAGATCAAAGACGCGGACTCGCTGCTTCGCGCCGTCGAGCAGATACAACAACCCGTCCTGATCGAAGGCGATCGCTCGCGGTCGGCCAGCGTCGGCGAGCGGGATGATTGTCGCCGCATCGCTCTCCGATCCCGAGCCACTCTTCGATCCCGAGCCACGACCGTTAGGGAGTGGTGACTGATTGGGACCGGGGACCGCTCCCTGACGGTCGCGGCTCGGATCGTTCGAGTCGCGGCTCGGATCACCCGATTCGCGGAGTGACTCGGCGACGTTGAGCCGCACGATCCCGTCATCGCACGCGATCAACAGACGTCCGGCGCGATCGAACGTCATCGCCGACGGATGGCCGAGCGGGATGTGTCCCAAAACCTTCGCGAGCGACGCGGTTTCATTCTTCGGCAATTCCAGCACGGTCACGCGCTGCGCCAGATCTTTCGGCAACACCGCGTCATTGCCGATCGGCTCGAATGTCAGAAAGCTCTCGAAGCCGCCGCTGACTTGAGCCGCCGCGCGATAGCCCGCTCCGTTGGGAGGTTCGACCACACGGATGCGGATCGCTCGCACACTGAGCGAATCAGCAAAGTCACCGACGATGACCCGGTTCGTGTGCCACGAAAACTTGATGTGATTGCGCGTCTGATGATGACGATGCACCTCGCGCCACAGCTCGTCATTGCGAAAGGCGGCCGCGTCGATCACTCCGTCCTCCGCCCCCTTCCAAACATCGACCGTGAACCCCGCCCATTCGAGCGGTCTCGTCAGCAAGAAGCCGCGCAGCGATCGCGGTTCGGGCCAGACGTACCCGGCGATCGCGGGATTGCCGAACGACAACGGAACTTTGTCCGATCGACGAATCTGCCAGCCACCTCCCTCGGTCGTCTGGCCTTCGAGCGCGATGAACTTCGCATCGCTCGTCGCATTGCGATAGCGGCGATCGAGCAACATTCCATAATCCAACTGCCGGAGTGTCGGCGATGTAAATACCAGCACTCGCGTCATCAATCCCGCTTCGGGAACGGCAATGCTCGGCGACAGTTTTGTTGGTCCCTTCAATCGCACCCACACGGCGGGATCGAACCGCGACTCCAAATCACCGAGCACATCGCTCACCAGATCGTCGGTTGGCTTCTCGGTCTTCTGCGGTTCGTCGATCGGCGTATCGGGCGGGACAAACGCGGCGGGGAGTTTCTTCCCCGGTCGCAACGCCCAGACGTCGAGATCGCCTTGAGGCAACACCACGCTGCCGATCGGCACTTCGTGTTTCAGCGTGACGATCAGCGTCCCTGCGAACGGACCACGCTTGGGAGCCGGTCCAATCATCGCCGCCGTCGAACTGGTCATCGTCTGCAACGTCGAGAAGACGAGTTCGTTCGGCGTGAGCGCGGTCTCATGGACTTTGCGAGGCAACGGTCTGGGGAAGCAGCGATCGAGGTCAATCTCGTCTCCCTTCACAGCGGATTGAATCCACGGCGGCGAGGCTCCGCTGTAGCTCACACACAGCAAGCCGTCATGCACGGCGGCCCCGCTCCGATCGCTCACGACATAGCCCGTCGAGTGTCCCGGCAACTTGTCGGAGTACTCGAAGCGATGAAGGACTTGCTTGGCGAATTGCTGCTCCGGGTCGATCCGCACGATCTGATCTTTGTTGACGACGTAGGCATACCGCCCATCGCTGACGAGCCGCTCGACCCCCTGATGCAGATCATGCCAGAGTTTCTTTCCCTCGCGATCAGTCGCGATCAGCGGCGTTCCGAACTCGGCCCCGAAGGCTCCGAAGAACAGCACGTCCTTCACCGAGCAGACGGCCGTCGGCGGCGAATGATCCGCCATCCACCAGCCGCCTCCGGCCACCGGAGCCATCCACGGCGGCGAGCCGGCGTTATAGACGGTCATCTCATACGTCAGCTTCAACGGCGGCCGAGCCAGTCCCACAAAGCGATAACTCCCCGGAGTCACCAGCTTCCCCGCGTCGTCGCGCAGATCCCACGATTCGCGGACTTCGCCCCGATCACGTTCCACTTCCGCGACCAGTCGGCGGACATGCTTTCCGGCACTGTCTTCGATCCGCACCGCGACGAAGCCGTCGATGGGATTTTGATAAGACAAGCTGACCGGAGCCGGCTCGATAAACGAAAACGATCGGGACGACGGCGCGACATCATCATCCCCCAGCGCCACGAGCGGCATCACGTCGGGAAGATCATTCACCCGCGTCTTCGACTCCGACAGATTGGTCACGAGCCGCACGGCATGAGTCGCGACGGACGGATCGAACGCCAGCACCCCGCCGACCTTTTGGACTTTGACCGACTTCCAATCCGCGACCTTCGCCGCGCGCGGATGCCACAACGTCTCGGTCGTCGCTCGCGCGGGCAAGACCCGGATCGACATCGCATCGCTTGTAGTGACCCGATTCATCGGGTCTCGTTCGCTCCGATTCATCGGGTCGCGTTCAACCCCATCAATGGGGTCACTACGAGCTTTGGTGCGGTCCCCAATCAAGACTCCCGCGACCGGCCGCGTCGCCGGCCAATATCCGAGCCACTCCCAATGCTTTTGCTTCGCGTCCTCGTTGACGACCGCTGCCCAATCGCGGCGTCCGAAATCCGTCGGATTGAAGAAGCGTCCCTTGAGCAACCACAGCCCCGGAAAAACCGACGGCTGCCGACCCGCTTCCCAAGGGAGATTGTGATGTCGCAGCGTGACGCGGATCGCTCGCACCGCGGTTTGCTTCGGCAACGCCCGAGCCATCCCGCCGGTCAGCGTCACCCACTGCGAGTCATCCGCCAGATCGCCTGGCAACGCGGCTCCGTCCTTGAGCACCGCCACCGTTTCCGCTCGCGAGCAAATCGTCCCAACGCTCACGGGCCTTTTGAACACGACTCGAAAGTGCCGGACTTCCCCGGCCACTGGCCCCGTCGTCCAAACGTCCGACGATGAGGCAGACAACCCCAGCGCGGCCGCCAACACCTCACGACTCGGAGCGGCCCCGTCTCGCCCATCCGCGCGAGCCACGCATTCCGAAACCGCCACGTCCTCCAGCGAGACCATGTTCTCGACCGCATGCGATCGCGTGTCGGCTACAGCGTGCGGAGCAAATCCACAACAAACGCCGAGCACCCAACAGAGCATCCAAGTCGCAGGAGATATCCCCCGCGCGGGTGCGACTGACACTAACCCGAAGCGCAAGTTTTGAAGTTGCGCGATTTGAACTCGGCTCCGCATAGTGTTGTCAATTTCTTACGTTGTCTTCATTCCTCTGACCAGATTCCTTTGATTCCACGGGCGAACCTGAGCCAGAGGATTGCAATCAAAGGAATCTGGTCAAAGGAATGAAGCGAATGAATTCGGGCCTTTGTCTTGGCGTCGCGGTCAGCAATGGGGATCGCTTGGATGTCCCAGTGTGCCCAGTCCATCAAAGAAATCAAAGGAGCAGAATGACGTTCCATCGGTGGTTGGTTCTCATGAGGTTGCGGCGACGATAACGGCTCCTTGGCTCGTCACGCGGAGCGAAGGCGGCTACGTTGCCGCCCACTTGGTTGCCGCCGAGTTGGTGACTTTCTTGTCCAATTCCTCCTCCAGCCGGGAATAAGCCCGGCGATCACGACTCTTTCTCCCGCACCGTCATGGACACTCTTGAGCGTCAACAGCGTGTGGCCGAGTTAATCGGACAGCATTACGAATTGCTGTACCGAGTTTCGTTTCGTCTGACCGGTTCGGTGGCCGACGCGGAAGACCTGACTCAGCAGACGTTCTTGACGGCGCAACAGAAGCTGGAACAGCTTCGGCAGACAGAGAGCGCGAAGTCGTGGTTGTTGGCGATCCTGCGACACCACTTCTTTCGCAATCGAAGCCGGGCGGCAAAGCAATCGGTGCGGTTGGATTCGCTCCCCGAACCGAGTTGCTCGCACCACGAACCGGACGGCTTCGATTCGGAAGAACTGCAAGCCGCGCTCAACGATCTGCCGGAGGAGTTCCGCTTTCCGTTGGTCCTCTTCTACTTTCACGAACTCAGTTACCAGGACATCGCCGCCGAACTGTCGATCCCGCTGGGGACGGTGATGAGCCGCCTCTCACGCGGCAAAGAACATCTTCGTCGCCGTTTGTCGCGTGACGCCGACGAATCGAAATTGCCTCAACCACTCGCCCGCCAATTGCCATGACACCTCCCCAATCCGAACCGCTGACCTGTGAAACTGCTCTGGAGCGGTTGGATGTCGTGTGGCTCGATCCGTTGCCGGAAGAGCCGCTCGACGCCGATGTGCTCGCCGCGCGCGAACACTTACAAGAATGCTCCGTCTGTTGGATGAAGTGGGAAGCCCGCCGCGCCGCTGACCTGCGGATCTCCGGCGTCATGCAAGACGTCCCCGTGCCAAGCGGCTTGCGCGAGCAGTTGTTGGCTCAATGTGTGGCGGATGTCCGTTCCACCCAAGTCGAACCGCAGGCGGCAGCGACCGGCGGCACCGGCAGCGGTCACGAGCGCCGGCAGCAACGCCGCGCGTGGTGGATTTCGGTGGCAGCCATGATGCTCGTCAGCGTCGCGGGAGGATCGTGGTTGTGGCAGACGCTGAATCCCCCGCGAACTTCGATGCAGACTCTGTGCGATCACACGCCGCTGACTTCTGCCGGACTGATGAAAGTGGATGACCTCTCCAAGCTGCCACCGCTCCCCGTCATGTGGCAACGAGTGAAGGGCCTGTCGGTCCCGCACTGGTTTACGCCACCCAGTTCGCGCGAAGCGGCCGGTTGGGTCGCGTTCGATCTCCGAATTGGCAAGACCTCCACGCGCGGCGTGCTGTTGATGACACGACAGTCCAACGTCAGCGATCCGCCCCCCGAATTGCTCGTCCGGCCGATTTGGTTCCAGTACACGCAGCGCGGCGGCAGTCCGGTCAGCGTGGCGGCTTGGTCGGAACGCGGAGTCGTTTATCTCTGCTTCGTTCCAGGCGAACCCAAAGCCCTCGATCGCGTCTTGCAAGCGACCGCCCCGACCTCCGCGTGAACCTCGCTTGTCGTGGCTGTGAAGATTTTGAGCCGCGACTATGAGGGGCGGTTGTCAGAACCCGTCCAACATCAACACCCGATTTTGATGGGCGGGAGTCTTCCTCCGTGCTCCGACGCTGCCATCCGTGCGGCTCCTAAGAATTCACAGCCTCTCAGGTCTACCGCGAGCGGACGGCAATGACACATTTGGTGAAGCCGCCACACCAACCCGAAGCGCAAGTTTTGAAGATGCGCTCTTTCGAACAAATTCGACCACGACGCCAAGGCAAAGGTCCGAATTCCTTCGTTTCATTCCTTTGACCAGATTCCTTTGATCAAAATCCTTAGACACAGGTTCGCCTCATGAATCAAAGGAATCTGGTCAAAGGAATGAAGACAACCTGAGAAATTGACAAAGCGATGCGGAGCCGTGTTCAAAGCTCGCAATTTCAAAACTTGCGCTTCGGGTAAGTGCCAGTCGCACCCGCGGGGTATAACAGCATTCATAGCGGTCTCGGCCTCGGCTCGGTTTTGCGGATCGGTCCAATTCGGGTTGTGCCATTGGTGAATCCGATTCTTCGCCGTTCATCGCCCAGCGATCTGCTTTGCAATCCGCACGAGGTTCTTGATGTCCGTCTCTGATCCGACTCCGCCAACACACGCGCACGTCTTCGACACCGGCAACCCGTTGGCCGAGCGAAACACATGGCGGGTCATCGGTCTGGCGGCGGTGATGATGGTCATCGAGATCGCGGCCGGTTGGTGGTACGGCTCGATGGCGTTGCTGGCCGACGGCTGGCACATGAGCACGCATGTGGCCGCGTTGGGAATCACGGCGGCGACCTATTGGCTGGCTCGCCGATACGCCCGCGACCAGCGTTTCGCGTTCGGAACCTTCAAGATGGAAGTGCTCGGAGGCTTCGCCAGCGCGATCATCCTGGGCCTCGTCGCGGTGCTAATGGTTGCCGAGTCGCTGGAACGACTGTTTGCGCCACGCTCGATTCAGTACGACCAAGCCTTGATCGTGGCCGTGATCGGTCTGCTGGTGAATCTCATCAGCGCCTGGTTGCTCGGCGATGGCACTCACGCCGCGCTGCATGGTCATGGTCACGGTCACAATCACGATCACGATTCGCCCCACGCGCATCCCGATCTCAACTTGCGAGCGGCCTACCTGCATGTGCTCGCGGACGCGGCGACGTCGGTGTTGGCGATCATCGCTTTGCTGGGTGGTAAGTGGTGGGGTTGGAATTGGCTCGACCCGCTGATGGGTGTGGTCGGTGCCGCCCTGATCGCGCTCTGGTCCCTCAGCCTGATTCGTGTGACGAGCATTGTGCTGCTCGACCGCGAAATGGATCACCCGCTTGTCGCCGAGGTTCGTCGCACCCTCGAAGCCGACGGGCACTCGCGTGTCAGCGACCTGCATGTCTGGCGAGTCGGCCGCTCGCGCTTCGCTGGCCTCGCCCGGATCGAGACTCGCGAACCGCACACCGCCGAGGACTACCGCGAACAACTGCGATCGCATCCAGAAATGGCACACATCACCATTGAGGTCCAGCAAACGAGGTTGGTCGAATAGCCGGGGAGGAATCCCGAGTGAACGCTCAACCGCTGCCGCACGTTGATCGGTTTCGTTTACGGATCGCCTGCGGAAGTTGAGCAGTACCGCGACAATTTTCGGTATGCCTTTCTGCCTGTTGTTCTCCTGACGGGATTGTGGATGTGGAAAGGCGAAACCCTTCGGCGACTGTTTTCGAAACGATCGGTTCAACCAGATGCAAATTAGAGTGAATGAGGAGTGAGAACATGGCGAAGCCGAACGCCAAACCGACCACGTTGCAAAAAAACGAGAAGGGGGTCGTTCTTCTTTCCGGCGGCAACCCTCAGATCGCAAAGGCCGACGGCGACGCTCCGGTGCAGGCCTACATCGCGGCCATGCCGGGCTGGAAACGGGACGTGGGACGCCGCCTCGACGCGCTCATCGTGCGAACCGTCCCCAACGTGCGTAAGGCCGTGAGGTGGAACTCCCCCTTCTATGGCATCGAGGGCCAAGGCTGGTTCCTCGGCCTCCATTGCTTGACGAAGTACATCAAGGTGGCGTTCTTTCGCGGCATGTCGCTGACGCCAATTCCTCCGGTCGAGTCCAAGCAAGAGGCCGTGCGTTACTTGCACATTTTCGAGAACGACCTGCTCGACGAGGAACTTCTGGCAAGTTGGATTCGGCAGGCATCGGAGCTGCCGGGCGAGAATTGCTTCTGATCGACGGGATGAAACCAATCGGCAGAGGAAGAAGCGATGAACGCTCAGGAAATTCTGGCGACGCTCAAGAAGCTGGGGAAACCGCAGACGGCTGCGATCTACCAGCGGCACGGATCGGGGGACAACGTCTTCGGCGTGCTGACCTCGGAGCTTGCCAAGCTGCAGAAGAAGATCAAGGTCGATCACGCACTCGCGAGGGAACTCTGGAAGACGGAGAACGCCGAGGCTCGCGTCCTGGCGTTGCTGGTCGCCGATCCGGAGAAGCTGACGCGGGCCGACGCCGAGCGACTGCTCAAGGACGGGCCGGTCCACTTCGTCGGCTGTTATTTGACCGGCCTGCTGGCTCGCAGCCCGATTGCGGAAAGGTCGAGATCGACTACGGCGAGACGAATTGCAAGACGCCCGACGCAGTCCCCTCGATCGAGAAAGCGTCCCGGCGAAAGCGCTGCCCGTGACGTGGCCGGATGGCCAACGCAGTCCCAACTTGGCAGGTGATTTCATCACGATCGTTTGGCGTTGGCATCAAGCGCCGCATTCAAAATTTGCGACCTCGGCCGCGTGCGGTTCACTGAGGCGATCGGCAGATGAAAATTTCCCCGTAACTCTTAGTCCCGCGGTTCCAATCTCCTATGGGTGGGCTACCTGGTGGTCTCAGCACTCTGAAGAACCGACAAAAAAGCCGGACGTCTTGCGACGTCCGGCTGGAATTTGTTCGTCAGCTTCCGCAGCGGTTAGACGTCTTTCTCGGACGGAACGACATACGGCTTGCGGTACTCGCGAGTCAGCATTGGGTTGGCGGCATCGGCGTGTGAGCCGGTGAAGATTTCTTTCTGGCCATCGAGCGTCAGGTCGAGACCGAAGTACGCCCTCGTGGCGGCGACATCGACTTTGTTTTCGACGAGGTGCTCAGAGAAGCGGCCGAAGGTTTCGAGAGCCTCCGCATCTCCGACGAGCCGTTGCTTGATCTCGGCGACGGGCATTTGCTCGCCCAAGCGGTATGAGATGTTGCCGAGATGACACAATGCGCTCGACAGATGCCCTTCGAGGATGTCGGCATGAAGATCTTCGTGCTTGCGGCTGCGGCAGGCGGCGAGGAAGTTGCCGAAGTGATCGCCGCCCCCTTTGAACTCCTTCACGAGCTTGCCGTCCTTGTCAAAGACGACTCCCGACGAGTAGCTCGGCATGACGACGTAGCCTTCGCTGCCGTAGAAAATGACGCCGACGCCCGCTCCTTTGTTCTCGTCGGTTTCGAGGATCTTCGCTCCCTTGTAGTTGGGAGTCGGAAGGCCGCGAACCTCGAAGACCAGCCGCTTGTCGCCGTACTTGTGGATGCAGACCTGCGTGTTGGCGGTCTCGCCGGCGTCTTCATAGCCGAGTCGTCCGCCGTAGCTGAGCACCCCTTGGCCGATATCCGAGACCTGCAAGCCCCAGCGGGCGATGTCCATTTGATGGATGCCCTGATTGCCGAGGTCGCCGTTGCCGTACTCCCATTGCCAGTGCCAGTCGTAATGAAACTTCGGGCGCGTGACCGGTTTGATCGGTGCGGGGCCGGACCAGAGATCGTAATCGAGCGTCTTGGGCGGCTCGTAGGTTCCACGTGGGCCGATCGCGCCGCGTCGCTTGTAGCAGAGGCCGCGCGCGAGTTTGACCTCGCCGATGCCGCCGTTGCGGACGAACTCGATCGCTTCACGCATCCCTTTTTCAGAACGGCTTTGCGTTCCGGTTTGGCAAATCTTCTTGTACTTGCGAGCGACCTGCACGCAGCGGCGGCCTTCGCTGACGTTGTGGCTGACCGGCTTTTCGACGTAGACGTCTTTGCCCGCTTGCATGGACCAGATCGCGGCGAGCGAGTGCCAGTGATTCGGCGTCGCGACACTCACTGCGTCGATCGACTTGTCTTCGAGCGCCTTGCGGATGTCGGTGAAAAACAGCGGTCGCTTGCCAGTGTCCTTCTCGATTCCGGCGATCGCTCGCGCGGCGACCGCTTCATCGACATCAATGATCGCGGCAATCTCGGTATTGCTGCGGCTCTTCAATTCGGAGATGTGCGACCCACCGCGACCGTTTACTCCGGTGATTGCGACTCGAATGGTTTCGTTCGGGCTTTTGACACCTTGTGAATAGGCAACCGGCAAATTGGCGTGTTGAGCGGCGACAGCGGCAGCAGTCGCGAACATCGAGCGTTCGAGCAATTCACGGCGGGAGAGTTTTTGCTGGGACACGGCGGGCCTCCTCGTGGGTGGGAATGGAATGATCCGTGATGAGGCCGCAGTCCTTATCATGAAGGACGCCAGCCTCATCGTGCCCAGCGAGTCTATTGGCCGCTTTCTCAAGCCAGCAAGCGTTCGACGAGAACGATCGACGTGTCGTCATGGCGTCCCGCACCATGAGTGAAGTATTGCGACTCCCAAAACAGCCGCTCCATTGTTTCATTCAGCGAGGAGTTGCCGCACTCCTTCAACGTTCGCGTGATTCCTTGCTCGCCGAATTGTTTGACCTCGCCAGGATCGTCCGACGGGAACGCTTCAGCCAAACCGTCCGTGTAGAACAACAGGCGGAATCGCTTAGGTAGCTTTGTAACCGTGGTCTCGTATTCCATGTCCGGCACGATCGCGAGCGGCATTCCGCTGGGGTCTTTGTCAGACATCGGTCGGATTTCGCCCGTGTCGAGGTCTTGAATCAGCGGCAGCGGATGTCCGGCAGAGGTCCACTGAATTTCTTGGCGATCATGACTGAGGATCGCATACAGCAACGTGATGAAGCCCCCTTCGTCGTTGACGATTGCCTGTTGTGAAAGTTGGTTGTTGATCTCTGCGACAAAGGCCGCCGTGTCTTGATAACGCTGCGTCCGAATCATGCGGACCAAGGTGTGCATGACGAGAATCGACATCGCCGCCTTCATGCCGTGCCCCGACGCATCCCCGACGATCAAGACCATGCTGTTGTCATCGAGTTGAAAGACGTCGTAGTAGTCCCCGCCAGCCATCGTTACCGGTCGTCCGCCGAGAACTCGAATCTGCGCCGGTTCGTATCTCGCACAAATCTGATAGCCGGGCGGAGCACCGATTTCCTGCGGGATCATTGATTCCTGCAACTTGCGAACGGCGCTGATTTCCTCGCGCAATTGCTCCAAGACTTCTTTCTCACGCACGGCACGAGCAGCTTCAACGACCGTCTCCAGCACGTTGAGGATCATGAAGAGGTAGTCGCTATTCGTGTCCCTAATCATGTAAGCGGCCATGCCGTTCGCCACGAATTGGACAACGCGGTACACCTCTTGTGGCTCGCAGACACCAACCACGGGCAGACCAGGACTGATCCGCTTGAGGTGTGAGAAAACTTCATAACCACCAGCCACATCAGGAAGCGTGATGGGCATTAAGACAATGTCCCACAGCGATTCCTCCGCGTACTTTACGACTTCGTCGGGATCGACCGAATAAGTCATTTCGTGGCCACCCAGCCCTAAATACAGCTCGAGTAACTCCAACTGTTCGGGTCGGTCCCATGCCACCAAAATCCGCATAACACACCTCGTTGTCATGTCGGTCATCACATTTGGAACCTCGAAACGAAGTTCCCTCAAGCCGACTCGTGAGTCATCGAAGCGTTCCCGAAGTAACTTGCTCATTTCAGGAAAAAATCCCGAAATCGGCTCAAGTTCCCTGACACGGAAGTGCGGAGATTCCTGCCAAGTCCCGGTGAATGGCTGGGTCTTTCGCTAGCCGCTTAGGAAAAGCGTCGTATATAGTCCGCCCTCTTGCGCAGGTCGGGAATTACCGGTTGCAGCGTGCAAACCGGCTGACGGCGCGTGTCTCGATTGGGCCGCTGTTTGGAGGGAGTGCTTTTGAAGCGCTAGCTCCTGAAGAACACGGCGATTGGTAGAAGTAAGTTATGGTTGATCGTTACCTCCTTCGTGAATTCAACGTGGCCGACGAAGAGCTGGAACTGGCCTTCGATCTTTCCGACATCGACTTCGATAGTGCCTCCGCCGATGAGATGGCTGGCATTTATGGTTCCGTCACACAGACGTTTGAATCAAATCAGATCATCGAAGGGACGATTATCCGCATCGACGGCGATGAGGTGCTCGTTGATATTGGCTACAAGAGCGAAGGTGTTGTGACCCTGGATGAATGGGACGACACAGACCCGCCCAAACCGGGCGATAAAGTGAGCGTATTGCTCGAAGAAGTCGAAGATGACTTCGGCCTGATCATGTTGTCGAAGCGCAAAGCCGACCGCGTTCGCGAATGGGAACGGGTCATCAAGAATCATTCCGAAGGGGACGTCGTCAAAGGGATGGTCCTTCGCAAGATCAAGGGTGGTTTGCTGGTCAACATCGGCGTCAACGTCTTCTTGCCTGCCAGCCAAGTCGATATCCGCCGTCCGCAAGACATCGCGGTTTACATCGGCAAAGAGATCGAGTGCGTGATCCTGAAGATCGACGAAGCTCGCCGCAACATCGTGGTTTCTCGCCGCAAGTTGATCGAAGATCGCCGCACGACGCTCAAGCAAAACCTGCTTTCGGAACTCAAGGAAGGTGAGACTCGCAAGGGTGTCGTCAAGAACATCGCCGACTTCGGCGCGTTCGTCGACTTGGGTGGCATCGACGGCTTGCTGCATATCACCGATATGAGCTGGGGCCGCATCAATCATCCGACCGACATGGTCAAGATTGATGACGAGATCGAAGTCATGGTGCTGCACGTCGATCGCGAGAAAGAAAAGATCGCTCTCGGTTTGAAGCAACGTTTCCCAAGTCCTTGGGACGCGGTCGAATCGAAGTACCCGGTCGGCTCACGCATCAATGGCGAGGTCGTCAATGTCATGAGCTACGGCGCGTTCGTGAAGCTCGAAGATGGCATCGAAGGTCTCGTTCACATCAGCGAGATGTCCTGGACCAAGCGGATCAATCACCCGACCGAACTCGTGCAAATCAACGACAAGGTCGATGTGGTCGTGCTCGGCATCAACAAAGAGAAGCAAGAAATCTCCCTCGGTATGAAGCAAACGCTGCCGAATCCTTGGGACGATGTCGCCGCGAAGTACCCGACCGGTGCCAACGTCAAGGGAACCGTTCGCAATCTCACGAACTACGGTGCGTTCATCGAACTCGAAGAGGGTGTCGATGCACTGTTGCACGTCAGCGATATGTCTTGGACTCGCAAGATTTCGCACGCCAGCGAAATGTTGAAGAAGGGCCAAGAGATCGAATGCCAAGTTCTCTCGGTCGATCAAGAACGTAAACGAATTGCTCTCGGTTTGAAGCAACTCGCCAGCGATCCTTGGGCCACCGACATCCCGTCTCGGTTCCAACCAGGCGAAGTTGTCAAAGGGAAGGTCACCAAGATCACCAACTTTGGCGTGTTCGTCGAATTGGCTCCGGAACTCGAAGGTCTGCTGCACATCTCGGAACTCTCCGAGCAGAAGGTCGAAAATCCAGAAGACTTGGTCAAAGTCGGCGACGAGTTGGAAGTCCGCGTTTTGCGCGTGGACACCGACGATCGCAAGATCGGACTCAGCCGCAAGCTGACTGGCGAGCTGAAGGTAGAAGAGACCGCTGGTGCTGGTGGCGGCGGTGCTGCCGCTGCTCCGGCTAAACCAGTTGCTCGCGAAGAGCTAAAGGGTGGTATGGGCGATGGCGCTGGACCGCTCTTCGCACTGGGTGCAGCTCCGGCCCCAGCGGCTGAAGCGGATGCGCCTGCCGCAGAATAGTTGAAGACTAAATAGGTACGGCGCGATCCCGGTCGTGCCTACCGACAGAAGATCAATAAAGGCCCCGGTGAGTTTCTCACCGGGGCCTTTTTGTTTGACCTGTGATTCAAACCTTTTGTGACTTGGTAAAGATTGATCGTCACGACGGTTGGAACGATCGCGCCAGCACAAGTAAGCCTGACAAACCTGAGCGGCATGACGGAGCATTCAGACTGCCCGTTACGACTGCTCTGTTTGCCGCATCGTCAGGACTGTTCCTCTCAACCGAGCCTGTTCTTTTTGAGAAGTCTCACCAGCTCCGTCGATACCTCATTTGGATTGCCGCACGGATCGCGACGTTGTTTGGCCCGAACACGATCGAACATCGAGTTCGAGTGGCCTGCATTCCGCGTCAGGTGCTGAAGTTTGAACTCTGACGTTTGACCTGCCACTTCCACGCTACTCCAACCCGAAGAACAGCAGGAACTCCATGCCTACGACAACATCTCCCAGACGACACAGCCCAAGCCGCGTTCAAAATCCGTTGGAGACTTATCTCCGTGAGATCAACGAGACGGCACTGCTGACAGCCAATGAAGAAAAGGAGCTGTCCCGTGCCATCACGGCTGGCAGCAACGAAGCTCGTGACCGAATGGTTCGCGCCAATTTGCGTTTGGTTGTGAATATCGCACGCGCTTACGGAAACAAAGGGCTGCCGCTGCAAGACCTGATTGAAGAGGGGAATCTCGGATTGCTCCGCGCAGTCGAGGGATTCGATCCGACAATGGGAACGCGCTTCAGCACCTACGCCAGCTACTGGATCAAGCAATCCATCAAGCGAGCATTGGTCAACACGGGCCGCACCATTCGCGTACCGGCCTACATGGTCGAACTACTCTCCAAGTGGCGACGAGCGACCGCTCAACTCACCGATGAACTCGGACGTCCGCCGACACCTGAAGAGATTGCGGTCGTGTTGCAGTTGCCGAAGAAGAAACTCCGAATCGTGAGAAAGGCGATTCAGCTCTACAACTCAACTCCGCAAACCGACACCGGAGAGAACGGCTGGTCGCTGGGCGAGATGGTCGCCGACCAACGCCAAAAAGGCCCCGAAGCAGAGATGGTTGAAACTGACAATCTCACGCACGTCTACAAAATGTTGGAGACGATGGACCCTCGCGAAGCGACGATCCTACGAATGCGTTTCGGCCTTGATGACTCCGAACCGAAGACGCTCAAAGAAATCGGCGAAGCATTGGGCCTGACACGTGAACGAGTCCGACAGATCGAAAACGAAGCCCTCAATCGACTCGCAAAAGGGCTGACCGGCGATTGAGAATATCTGCGACACCACAGTTTCCGTGGCGCACGCGGCCCGCATACAACGGATTCAGCAACCGATCCAACACGCGAGCCACGTGCCCCACAAGTTTCAACACAGGCGTGGAAAGCGCAGTGACGTAGTCGTCATTGCTTGTTCTTTTCAGATCGTCTCTGTGTTTAAGAAGTTGGTTGGCACCCTCTCAATGCACTGTTAGCATCCGCCCCTCTTCCGGCCGAATGGCGAAATAGGCAGACGCACAGGACTTAAAATCCTGGGTCCCGAAAGGGGCGTGCGGGTTCGATTCCCGCTTCGGCTACTCTTCTGATTGTGACGATTCACAAGGAACGGTTTGTGTCGGCACATCGAAGACCCTCGCGGTCAAGATGCGTCTCGTTGCGAGCAAAAGCGGCTGGTTGCTGCATCGCCAGAAACTTCCGTTTGACGTTACCCCAAGCCATAAAACTCAAACGCTTGCAGCAGGTGGTCGGTCGCGAAGCGAAATGTGTGACCGTCGGCGTAGGTCACTGACTTCTGGCGA
>JBJXEX010000292.1:0-18243 GCA_046156195.1 Planctomycetaceae bacterium | reverse complement strand
CATCACGCGACTCAAGCACCATCCGCTCAAAGAAAGTTTGCGAGGAAAAATGCAAATCGCCGGCTGGAACGACGACTTCCTGGCGGAAGTCCTCACTGGTCAACAACTTTGATACGCGCTGGCCGTGGTCAGCGAGGGAGGATCCTCCCTCGCTGACGCTTCGGGGTACATTTGGTTGCGGCTCCGCCGCGATGTTTAACCCCAACGCCAACGGCGTGGGCGGATCGTGGACCGACGACTTACGTTCGCGCGCACGCCGATGGCGTGGCGGTTAAACGACTTTTTCAACACGCTCGTGTTCAGAGGATGAATCACGCCGTCGTAAAGCCAACTGAAATCCAGGTTTTGTTTAAGCGGCCAATCAGAACGGCTCGGTTCGTCTTGGCGTTTCGACAAGATTCAGAAGCGCTCATTCTGCTCGCGTTGGCCAAAGTCTTGCATAATGAGACTCGGAGAAGACTCTAAACCTATTGCGATAACACGGTTTAGCGACGGTTATCTGCTCTTCATGCGGAACCGGAATAATCGGCCAGGCACGGTCGCTGCGATGACCTCTTGCGGGCCAACACGCCTGACACACTCTCAACCGCGGTGAGAGTGGACTCTGTTGATTCCAGTTGTCGTCAGTCAGGTGTTTGGACCGAAGTTCTTAACCCTCTCTCCACTTGAAACAAGGTTCCCTGATCATGAAAAAACTGTTCAACGATGAAGCCGGCTTTGTGATTTCCGCCGAACTGGTCCTGGTGCTGACGATCGCCGTGCTGGGCATGGTGGTTGGTCTGGCCTCGATGCGTGATGCGATCAATGCCGAGTTGGTTGATCTCTCGAACGCCTTCGGTGCGATCGACACCAGCTACAACGTCCGTGGTTCGTTCAAGGATTCCAACACCGACAAGCCGCACGCCGAGGTGGCTGGCTTCGGATTCCGTGATCGCGGCGATGACTGCGACTGCAAACCGATCGAATACGTCGATGTCTGCGGCAAGGGCGACTCCAGCAGCGGCCTGCTCCACGAAGGCAACCGACCGGACTAGTCTTGTCTGGCTGAGTTGAAGCGACTGCTGGAAGTGATCGGCAACGAACCTCTTCAGCGACCAATCTGCCCCGCGGTGCCCCTTGGCACCGCGGGGCTTTTTCGTTGTTTGCTCTCCGCCATGCGTGTTGAAATCGAATTCGTGACCCGCAAAGCGTACGCGTTGTTCATAGCGCGAAGCGCGTTGCCAGAAAACATTCTCGAAGAGCCGTTTCGTTAAGAGGGCTGATCGGAAAGCGTTCATCGCTTGGCTGCGATTGCTAAGCATTTCAAACGCGAGCCTTCGACCGTTTCCCAAAGTCCACGCGGTGCGCTCTTCGTGGCGAACCCGCAACAGGCTGAAACAACGGGAAATACCGAGCGGTGACGCAACCTCTCCAAAACCAATCGGCTCGGCTGGCGAGTCTGGCATGGCCACTGCTTCTCCCTGACTCGGCTGTTTAAGCCTGACACGCTCTCATCCGCGGTGGGAGTAGACGCTGCTGATTCCAGTCGTCGTGAGCCAGGAATGGACTGCTGTGTTTAATTCTCTCTCTCTCCAAAAAAGGTACAAAGATCATGCGAAAATTGTTCAACGACGAAGCGGGCTTTGTGATTTCCGCCGAACTGGTCCTGGTGCTCACGATCGCCGTTCTGGGCATGGTGGTTGGTCTGGCCTCGGTGCGTGATTCGATCAACGCCGAACTGGTGGATCTCTCGAACGCCTTCGGCGCGATCGACCAGTCGTACAACATCCGTGGCTCGTTCAAGGAATCCAATACGAGCAAGCCGCACGCTGAGGTGGCCGGGTTCGGCTTCCGCGATCGTGGCGATGACTGCGATTGCAAACCGCTCGAATACGTCGATGTCTGCGGCAAGGGTGACTCCAGCAACGGAGCCCGTCACGAAGGCAACAGCCCGGACTAGTCTTGGCGGCCTGAGTTGAAGCAACGGCTGGATGCAATCGGCAACGAACCGCTCCAGCAAAGATTCCGCCCCGAGGTGCTCTAAGCCACCTCGGGGCTTTTTTCCGCGCTCTGAAATTTGAATGAACCGCGTTGGTGTCTTGTCGAACCGCGTTGGCCGGTTGCCCCTCGAACCGGCCAACGCGGATTTCTGGAAGACTGCCTGCGGATGGCAACGCCGAACCGCGGATAGACGACAAGTGCGACAATAACGTCCTGCCAGAATCTCTTGGATTGCGGGCGCAGTCTGGACCAAGCGACATAGCCTCGACTACGGCAGCGTCAATTTGCGGACCCGATAATTCTCGCTGTCGCCAATGAAGACGTTGCCGGCCGAATCCACACAGACGCCATGCGGCCGAGCAAGTCCACACAACTTCGGATCGCCATCCGGCCCATCATGTTTCTTGCCGTTACCGACCACAGTTTCGATCGTCGCGGTCGCGTGCCGGAGAACTCGCACGGTGTGGCTTTCGGTGTCGGCCAAGAAGATGTCACCGTTCGGCGCGATCGCGACCCCTTTTGGTCCAGACAACGTGGCCGCGCGAGCTGGTCCGCCATCACCCGCGTAGCCTTGTTTGCCGGTCCCCGCCAGATGCGCGAACTGTTGCTTGGCAATGTCCAACCGATAAACCGAGTTCCCTTCGCGGAGCGCGAGAATCGCATCTCCGGTGGATGTGAACTCAATCGCTCGCGGGCCGGAAACCGCCGCGTTGACGAACGACGAGCCATCTTTCGGAACCGACTTCTCGCCGGTGCCGGTGAAGGTTGTCACGACACCGGTTTTCAAATCGACTCGGCGCACGCGCTGGTTTCCGATGTCACAGATCAACAGCGAGCCGCGACCATCCAGCGCGATCGAGTGTGGCTTATTGAACATCGCCTCGCGAGCGGGTCCGCCGTCTCCGCTGAAGCCCGATTTGCCAGTCCCTGCGACGGTGGAAATCGTTCCGGTCGGATCCACTTTGCGGACGAGGTTGTTGACCATCTCGACGAAGTACATCGAACCGTCGGCGTCGAATTTGGTTTCATACGGTTCGGCGAGCAACGCTTTCGTCGCGGCTCCGCCGTCTCCCGCGTAGCCCTTCTTGCCGGAGCCTGCGACCGTCGAGATGCGACCCTCTTTGTCGACCCGACGAATGACATGAAAGGCAATATCGCAAAAGTAGAGCGCGCCATCCGGGCCAATCGTCAGGCCGTATGGCTCACCCGCGCCGGCTTCGCGAGCGAGACCTCCGTCTCCCGAATAGGTCTTCTGACCGGTGCCGGCGACGGTGACGACTTCGCTGGCGAATAACTGGGTGCTCAACGAGAGCGTTAAGACGGTCGCCACGTTCGCCAGAACGTGGGCCGCGCGGCCACTGACCCACGTTCTGGCGAACGTGGCTACGACGCGGCGCGTGACACCGAGATTGCGGAACCAACTCATAACTTCTCCCATGACTGACCTCGATGTCCGAAGTTGAAGGCTTCGGGATGTAGAATCTCCGCCAGAATCTGAGCGGATTCCAGCAGTCTCGGACCCGGCCGATTGAAGAACTGATTGCCATCGGCGACGAACACTTTCCCCGCGCGAACGGCCGCGAGTTGAGACCAGCGCGGATGCGATGTCAGTGCAACCGACTCAGCGCGCCCCCGTTCGATATCCCAACCGCAGGGCATCAGCACCAGACATTCTGGATCGACTTCGAGCAGCTTCTGCCAATCAAACCAGGGGGAGTGCTGGCCGACAGTCGCTCCCAGGCTGACGCCACCGGTCAGCTCGACGAGTTCGGGAATCCAGTTGCCGGCGACCATCAGCGGTTCAAACCATTCCAGACAGACGATGGTTGGCCTACGTCGCAGTTTGGAGGCTTGATGCCGCAGGCTTTCAAATCCGCCGCGCAGTTGAACGACCAATTCGTGGCCGCGATCGGCCGCGTGCAGCGCGATCGCCACCATGTGGATGTCGCTAAAAAACTGTTCGAGCTGCTGTGGGCGCAGATCAATGATGCTGGGATTGCAGTCCGATTGAGTCAGTGCCGCTTCGAGGTCTTGCGGTGTCACCGCGCACGCATCGCATTGAGTCTGCGTGAGGATCACATCGGGACGGAGTCCGCGCAGCAATTCGGTATCGACGTCGTAGACCGACAAGCCGGTGCGCAGCGAGTCCTTCACTTGGCGGTCGATCTCCGCTCCCGATTTCGTGATGTCGATGCGCGGCCGACTGACAATCGGCAGTCGCTGCACATCGGGCGGGTAATCGCACTCATGCGATCGGCCGACAAGTTGATCGAGCATTCCGAGAGCGGCCACGATTTCGGTCGCGCTCGGCAACAGCGAAACGATTCGGTGACGAGGTGGCATAGCAGGAGCTTCCTAGTTCCGAGGGGAGGCAACTTTTATAGTCCCGCCGGTCAAGTTGGGAGCGAACCGCGAACGGCCGGTTTTTCAAACGTAGCCGCGTTCGCCAGAACGCGGGAGCCTCCGCAGTAGCCGCGTTCGCCAGAACGCGGGAGCCCCCCGCTGTAGAAGCCCCCGCACTCTGGCGAGTGCGGCTACGAAACGCGAAAGGGAGTTCCGTTGTGCAGAGCCGTTTGACCGAATTTCAGCGACAAGCCGTGGAGCACTTCGAGGGACCGTTGCTCGTGCTGGCCGGTCCCGGCTCCGGCAAGACGCGGGTCATCACGCATCGCATCGCCCGCATGATCGAGCGAGGCGTCTCGCCGCGACGAATGCTCGCGCTGACCTTCACGAACAAGGCGGCCGAGGAGATGTCGCATCGAGTCGAGACGCTCGTCCCCGGCTCGCGAGTTTGGGTCAGCACGTTTCATCGTTTCTGTGCGCGGCTGCTGCGCGAGTACGCCGAGATGGTCGGCCTCCACAGCAATTTCACGATCTTCGACACCGACGACCAACGTGGGCTGATCAAGCGGGCGCTCAGTGACTTGGATCTCGACTCGACGCAATACGCGCCCGCCAAGATCAACGCGGCCATCAGCAAGATGAAGAACGAACTCATCACTGCGGACATCGTCGAGGCCGCTCGGCAAGAGCAGGCGACGATGGACTTCAAGACCGTCGTCACCGCTCGCATCTATCCCGAATACCAGAAGCGGCTGCGCGAATCGAACGCCGTCGATTTCGATGACCTCCTGATGCACGTCGTCACGCTGCTGCAATCCAACCCCGAGCTGCGCAGCGAACTCGACCATCAGTACCAGTTCATCCTGGTCGATGAGTACCAAGACACGAACAAGGCTCAGTACGAGATCATCCGAGCGTTGTCTCACGACGTTCCGAATCTGTGCGTGACCGGCGATCCCGATCAGTCGATCTACGGCTGGCGAGGTGCTCGGATCGACAACATCCTGCGGTTCGAGGCGGACTACCCGGATGCTCAGGTCGTGCGGCTGGAGGAAAATTTCCGCAGCACGAAAGCGATCCTGCACGTCGCCGACAAGTTGATTGAGCACAACATCCATCGCAAAGCCAAACGCCTGAAGACCGACAACGAGGCGGGAGATCAAGTCAAGCTGCACCGCTTCTGGAGCGGCAAAGATGAGGCGGAAGGGATCGCCTCGCAGATTCGACGCGACATCGAAGCGGGCGTGTGGGAATGGTCCGACATCGCGATCTTCTACCGCGTCAACTGGCTGTCGCGCGAGATCGAACTGGCCCTCGGCCGGAATCATGTGCCGTATCAAGTCGCGGCGGGCCTCGCGTTCTACGACCGGGCCGAAGTCAAAGACATGCTCGCCTATCTGCGGATGGTCGAGAACCCGGCCGATCGCGCGGCCGGTTTGCGGATCATCAACAACCCGCCGCGCGGCATCGGCAAGAGCACGATCCTCAAGCTGATCCGCTTCGCCGATAAGCACGAGCTAACGCTGCTCGAAGCGGCCGCTCATGCGAAAGAGATTCCCGAACTCTCCGCCGGTCCCGCGAAAGCGCTGCTCGCATTCGTCGAGGTGATGAAGGTTCTGCGCGACAAAGCAACCGGCCCCGTCGCCGAGCTACTCCGAGCCGTCCTGTCCGAGACCAACTACGGCGACGACTGGCGCGAGAGCGAAGACGAACAGGAACAGCAGCGGCTCGGCAACGTCATGGAGTTGGTGCTGTCCGCTCAGCAGTTCGACGAGCACGTTGGCGAGAACCGATCGCTGCAAGCGTTTCTGGAAACGACCTCGCTGGTCAGCGATCTCGACGCGGTGGATGAATCCGCCGGCAAGGTCACGCTGATGACGCTGCACGCGGCGAAGGGACTCGAATTCCCGGTCGTCTACATCGTGGGCTTTGAACAAAACCTGATCCCGCACGAACGGGCGATGTACGAACAAGAAGACCACCGCCGGATGCAAATGGCTCTCGAAGAGGAGCGTCGCTTGCTCTTCGTCGGCATGACCCGCGCGATGAAGCAATTGAATCTGACCACGACGACCGAGCGTTATTCCTTCGGTCGTCCGGTGCGCACCATCCGCAGCCAGTTCGAGACCGAGATCGAGTGTGAAGAGATTGATCACGCCGCGCAGGCGTCAGGGATCAAGGGCCAAGGAGCCATCCGACAACGGGACACCGTTCCGTTTGAAGATGAGGTGAGTCAAGAAGTCCCGAACAACGACTGGCTGGATTTCGATTTCGGCGCGGCGGCTCCGCCCAAGGGAGCAACGTCCCCCAAGAGATCGGATGTCTTTGCCGAACCGGTTGACGATGAGCCTGCCGACGATGAACCAGGCGACGATTCGAGCGCGGACTCTCGCGGCTCAAACAAGACGCTCGACGCCGTGGCGTTGAAATCCAAGTTGACCACCGGCGCGGCGCTGCTTCGCACGCAAGCCGACGATTCGGAAGTGACATCCCTCTTCACAGTCGGTGACTCGGTGCGACATCCGCGCTACGGATTGGGCGAAGTCGTCGAGGTCGGTCGAATGCTGAAGCGACAAACGCTGGTCGTGCGTTTCGATCAAGACAACCGCACCGAAACCTTCGTCGCCGACAAATGCCCGCTTTCACCCGTCGGCCTGCGATGAGCGACACGCGGAATGACGATAAGGGAGTTCGGGAGAAGCTGAATGCCCGAACGTCGTCGGCCTGTTTCATCGACTGTCATCACCACCGCCAAGCCGGCGGATCTGTCGGCTCAGGTGGCGGCGTTTGTGAATTACTTGCAGGCCGAGTGCGGGATGGCGAAGAACACGCTCTCCGCCTATCGCACCGATTTGCTGCAATTCTCCGAATGGTTTTGCGAGCATGGGCCAGCGACGGTCCATCAAGTCGATCTCGGCACGCTGACCGGGCATCTGCAATGGCTGCACGAGCGGAAGCTCGCGGCCAGTACGATCGCGCGGCATCTGGTCTCGATCAAAATGTTCTTTCGGTATCTCGTGCTGGAAGGGATCTTGGCCGAGAGCGTGGCGGATCTGATGAGTTCGCCGAAGCTCTGGCAGCATTTGCCGAAGGTGCTCTCGCCGGAGTCGATCAATCGGCTGATCGCGGCACCGATGGCGGATGATCGGCAGCCGCTGCGCGATCGGGCGTTGCTCTGTCTGTTGTACGCGACCGGCTGCCGAGCTTCGGAAATCTCGAACATGAAAGTGAACGATGTCCGGCTCGAAGAGAACTTTTGCCGCTGTCTCGGCAAGGGGAACAAGGAGCGGATCGTCGGGTTGAATCCGGTCGCGCGGTTGGCGTTGGAGGCGTATCTCGAACACGAACGGCCGCAGCTTGTCAGTCGCCGCCCGGCCGATTGGTTGTTCGTCACCCGGCGCGGGACAGGGCTGACGCGGATCATGATTTGGCATCTGGTGAAGAAGTACGCGGCTCGGACGGGGTGCAGCAAAGAGGTCAGTCCGCACACGTTTCGACACAGCTTCGCGACGCACATGCTGGCGGGTGGAGCGGAGATTCGTGCTCTGCAAGAACTGCTGGGGCACGCGAACATCTCGACGACGCAGATTTACACGCACGTCGAACACTCGCGGCTGAAGGCGGTGCATGCGCGATGTCATCCGCGAGGGTAAAAAGTGGGATAACGGCTATCGGCCATCGGCATTCGGCATTCGGCCGGAAAACTCTGCCGGGCCTGCCGGACTCGCATGTTCGTCATCGCGGGCATCACTTGCCTCTCACGAGTGACCGTCACGGCGATTCCATTCGCCTCGCACTTGCGTTGCGACGATCAACCGAAGAGGACCGTTTTCCGAGGCGGAGCAGCGACCATGCGAGTTCGATCCACGAGCGTGCTGTGCGGCGTGTTGGTGCTGATCAGCGGTTGGCTCGCGTTTGATCGCTTACATGCCGACCCGCGGCGCGGGGCCGACTTTGAACTCGATAGCGGGACGAACGCGTTGCGTGACGCTGGGCGAGTGATGTCCAAGATCGCCAAGCAGATTTCGCCGAGCGTCGTGCATATCGAGAGCATCCACCGCACCGTCCTACGCGGCGAAGTGGAAGAGACGGGATCGGGCGTGATCGTGCATGGGACTCACGTCGGCGGGGACTACGTCGTGACGAATCGGCATGTCATCATGGCGGCCAAGCTGACGGAGATCAAAATCACGCTGCCCGACGGCCGACAGGTTCATCCCGAACGAGTTCTCGAAGATGAAGCCTCGGACATCGCCGTGATGAAGATCGTGGCCGAAGGGCTGACCGCCGCGAGCTGGGCCGACAGTGATTCGGCCGAAATCGGACATCCCGTGCTGGCGGTCGGCAGTCCGTTTGGTCTGAGTCAATCGGTGACGTTCGGGATCATCAGTGCGAAGGGGCGTCGGTCGTTGAAGTTGGGTGATCGGGGGGTGCTCAATCAGGACTTCATTCAGACGGACGCGGCGATCAATCCTGGCAACAGCGGCGGGCCACTCATCGACCTGACCGGCCGAGTCATCGGGATCAACACGGCGATTGCGTCGAACAGCGGCGGCAACGAGGGGATCGGTTTCAGCATCCCCAGCAACCTGGTCTCCCGCGTCGTCGATCAACTGTTGGAATACGGCAAGGTCTATCGAGCCTATCTGGGCGTGAAGCTCGACCCAGAATTTGACATCACCAAAGCCCGAGCGTTGAAGCTGGATCGTGCGCGCGGGGCGCGAGTCCTCTCGATCTATGCGAACACGCCGGCGGCACGAGCGAAGTTGCAGAAAGACGATGTCATCCTGAGCTTCGACGGCATCGACATCCTCGATGAGAACCATCTCATCAACGTGGTGAGTCTCTCGCCCGTCGGCAAGAAGGTCCGACTGACGGTGCTGCGGCGCGGCGAGCGAATGACGGTGCAAGTCGATCTCAGCGACCGAGCCATCGCCGAAGACGATTCGGCTCCCACGCAGCCGCAACAGAGTAAGTCCGACACGAACGTCGAACTGATGAGCATGCCCTCGGAGCCGTCGTTGTCGCCAAGCTCATTCGATTTGAAATTTCAAATTTCCGATCTGAAGTTTCAGATGTCGATTCGCCGAGCGCCTTCGCCGTAACGGGAACGGCAGCAGTTAAGTAACCCGAAGCGTCAGCGAGGGCGAGTGCTTCAGGACGCGACGAATCCCTTATTCCGAATCCTGTGGAGCGCTCGCCCTCGCTAACGCTTCGGGTTATTGACTCGAATCAAAACGCGATCCGCCGCAACATGCGACCGAAGTAGTCGAGCAAGCCTTGGACATTGATGTCATCGACGACTTCGATGTTATCGCGCCAGCGGCGGCAAGCTCGGCGATCGAAGACCGTGACGCCGCGGCAGAGGCCCGATTGAGTTTCCACATCGACCGCCATTGACGTGGTATGCACGAGCCGGTCCTGAGTAATCGCGGCGATGGCGACGATCTCACGCAGCGAAAAACCTTCGCGACCGAGATGCTCGTGCGAGGCTCTCAGTCCGAATTGCAGCCATTCGAGAATCGCCTTGCCGGCGCGGCCGATACCGACATCCGACAGCCGCGCGAATTGATCGTAGTTGAGCACCAGTTGCTGAGCGGCATCGAGCGGCACGAGCGTCTTCGTGGCGGGGGATCTCAACACGACTTGAGCGGCTTCCGGGTCGGCGAAGACGTTGAATTCGGCTGCGGCGGTCGCATCACCTCCGACCGCAATGGAGCCACCCAGGCAAACGATCTCACGCAGCAACGACAAGAATTCGGGATCGAGTTCCTGCGCGGCCAGCACGTTGGTCAGCGGGCCGAGCGTCAGTAGCGTGATCTCTTGCGGGTGTTGTCGCACCAGTTCGATCATCAGCTTGATCGCTTCATGCGGCTTGTGCAGTTCCGCGACCGGGATGAATTGATCGCCGAGTCCCGTGCGACCGTTGAGAAAAGCGGGATCGATGTAGCCGGGCATCAAGCTTCCACCGGGCAATGGCAATTCGGCGTCAGAAGAACCCAGCCTCGGCCATTTATTGGGGTCGAGCAATTCAATGACCGTCTGCAAATTTCGCGAGGCCGTCGGCCCGGACACACAACCGGCCGTGGCAGTGACCGCCATCAAATCCACATCCGGGTCCAGCAGCGCGATCGCAACCGCGAGGGCATCTCCAATGCCCGGATCGGCGTCGATAATGAGTTTGCAGGGCACGGGCAACATCCTTGAAAGAGACGCGGAGGGGTGATCGGGGCGGATTGTACGGCTCGGAATTTTTCAGCGTCAATCGGCCGTTCGACCGGTGTGATCGGCACAGTTCGCAGATCTCGCCAAGCACTCTGGTCGCCGCGAACAACCTTTTTTGACCGTCACGATTTGACGACCTAAGAACTGTCGTGATCCGCGCTGACGCCTGGGACGCCCAGGGCGTGTCCCCGCAACGGAAGGTGTTGAACCGTGAAATTCCTGCGAGCCAATACCGACGAAACCGCGCGCGCCGTCGCTGGTCTACTGGCCGGTCAGGCTCTGAGCCTGGCGTTTGGTTTCAGCCTGGTCGCGATGTGGTTGTCGCAGACTTGTCCGGGCTGGGTGGTGAGCCTCGGATTGCTGGTCGCCATCACCGCCAATGGCGCGACGTTGTGGATCGGTACGAAGTGTCTGAAGTCCATTGCCCGCAAACGCGAAGCCGAAGCGGCCGCCAAGGCCGAGCAGGGACGCACCGATTTGATCCGCACGCAACAGGCCGTCATGTTTGGCTTGGCACACTTAGCCGAGTGCCGCGATCCCGCAACCGGACAACATCTGCGGCGTATGAAACATCTCGCTCGCGTTCTGGCCGAGGCCGTGCAGAAGCATCCGAAGTATCAGGCGGCGATCACGGTCGATTTCCTCCAGCACATCGAGATCAGCGCGATGCTGCACGACATCGGCAAGGTCGGCATCGCGGACGACATCCTGCTCAAGCCCGGCAAACTGACGATGGATGAACGCCGTGAAATGGAACAGCATCCGTTGATCAGCAGCCAATGCCTGCGGCGGATCGAAGAGAAATTGGGAGCCGCCAACTTTCTGGAAATGGCTCACGAGATCGCGCTCTATCACCACGAACGCTGGGACGGTCGCGGCTATCCATTCGGCCGGCGCGGGGAAGCGATTCCGATCTCTGCTCGGATTGTGGCGATTGCCGATGTCTACGACGCGCTCGTTTCCGAACGGGTCTACAAGCCGGCGTTTCCCCACGAGCAATGCGTGGACATGATCCGTCAAGGGGCCGGCTCACAATTCGATCCAGACCTGGTCGAGATCTTCTTGAGCATTGAAGGCCGCTTCGCCGACGTGTCACAACGGATCCGCAAGCACGACCCGACGCTGTCGATGTGCTCGTTCATGGTCCCCTCCGATCGAAAAGCGAAAGTCAGAGTCCGCGAGAACTTCGAGAACCTCGACGAGCTGCTCGAAACGCTCGACCTGGAAACGTCCCCTCGGCCGGAACAATTCGCTGCGCCTCGTCGGTAGATCTCGCTGCGATCTCGTCCCCAATTGGCGCGTTGGCGAGCGGGGCGACGTCAGCCCAATGGCGCTCACGTTAGTAGCGGTATGGCGCAATCCGTCCAGTTGAAGCGACTGCAAACTCGACAACACCGGGTGGCATGCGCCACTCCGCTGCTCGATCGGTTCTGAAGCTGCTCCGAAAATCGTTTAACGGCAAGGCGTAGGCGTTGGCCGCATCCGCCTACGCATTCGCCCACGCCTCCGGCTCGCCGTCAAACGATTTTCATCCTTACCAGCATCCGCGGGCATCGGCGACAGTGGTGCCAAGCAAAACATTTTTGGCACCACAGAGACGCGACAGGGGACACAGTGGGAAGACAAAAGGAAGACGAATCGTTCGGACGGTTTTCTCGTTTGTTGAACTCTGGCAATCGTCACTCGCCACCTTTCATCCGCGGTCCGGCTTTGCCATCCGTGGGCAGACATTTGGGGAAGACTGCCCGCGGATGGCAAAGCCGAACCGCGGATGAAGAACAGTGGGACGCCAATATGTAGGCGAATCGTTTGGAAGGTCATTTCTCGTTTGCGGCGCTAGCGTCGGGCGATTCGCGCGTCACTCGCGTCATCCACCGAGGCCCGTGGCTAGCGCCAGCGGTTCACATCACCGAGAAATAATTGCTGACCGCGAAGTCGAACGCTTCAGGAGTCAGTCGTTTTGGGAGCCGGTGATAAGTGCAATAGTTGCGAACTTGCAGCACTAGGTCGCGCGGTTGGCAGGAACGCAACGGGCGATTGGTGGGGCGGTAATGCTTGGCGAGCAGATGTTCGATCGCGTCGCGGTCATACACGAAGCCGAAGTGCGGGCAGACGAGCTGCATGATCTGATGAAACTCCGCCTCGGTCGGATCGATGACCTGAATCTTGTAGGGAATCCGGCGAGTAAACGCTCCGTCCACAAGCTGCCTCGGTTCGAGGTTCGTCGAGAAGATGATGAGCTGATCGAACGGCACTTGCACCTTCTTGCCGCTGGGCATGTTGAGGAAGTCGTAGCGCTTTTCGAGCGGCACGATCCAGCGGTTGAGCAAATCGGCAACGGCACAACGCTGTCGTCCGAAGTCATCGATCACGAACGTCCCGCAGTTGCTCTTGAGCTGCAACGGTGCCTCGCAAACTTTCGTGTGCGGGTTTTGGGTCACCTCCAGTTGGTCGAGCGTCAGTTCGCCTCCGACCACGATCGTCGGCCGCACGACATGAGCCCAACGGGCATCGACGCCGGAGAGATCGAACAACTTGCTGTTCGTGGCGACCGGCAACTCTTCGTGCTGACCGGGATCGAAGACGCGGATGATTTCCCCTTCGATGCCGAGTGCTCGCGGAATCCAGATCGACGAGCCGAAGCAGCGTGTGATCCGTTCGGCGATGCTGGTCTTCCCGTTTCCCGGCTCGCCGAACAGAAACATGCCGCGGCCGGAGTTTATCGCCGGGCCAAGCGTGTCGAGCATCTTCTTATTGATGATCAGGTCTTTGAAGGCGTCGTGTAGTTCATCGGCGTTGACGGTCTGCTTGGCGATGCTCTGCGCGGCCATCGCTTCGAGGTAGTCTCGGAGCGGAACCGGCGCGGCTCCGAAATACGAGCACTCCGCGGAAAACGCGCGTGCTCGCAAGCGGCCGGTGTCCGTGATGCTGTAGTTGAAGTCACCGGCCTCGGCCGTTCCGGACAACGAGACCAGATGGTCGAACTTCAGATCGCGCACGATTGGCTCGACGAGCGCGTAGGGCAGCTTGACCTGATTGCAGATTTGCCGGCCGGACGCGACGCCGCGCGCGGCCAGATATTTCAGAATCAGACCCTCAATTTCTTCGCGAGCCAGTCCCGCCTCCTCGATCGTCTCCGGGCACTTCGGCCGATAAACGCCCTCTTCCGCTTGCGCGTCTCCGAGCAATTGATTGACTCGTTCAAACAAGTCGGTCAGCCGCCGATCGACCCAGGCCACCGGTGCGGAATCGGTTCGCAACGGAGGACTCTCCAACTCTAGTCCGCCGCTCGTTGCCGGTTCGGTTGGCGCGACGATTCGTTCGCTGTCAGAACCAGGCGGCGACTCGTAAGTTTTCGCGAACAACGACTTCATGGCCACAGGCTTTCGATCAACGCACGTCGTTCTCGACGTGAACACTTCAACTCACAGGCCGACGGGGCTGTGAAGAATGAGAGACGCGACCGTCAGGGAGTCGTGATCGATAAGGGTTTAGCACCGCTCCCCGACGGTCGCGGCTCTCGGATTTCGCTGCCTCGGAGAATCCAGCGGCTGAAAGCTAGGTCACGCGGAGAAGATGTCAAACACGCTCCGCCCCACCACTCGCACCGTTCAACCGACACAATCGTCACGGCTCGTGGCGAGTTGAAATGCTCGCAGGGGCCTCCTACTCTGCCGCCCCTCGCTTTGTGGAAACCATTCGTGGCTGGCTCGGCCGCGCTCTTCTTTCTTCCCGCCTCGACTTGCAAGGAGATTGACTCACCGTGAGTGACACTGCCCTCGCCGCCAAACAGGCCAAAGCCCAAGAATTGCTCGATGAACACACTCGCCAAATCGTTCGCTGGCACTTCAGCGAAGAGACCGGTTGCCCCTTCTGGCTCGAAAAGAAACGAGAGTTCAAGTTCGACCCGCTGAAAGAGGTCAACTGCTTTGATGACCTCAAGAAATTCCCGCACTTCGAGGACGAATGGCTCCGCGGTGGCCCGATCCGACGCTGGGTTCCGAAAGGACTCGCCGACAAGCCGGTGTATGTCTTCGAGACTGGCGGCACGACCGGCATCCCCAAGAGCCGCATGGTGATCGAGGACCACTGGATCGACTACGAGAACTTCAGCGACACGCTCCCCGAAGAGTCGTTCCCGCGCGGCTCGAACTGGTTGATGCTCGGCCCCTCCGGCCCGCGTCGATTGCGGCTCGCGGTCGAGCATCTCGCTCAGCATCGCGGCGGCATCTGCTTCTGCGTGGACCTCGACCCGCGCTGGGTCGTCAAGCTCTTGAAGAAGGGGGACATCTCTGGCGTGAAGGCGTATGCCGATCACGTTATCGACCAGGCCGTGACGATTCTCTCCGCCGGCCACGACATCAAGTGCGCGTTCGCAACGCCGAAGCTGCTCGAAGCTCTGGCTCTGAAGTTGATGGACCAAGGCAGCAGCATCGAAGAGTCCGGCATCAAGGGGATCTTCGCCGGCGGCACGGAGTTCACTCCGCAGTGGTATCGCTTCTGTCGCGAAGAGTTGCTCGGCCCGAACGTCTACATCACGCCGACCTACGGCAACACGCTGATGGGTCTCGCCTGCGGCAAGCCCTTCGACCCGGCCGACAACTTCAAAATCACCTACTACGCCCCGCAGCCGCGAGCCGTCATCGAGACCGTCGAATTCAAGGACTACAACCAAGTCGTCCCTTATGGCAGCACCGGCCGAGTGAAGCTCTACACGATGACGAAAGAACTCTTCGTCCCCGGCTTCATGGAACGGGACGAAGGCGAACGAGAACTCCCGCACGACAAATACCCGTGGGACGGCATCAGCGGCACTCGACCGTTCCACGAATTCGCGGCGACGACGACCGTCGGCGTGTACTGATTCACTTTGGAATTGCAGGAAATGTCATGACGTTGAAGCAGATTCGAAATGCCTGCACAGAACAGCCCTTTGAGCCATTCGTCATTCATCTTGCGGATGGACGTCATTTGGCGGTTCGCCATCCTGAGTTCGTGGCATTTTCGGATCGCAGTCGGATTATCATTGTGACTGACCCCGATGGTTCCGTGGATTACGTCGATCCACAACTCGTGACGAGCTTGCGAATCCCGGTCGCTCAAGAATCAGCGTAGCGCAGGGATTGGGACTCTCCATCACACCAAGGCATCATCATGACGATCGAAGACATTCGAACGGCTTACTATGTGGAACCGTTTAAGCCATTTCTTGTTCGGTTGGGCGACGGTCGCAAGTTACTGGTTTCCGAACGGAACCATATCGCCCTCAGTCAGATTGGCGATTATGTGGTCGTTCTGCACGGTGATGCGATTTCACGAGTCGCTGTCTCCAACATTGCGGCCCTGGAGTCTCCAAAAGCAAAACCTCGTCGCAAGAAACCTGCGTGACGAACAACTTCTTTGAACGAACGCTGGAACAACAACTAAGGAACACACAATGCTTGAAATTCCCGTCATCCGCTGGGGCCAACCTTATGAGTCGATGGAGAAGGACAAAGTTGTCCACTTTGAAACGGGCGAGCCGCTTGCGATCGTGAATAACGCCAACGGTGGCATCATCAAGATGGACATGCGGAAGCAGGGCAAGGCTCGCGACATCTTGCGGCAGTTCTCCATCGAGCAGCTTTGCGGCATGGCCGAGAAGGCTGCCGACCTCTATCAGCACGCGACGCTGCCGCTCGGCAACGGCACACAGACACCCGCCGAGTTCTGCCGGATGCAATCCGCCACGACCGGCCTGCCCGAGCACATGTGTGCCGGCAACATGAAGAAGAACGCCTACGTCCTTCGCAACATGCGGCACACGCTGGAGGCGCTGACTCGCGGCCTGCCGCTGGAGATTTTGTCCAAGGGCTACGGCATGGAAAGCCGAGGCGTGATGGTCAGCTATCAGGCTCAGACGAATGTGCTGGGCATGGTGTTGCCGTCGAACTCGCCCGGCGTGCATACGCTCTGGATGCCAGTCATTCCGTTGCAGATCGGCCTCGTGCTCAAGCCCGGCCCCCAAGAGCCTTGGACTCCCTACCGCATGTACGAGGCATTCGCTCAAGCCGGTGTGCCGCGCGAAGTCTTCTGTGTTTATCCCGGTGGTCCCGAATGCGGAGCCGCCGTGCTCGAAACCTGCAACCGAGCGATGATCTTCGGCGGCCTGCCTACGGTTGAACGCTATCACGGCAACCCGCGAGTGCAGGCTCACGGGCCGGGCTTCTCAAAGATTCTGTTCGGCGACGACATGGTCGATGACTGGGAGAAATACCTCGACCTCATGGCCGAGAGCGTCTTCGCCAACAGCGGTCGAAGCTGCATCAGTTGCTCCGGCATCTGGGCTTCTCGCCACACCGAAGAGATCGCCGAAGCGCTGGCGAAACGGCTCGGCCCGATCGCGCCGCTGCCGATGAACGATCCGAAGTCACCACTGGCCGCGTTCACCGTGCCCGGCGCGGCGAAGGCGATCAACGCGCAGATCGAAGAATTGGTGAAGGCTCCGGGAGTCACCGAAGTCTCCGCCAAGTACCGCAACGGCGACCGCCACGTCGCTCACGAGCGATACGACTTCCTACGTCCGACCGTCGTGCATTGTTCCAGCACCGAACCGCCAATCGCCAACACCGAGTACATGTTCCCGTTCGTCTCGGTCGTGAAGTGTGAGCAGAAAGACATGCTCTCCAAGATCGGCGGCACGCTAGTCGCCTCGTGCCTGACGAAGGACGAAGCGTGGTCGCGGCAACTCCTCGACGCGACCAACATCGACCGGCTGAACATCGGCGAGGTGAAGACCATCCAACTCCATTGGATGCAGCCCCACGAAGGCAACATCATCGACTTCCTGTTCCGCGCGCGAGCATTCCAGAACACCCAACCGCCGTCGCATTGATGTTCGCCGCTGCCGTTTCGCGGCCAATCGGCTTGCCGAACCCGCGGCGGAGTCGGCCGAGTGATTTTGCGGAAGGACCAATGGGCGGGATCAGCCGCATCGAGCCCAACGGCGGAATGAGCCCAGATTCCAGCGATGACGACGGCGGAGCAGATCAAGAATGTTGGCTTCACGACGGCACCTCATTCGCGCCGTTGGATCGCGGCGAAGAGTCTGAGGGTGAAGGCTGCTCGACGATCAATGTCGTGACGATTTGACGGAGGCTGGGTAAGTCGGTCTGGATGATTTTCCAAACGTCGGAATCACGGATGACGTCGTAGCCGTGGATGATCAGATTGCGAAAATCGACGATTTGTTGGCCGTCGGGAATTCATGCGAACAAGGCGGGATCGGCTTTGCGGAGCCGAGCTAACGCCTCACCGATGATTTCAAAGTTCCGTTCGACGCCGCAGCGCAAGAAGCGGTTGGCAAGGTAGTCAGGCTCACTCAAGCCGTGAGTGACTTGCGAGATCAACTCGGTCGCCTGCCGAACATCATCAAGCCACTTGAGACGCTTGAGTTCCATCGTAAATCAGCGTTCGTGTCTTCTCGGAAAAACCGATTTTCGAGGGCAGACGGCATCACGAGATCGACGGGACGACCGAACAATTCGGCGAGCTGACGACGCAACTCGACGAACCGCGACATCCACGGGCCGAAGTGATAGCCAGCCGGAAACTCGACGAGAAAATCCAAATCGCTATGGCTCGGATCGAACGCTGAGGTACACGCGGAGCCAAACAACTCCAGCCGCTGCACGCCGAACTCAACGCAAAGCCGTT
>JBJXEX010000272.1:0-5552 GCA_046156195.1 Planctomycetaceae bacterium | reverse complement strand
GGATTAACTCTTTGAGGTTGCCTCATCCGCCGCGGCGGAGCAGGGCCGGAGCACGGAGGGGGAAGGATTTGGGAACGAGATCAAGTCGGATCCCCGCGCAGTCCGACTTCCTGCATCAACCGATCGGTGACCGTGTACGCCTCGCGGACCCAGTCTTCGATGCGGTCGGGGTCGGGCGAGTATTCGAGTTCGATCGACACCGCTCCGTCGATGCCGAGCTCTTTGATCTCGCGCAGGTACGGCAGGAAATCGACAACGCCTCGGCCGGGAGGCAGGTCGCCGTGTTTCTTCCCGTCACAGTCTGAAATGTGGACGTGAATCGCTTTGCCCTTGAGTCGTCGCAACTCTTCGGGAGCCACGTTCGCCAGACACAAGTGCGAGACGTCGATGTTCGCCTGCAACGCCGGATGAGCGACGTCGTCGATGAATTGAACCATGCGATCGACGTTATTCAGCAGCGACAGCGGGAACGGTTCCAGTTCCAGCGCGATCTGCACGCCCAGCGTCTCGGCGTGTTCCGCGAGCACGCGGCAAGTGCGGACGCCGGTCGCCCATTGCTCGGCGGGAGGGATCACTTCTTGGTTCCAGATGTATTCGCCGAGCACCAGCAGCACATTCTTCGCTTCCAGTTCGTATGCGAAGTCTAGGTACTGCTTGACGCGGTCGATGTGAAACCGTTGCACGCTGGGATTGAAGTCGATCAATCCGACCGCCACACAGCAGATCGAAACGATGGGCAGTCCCGCCTTGTCAGCCTCACGCTTGATGAGCTTCCGCTCGCGGACGTCGATATCCAATGGATCGGCGAAGATGTCGATCGTGTCGAAGCCAAGTTCTTTCGTCTTGTGGATGCCCCAGGCGGTTTCTCGTCCCGACTGAGCCCACGCGGAATTGATCAAGCCAAGTTTCATGGTGCGGCCTTTCGTGCCTGAGTATTGAATGTGACTCTACTGCGATGATTCCGTCCGAGTAAGCGAATCGCCCGTCAATTTGTCCACACAGGCTCCGATCCGCCGTTCAATTCGCTCTTGGGAATCTGAATCGCCGCTCGCTACGATGGCTGCCGCATGAGGAGGTCAGGCCATGAACGATTTTGACAACAACGAATCCGATGTTGCTGTGATGGAACCGCAGGTCGTCGTGCGACCGAAGCCGGCGCGTCCCGATCCGAAGTCCAAGCCGAAGAAGCAGCCGCCCTACGCGGTCATTCTCCACAACGACGATCAGCACACGTTTCAGTACGTCATCGACCTGTTGATGAAGCTCTTTGCGTACCCGTTGGAGAAGGCGTTCGTGCTGACGAATCAGGTTCACACGCAAGGCAAGAGCATCGTCTGGAGCGGCACGCTCGAACTGGCGGAATTGAAGCGCGATCAGGTGCGCGGCTTCGGTCCCGACTTCTACGCGATGCAGAAAGTCGATTTCCCGTTGGGAGTGACCATCGAACCGCTGCCGGAGTGAGTGCCGGTTCGAAGTCTTCACGGCCTCGAATGAGTCAGGCGACGGAAGCGGAGTCATCGTGAGCAATCGCCGAGATTGGATACTGTCGGTGCTTGGGACCGTGATGAGCGTTCGCTCGGTTTCATCGGCTTTCGCCGAACCGCCCGCGCGCAATCATGTGACGCTCCCGACACAAAACGCCATCGACCGAGGTCTCGCTTGGCTGGCATTGAGGCAGCGAGACGATGGCTCATTCGGATCGGGCGGAGGCTTCGGTCGCAACGTGGCGGTGACGGCGCTGGGGGGCATCTCGCTCTTGTCATCAGGAAGCACTCCGGGACGCGGGCCGTATGGCTCGAATGTGAATCGCGCGGTCGATTTCGTTCTGTCGGTTGCCAAGCCCAACGGTTTCCTGCACGTCAAAGAGCAAGAGTCCTACGGCCCGATGTACGGCCACGGGTTCGCGACGCTGTTTCTCGCCGAGGTCTACGGCATGTCGCGCCGAGTCGATGTGCGAGAGAAACTCGAACGAGCGGTGCGGCTGATCGTGCAGACTCAGAACAGTGAAGGGGGCTGGCGTTATCAGCCCGAACCGAAGGAAGCGGATATCTCGGCGACCGTCTGCCAGATCATGGCTTTGCGAGCCGCTCGCAACGCTGGTCTGCACGTTCCGAAAGAGACGGTCGATCGCTGCACCGAGTACGTCAAGAAGTGCCAGAACTCGGATGGCGGCTTTCGCTATCAACTGGTCCGTCGCGGCGAGAGTGCCTTTCCACGCTCGGCCGCCGGTGTGGTCGCGCTGCATTCGGCGGGGCAGTACGAGGGGAAAGAAATTGATCGCGGCCTCGGCTATCTAAGGCGGTTTGTTCCGCAGGGGCAGATGGCTCGGTACGAGGGACATTTTTTCTACGGCCATTACTATGCCGCTCAAGCGATGTGGCGAGCTGGGGGCGAAGCGTGGGACAACTGGTATCCCGCCATCCGCGACGCGCTGCTCCGCGATCAACTACCCGATGGAGCCTGGACCGACTCGACCGTCTGCATCGAGTACGGCACCGCGATGGCCCTGATCATTTTGCAGATGCCGAATAACTACTTGCCGATCTTTCAACGGTGACCACACTCGATGAGACATAGACCTCATTCGGCTTGCCCGGATGGGGCCGATTCCAAAAGGGCTGAATGATGAACTTGCGCGGCGAAGGTTCCATTCTGCTGGTTTCGTGCTACGAGCTGGGGCACCAACCGATCGGCGTCGCGATGCCTTTCGGATTTCTGCGGCGAGCGGGTTACTTGCCGGTGGCGCTCGACATTGCGGTCGAGAAGTTTGATTCGGAGATCGCGGCGCGAGCAGGGTTCGTCGGGATCTCCGTCCCGATGCACACGGCGATGCGGTTGGGCGTGCGGGTCATCGAGCGACTGCGCGAGATCAATCCCAACTGTCACATCTGCTGCTACGGCCTGTATGCCGCGTTGAACTCGGAGTATCTGCTGGCTCACGGCGCGGACTCGTGCATCGGCGGCGAGTACGAAGGACCGCTGGTCGCGCTGGTTGAGTCGCTGCAATCAGAGAGCAACGCTCAAGTCGCGGGAGTGATTCGCCGTCAGCAACCGGCGGGACCGCATCTCGAACGGCTTCCGTTTGCGATTCCCGAACGCGATGCGTTGCCGGTACTCAGCAAGTACGCTCAGTTGGAACACAACGGCCAGCGTCGCACGGCGGGATATGTGGAAGCCAGTCGCGGCTGTTTGCATTTGTGTACTCACTGCCCGATCCCGCCGGTGTATGAAGGCCGGTTCTTTACCGTCCCTCCCGACGTCGTGCTGGAGGACATCCGCCGCCAAGTGCGTGCCGGAGCCACTCACATCACCTTCGGCGATCCCGATTTTCTGAACGGTCCCAAGCATTCGCTGCGAATCGTCCGAGCGATGCACGACGAGTTTCCGACGCTCACCTTCGACTTCACGGCCAAGGTCGAGCACCTGCTACATCGCGGCGAAGATCTCCCCGAATTCGCCGCCGCCGGTTGCTTGTTCATCATCTCGGCCGTCGAATCGCTCAGCGACAAAGTGCTGCGGATTTTCGACAAGCAGCACACGCGGGAAGACGTGGTCACCGCACTGCATCTCGTCCGCGACGCGGGTATCGCTCTGCGACCGACGTGGGTCGTCTTCACACCTTGGACGACGCGAGAAGACTACTGCGAAGTGCTGGACTTCATCGAAGCCAACGGCCTGATCGATCACGTTGATCCGGTGCAGTACGCGATCCGATTGCTGATCCCGCCCGGCTCGTGGCTGGCCGAGCATCCCGAAACCTTGCCGCATCGCGGCGCATTGGACGAAGCGGCCTTCAGTTTCCGTTGGACTCATCCCGATCCGCGAATGGACCAGTTGCAGAAGGCCGTCGCTCGATTGGTGGAAGAGGCCACTCGCGCGGGCGAGGACACCGCCACGACGTTTTACCGCGTGTCGGATTTGGCTCACGAGCGACAGCCGACGGTCGTCATTCGCTCGTTGCCGCTGGATCGCCGCAAAGCTCCCCGACTGACCGAATCTTGGTTCTGCTGAGCGGAGCCAACCGAGGGTCAGTTGGACCCTCTCAGCAACAGCACGACGAATATGTTTTGACGATTTTCGATTGCCGATTTTTGATTTTCGATTGAACCGCCGTCGGCCGACTGCGGCTCCGAGAATCGAATGCGTTCCAATCGAAAATCAAAAATCGAAAATCAAAAATTGTCAGGAGTTCCACATGACCCCAGCATCACAGTTGATCGAGTTACTCGCATTGCGGTCGCAACCAGTCGCGATCAAGTTTCAGGACACGGCTCCGGACGGAATGCCTCGGATCAAGACGGCCGCGTTGTCCGGTTGCAGCTATTGGAAATCAGCGGCAGACGGGCACACGTTCTTCACGGAAGCGTCAGACCATTACGGCTGCCCGATCGGCTCATACACGCACGGCATCGACTTGCCAGAAGCCACGGCGAAGGAGTTGGAAGGGCTAGTCGGAACGATGGTGCAACTCGAATACATCGACATGGCGGAGGTCCCCGGCATCCCACGGCGCGGCGAGACGTTCGGCTTCGCGCTGTATGGCCCGCTGACGACTGCCACGTTCGCCCCCGACGTCGTTCTGGTGTCGGGCAACGCGAAACAGATGATGTTGCTGGCGGAAGCGGCGCAAGCGGCTGGACTCGCGAGCGACTCGTCGATGGTCGGCCGCCCGACGTGCGCGGCGATCCCGGCGGTGATGCAATCCGGCCGCACCGCCACGAACTTGGGCTGCATCGGCAACCGCGTTTACACCGAGCTGCCCGACGACGAACTCTACTTCGCGATCGCAGGCCGCCAGCTTGAGGCGGTCGTCCACAAACTCGTCACGATGGTCCATGCGAACCGCGAACTGGAAAAGTTTCACCGCAGTCGCGTGGCGTAATCTCATCAACAAAAGGAGACCAAACCATGTCGATTGATCGTTGGCTCGCTGCTCTCGCGTGTTCGTCGCTGTTGTCGTCCGCCGCCAGCGCCCAAGTGCTCAGCGGCGTGATGACCGTGACCGGGGCCGAAATGCACTGATGAGCGGGTGTGGCGCGAGAAGCCACAGCACGTCTGTATGACGTGGATGCCGACACGATTGCCTTTAAACGATTCAACAAGTCCGGAAAGCACGACATTGAGACAGTGACGTTTCGAGCCAAGCCGAGAAAGCTGATCGACCTCGACAGGCTGCACGAGAGCGTTTGGGCCACTCGGCTGTCCGGCGGAACCAGCAGCGGACTGGTGAGCCTCGAAGTCACCGTGGCGGGAACCATCGTTGTCGGCGAGAAGGAGATGACTCTCAAAGTCGCCGACGCTGAGCCTGAGTTCGTGCTGGCACAGAACCCAGAAGCCGACTTCAAGAACGTGTTCGACGAATTGAATGCCGCTTTGGAACGGGGCGACAAAGTCACCAGCGTCACCGGGCGGCTCGACGGTTGGTCCGGCCGCTGGCCCGAAATGTTGAAGAAGCTGCCGCCCAAACCACGGCGGATCTTGGTGACTCGGATTGATGTGGCTAAGGAATAGTTGCAGATCGGGGTCAGGCACTTCGGAAATTCGGAATTGGC
>JBJXEX010000269.1:0-50205 GCA_046156195.1 Planctomycetaceae bacterium | reverse complement strand
AAGCGTGAGCGAGGGAGTCATCTCACTCTCCCTCGCTCACTCTCCCTCGCTCACTCTCCCTCGCTCACTCTCCCTCGCTCACTCTCCCTCGCTCACTCTCCCTCGCTCACTCTCCCTCGCTCACTCTCCCTCGCTCACTCTCCCTCGCTCACGCTTCGGGTTACAACGGCGGCAAGATGTATCGCGAGTCCTTCGCGAAGTCACTCGCCTCGCCCTATTGCACACCGATGAAATTCACACGCGGCCGAAGTTCCGGAACATGGCGATCCCAACCACCAATCGCCAGCAGCGTCCCTTCGGCATCGACGAGCGAAAATGATTCGGGCCGAGTTTCGTTCCGTCGCAGCCAAGAGGTTTCGCGCGGGACGATCCCTTGGCCATGACTGAGCTTCTCCGCATCCTCGGCATCGCAGAGATACGCCGGCAGATGCGCGACCGCGGCCGAGCAAGGTTGCAGGTGAGAACTCAACGAGTCGCTCGTGAGTTGATCCAAAGGGATCGCCTGCGACAGCTCGAACGATCCAATGCGTGTGCGACTCAGAGCGGACATGACCGCTCCGCAGCCGAGCCGTTCGCCGAGGTCGCGGCCAATCGAACGAATGTACGTCCCCGATCCGCACTCGATGCCGAGCGTCAATTCCGGCGGCTCGAAACGAACGACCTCCAACCGCTGAACCTCGACGGTGCGAGCCGATAGCGTGATCGCTTCCCCGCGCCGAGCCAACTCGTACGCGCGCTGTCCCGCGACATGCACGGCCGAGAAAGCGGGCGGCACTTGCTCGATGCGACCACGAAACGGCACAAGCGCGGCATCCAATTCTTCGCGCGAGATCGTCGCCGCTCGCGCCTCGTCCCCGACGACCACTTGCCCGGTCACGTCATCCGTGTCGCTGCTGCGGCCCAAAAGGAACGTCCCGATATACTCCTTCGACCGCGACTGCACGAGTTCAATCAACCGAGTCGTGTCGCCGACGCACACCACCAACACGCCAGTCGCCAGTGGATCGAGCGTCCCCGCGTGCCCGACCTTCGGCGACGTACCGCGCGTGAAACCCAGCTCGCGCAGCAACCGATTGATCGTGTCCACGACCGCCCGCGATGTCTGCCACTGCGGCTTGTCGATGTTGAGGATGCCGTTCAAAGTGCGCTCGTAGTGACCGCATTCATGCGGTCGAGAAGAAAATCGGTGCCACCCACGAGACCCGATAAATCGGGTCACTACGAGCTTAGTTCACCGTCATCTGCACGCGCTCGTGATGTCGTTGCAGCGCGGCGGTGATGAAGCCTTGAAAGAGCGGATGCGGGGCAAGCGGCTTGGATTTGAACTCCGGATGGAATTGCACCGCCACGAACCACGGGTGATCGGGGAGTTCCACGATCTCCACCAGCTTGCCGTCGGGACTCGTGCCGGCCAACAACATCCCGGCTTCCTCGAACTGCGAGCGGTATTCGGGATTGAATTCGTAGCGGTGCCGGTGACGCTCAGAGATGCGCGCGGCTTCGTAACACTCAGCGGACTTTGAGTCGGACGTAAGCACGCAGGGGTGCGCTCCGAGCCGCATCGTGCCTCCTTTTTTGATGATCGTCTTTTGATCTTCCAACATGCAGATCACCGGATGCGGTGTGTCCGACGTGAACTCGGTCGAGTCGGCGCGATCGAGGTCCAGCACATTGCGAGCGAACTCGATCACTGCGGTCTGCATTCCCAAGCAGATGCCGAAGTACGGAATCTCGCACTCGCGAGCGAATCGCACAGCCTGCACTTTGCCCTCGACGCCGCGCATCCCGAAGCCGCCGGGGACAAGAATGCCATCGACCCCTTTGAGCAGCATCTCCGGCCCCTGTTGCTCAAGCTCTTCGGCTTCGATCCGCTTGACGATCACGCGGGCCGAGATGGCGGTGCCGGCATGATCGAGCGATTCGTAGATCGACTTGTAGGCGTCGCGGTGTTCGATGTACTTGCCGACGACGGCGATCGTAACTTCGTGCTCCGGGTGCCTCATGCGGTGCATGAGGTCGCGCCAATCGGTCATGTCCAGCGGCCCGGCCTGCAAGCCCAGCTTCTGGATGATGAGCTGATCCAATTTGTGATCGACCAGTCCCAGCGGCACTTCGTAGATCGAGAACTCCTTATCGACCTCTTCGATGACCGCTTCCTTTTCGACGTTGCAGAACAAGGCAATCTTGGCCGCGTTGTCGCTCCCCATCGGCCGCTCGGTTCGCACGACGAGGACATCCGGCTGAATACCGATCTGCCGCAACAGGCCGACGCTGTGCTGAGTCGGTTTGGTCTTCATCTCTTTCGCGGCTTTCAAATACGGCACCAGCGTCAGATGAATGAAGAGGCAATTTTGCTTGCCGATCTCCAACGGAATCTGGCGGATCGCTTCGAGGAACGGCTGCCCTTCGATATCGCCGACCGTGCCGCCCAACTCTGTGATGACCACATCCACGTCCGGCCCGGCCAGACTGAGCACCGCCGCTTTGATCTCGTCGGTGATGTGCGGGATGACCTGTACCGTCTTGCCGAGAAACTCGCCGCGCCGCTCCTTCTCAATGACGCGCAGATAAATCTGCCCGGTCGTGTGGTTCGACTTGCGAGACAGTGGGCTGTTCGTGAATCGCTCATAATGGCCGAGGTCCAGATCGGTCTCGGCTCCGTCGTCGAGGACGTAGACCTCGCCGTGTTCGTAGGGATTCATCGTGCCGGGATCGACGTTGATATACGGGTCGAGCTTCTGCATCCGGACTCGCAGGCCCCGTTTCTCCAGCAGGCAGCCGATCGACGCGGACGTCAATCCTTTGCCGAGCGAACTCACCACTCCACCGGTTACGAAAATGTGCTTGGTCATAATCCCCCCAGACTCCGTCCTGGCCAGAAACTCGAAATCCGAAACTGAAAGGACCGAAGGGTTGCTTCGGATTTCCAGTTTCGGATTTCGTGTTTCTCGCGTCCGAATTTGATGTTTCAAGCCGCTCGGCGACTGCACTGTCGAGCGACGAACCGAGCATAATCCTCGGGCGTGTCGATGCCAACCGACCGATGCGCGACCTCGCCGACCAGGATTGTTTCGCCCGCTTCCAGCACGCGCAGTTGTTCGAGCTTCTCCAATTGTTCGAGTCGCGACGGCGGCAACGTCGTCAGTCGCAACAGGAAATCTCGGCGATAGGCGTAGATCCCCAGATGCAGCCGCCACGGCGAATCGAACGGCAACAACTCATCTGGATCGCGATCGCGGCAGAACGGAATTGGGCAGCGGCTGAAATACAACGCCTGCCCCGCCGAGCCACAGACGACCTTCACGCAATTCGGATCATCCAGTTGCTCGCGCGACGTAATCGGCGTGCAGAGCGTGGCCATTGCCGCGCGGGGATTCGCCTGCATCAAGCCGACGAGCATGTCGATGCTCGACGGGTCGATCTCCGGTTCGTCTCCTTGGACGTTGACGATCACGTCCGCGTCCGAGCAGCAGCGTCTTACGACCTCCGCGATGCGATCGGTTCCGCTGGGATGTTCGCCAGTCAGTTCGCAGCGACCGCCGAATCGTCGAACGGCTGAGACGATCTCCGCGTCATCGGCCGCGATGATGACCTCCGACAGCGACTGTGCTCGATTCGCCGCATCCCAGGTGTACTGAATCAGCGGCCGGCCGGTCTCGGCGAGTAACAGCTTGCGGGGCAGACGAGTGGACTTCAGCCGAGCGGGAATAATGCCGGTGACAGACATGAATGACCTCCGTGTCAAAAGAAGAATGACCTGGGATATCCCCACAGATTCAGAGAGGCCGCAGAGAAACTTGTTCGGGACTTTGGTCCGAGGCGGAGCCTCGTTGGGTTCTGTGTCGAACACACCTGGGCTGACGCCGCCCTGCTCGCCGATTTCATTCGTGATCGCGCGAGGTATAGCGAACTCCGTCGTGAGCGCGGAGATGAATCGTTGCGTCAGTGGCAGCCTCGACAACGGCCTTGCGTGAATTTCGGGTCTGAGCATAATCTCGCCTCACTTACTTTGACTCCTTCGCACCGTGATTTCTTTCCAACGGCGGGATGCCCGATGTGGTGTGGAAAATGCCAAGCCGACGTAGGTGCCGAGGTCTCGCCGGACAACCAGCGGGTCTTCTGCACGATCTGTGGCTCGTTGCTGAGCACCATCGACCTGCCTCCGACACGTCCGATTTCTGATCGGCTCGGTGATCGCACGAAGGACGCTCGCGAACTGTTGCAACGCTGGTCCAGCAGCCAAGTCCTCGATCCCTTTGGGCCGCTCCCGAAATCGCCCACTCTGCCGAGAGCCGTTGAAACAACCGATGCCCAAGTGAGCGGAGCGGCGTCAGCCCCTCGGTTTTCAGTGACATCGAGAGAACTCCGGGGGGCCGATGCCGATGCCGCCCCACTCGCCAACAGCACAACCACAAAAGAATCGGTCGCGGAGATTCCGCCTCCCGTGTCTGCCACCGTTGTCGCCGAGGTGCCGGCACCGACAACTCCCCGCGTGGCCGATGTCGTGCGGGAATTGCTGAGTGAGCGGGCGTTGCTTCCCATCACGACTCCAGTCACGACTCCGCTCGCGGTCGCCGCGGAGCCGTCACAAGCAGTGGTCGCGCCGCCGCTCAATCCGCTGGTGGCTCCGCCCGATGTCCCGAATTCGAGTCCCGTGTCGCTTCCTTCGCCGTTCGTGACCGCCGCTGCTCCGAGCAATGTTCAGCGTGTTGATGCCGCTCATCCCGCCGATCACTTTGCCAGTGCCAAACCGGTGGTGTCTCCGTTTGAACTGTCAACCGGGCCGTTCGTCTCGAAGCCGGCGGTCCCCGAATCGTCGCGCGACTCACGCCGGCCTGTGTTCTGGTTTCCCACTTGGGATCCTGCCGTGTGGCGATCCGAATCGAATGGGCACGCAAGCTGGTCGTCGATGGCGGGACAAGTTCTGGCCTACGCCGGGGTGCTCGGCCTGACCGCCGGAGCGTGCATGGTTGTGTGGAGCTACTTCGGTGGACCGGCTCACTACGCTCCGATGGGTTGGCTGCTCGCGACCGCCGGGCAGATGCTGTTGTTCTTCGGCGTCGTGACGTTGGTCTCCGGCGGACTGGAGCAAACGACCGAGCAAGTCAACAAGCGAATCGAACAACTCGGCGACCACATCATTCGCATCGAGCAAGCGGCTCGCGACGTCAGCTTGCGCGGACAGATTCCTCCCGGTCACTTCGGAGAGGACCGCGATGTGAGCGTCCCGCAACGCTCCGAACGCGCGCAATGACAAACACCCAGGCGAGCGGGGCGGCGTCAGCCCAATGGCACTCGCTTTGTGAGCCGATGGCGCTAGCCACGGGCCTGGGTGGGTGACTCGCTTTGTGAGCCGATGGCGCTAGCCACGGGCCTGGGTGGGTGACGTTTGACGGCGAATTGCCCGACGCTCGCGCGTTCGGCTCACGCGATGAACGCTCGGTAATAGAACAGCAATCCGGTCGCCGACGTCAGCACGAGGTCGATCACCGACAGCCAGCCCAGCGTCTTGTGCAGTCGGCTGTGTTCGCACGGAGCGGGTGGCTTCGGCATCCGTTTCAGAGCCAACGTGATCGTCGTGGCCCACAGCAGCGGCGTCGAAATCGCGAAGACCAAATGCACGGACAAGATCTGTTTGATCGCGGCCAGATCCTCGACCGACGGTGCCGGAGTGCGTGTCCCGACGATCGCTCGCCAGCCGCCGTGAACGCGGATATCCACTTCAAACGCGAGGACCGCCACCAGCAACACTCCGGCCAACACCAGTTGCAGATTCCGATGCGCGACGTAATTCCGCCGGACCTTCACCAGATACAAGCTCGTCAGCAAAACCGGCACGATCAAGACCAGCGCCGACACCACGAAGTCGAGCATGAAGGTCGAGGAATAGCCGAGAAATCCGTGTGACATGAGGGCGTCCTTCTCGTTGACTCGTTCACTCAGCGTGGGAACGAAATGGAGTCTTCGTCGAAAACACGCGAGTTTCTTGCGCGTGTCTGAAATGTCCAATGTCCAAGTTGAAACGACCAATGACCAATGAAATCCCAACGTCCAAAGGATGCGAGAGTGATGTCATCTCGGGAGCGTAGGTGATTCATTTTTTGCCCTCCATTTTTCGCCAGCCGTCGAGGCTCACTCACTGGGCTGGCAAAAAATGTGGGGCGGAAAATGAACCGCTTGCATCTCACGATTCGTCGTCTCCCTTTATTCGTCGTCTCCCTTTATTCGTCGGGTTCTATTTCTTCTCGTTCTTGGCCCGCCGATTCGGCACCGGCATCGGCGGGAGCGGGCGGGTCGTCGAACATTTCGTGTAAGAATCTAGACGGCATGGATTCGCGCAGCTTGCCCCACTTCTTGCGGAATGTGGCGCGAGTCAGCGTCAGCGAATCCTTCGCTCGCGTGACTCCGACATAACACAGGCGGCGTTCTTCGTCGATCGACTGTGGCGATTCGCCTTCGGCATCCACCGAGCGGCGATGCGGCAACAGGCCCTCTTCCATGCCGACGAGATACACGCGAGGAAACTCTAATCCTTTGGCGGAGTGAATCGTCATCAGCCGCACGCCGCGCTGTTTGAGTTGCTCGTCCTTGCCCGAATCGAAGTCGCGGTCGGAGAGCGTGACGTTGTCGAGAAAGCCGCTCAGAGACGGTTCATCCGTGTTGGCGACGTAGTCTTTGATCGTGTCGATCAGTTGCTCGATCGTCGCGTGCCGCGCGGCCTGTTGTTCCGGCTCTTTGTATTGACGTTGGATTTCCAGGTCGTAGTTGATCGTCTCCAGCAGAACGTGGAACGTCTCCGCCAAGTGTTTCGGAGCTTCCTCGAAGCGGCGACGAAAGTCGGTCAACAGTGTCGCGAACGCGTCGACGGCGGCGGCGGTCTTAGCCGTGAGTTCTTTCTCGTCGCGCAGTTCGGGGACCGCATCAAAGAAGCGGGCTTTCTGAGCCACCGCTCGCGCCAGAATCTTTTCGACCGCCGTGTCGCCGATGCTGCGAGCGGGCGTGTTGATGATCCGCAACAGCGATTGCTCATCCAGCGGCTGAGAGATCACCCGCAGATAGGCCAAGAGATCGCGGACCTCTTTGTTGTCGAAGAAGGACCGCTGCCCCAACAGCAGGTACGGCACCTTGAGTCGGCGAAGCTGGACCTCGAACACGCGCGGCTGCTCGTTTGTGCGGAACAGGATCGCGTAGTCATCGGACTTCGCCCGCTCGTGCCGGAGGTTGAATTCAATTTCGCGGACGACGGTTTCGGCTTCGAGTTCCTCGTTCTCATACTCACGGTAGCGCACCGAACCGGCGACACTGCGCGTCGCGACGAGTCGCTTCTCGTGCCGATTGCGGTTGTGTCGCACGAGACTGTTGGCGAGACCGAGGATCTGCTCGGTGCAGCGATAATTCTCTTGCAGTCGAACGACCTTCGTGCCGGGAAAGACCTGCGGAAATCTGAGGATGTGCGCAATGTCCGCACCGCGCCAGCCATAGATCGACTGGTCGTCGTCGCCGACGACGCACAGGTTGCGATGCGGCCGAACGAGCGCCTCGATCAAATCGAACTGCGAGCCGTTCGTGTCTTGATACTCGTCGATCTGCACATGGTCGAATCGCCGCTGATACTTTTCGAGCACATCGGGATGCTCCTCGAAGAGCCGATTCGTCAGCAGCAACAGGTCGTCGAAATCGACCGAGCCGGACGACTTCAAGATCGACTGATACTTCTTGTAGCCCATCGCCGCGACGACATCGCCGTCATGCTCGACGTGATCGCTGGCCTCGGTGGACAGCACCCCTTGCGATTTCCATTGGCTGACGCGATTGACGAGATCAGCCGGCCGCATCTGTTTCTCGCCGACTCGCAGATCACGCAACGCTCGGCGAGCGGCCGATTCCTGATCGCCGCGGTCGTAGATCGTGAAGCTCTTCGGATAGCCGAGAGCCTCGATCTCCTGCCGCAGCACGCGGACGCAGAAGCTGTGAAACGTCGAAATCCACGGCTTCCGCTTGGGCTTGCCGCCGAGCTGGGCCAGCGCCCGTTCCAACATTTCTTTCGCGGCTTTGTTGGTGAACGTCACCGACAAAATGCGTTCGGGATCGACTCCGTGGCGAATCAGATTCGCGATGCGAACCGTAATGACGCGCGTCTTCCCAGTTCCGGCTCCCGCGAGCACCAGCAGCGGCCCGGACAGCGTTGTGACAGCATCACGCTGCGCGGCATTCAGTTTCGAGAGGTCATCCATGCGGGCGGCAAAGTATGTCCTGCACCCCGATGGATCAAGGAAGCCAATCGCGGTTGAGGCAACTTTCGAAAGGGACTTACAATCGGCCGCTCGCACGCTCGCCGCGTCGTGAATTTTTCGAGCCGCGACCGTCAGGAAGCGGTCCTTGCCAACTGTTTGAAAGACGACTTGATGCAGATTCGCGAAAACTACGGCGTCGGCAAATTTGGTTTGTCGATTGAGATTTTCCCTCCCAAGACTCCGGCCGGCGACGTCGCGTTGTTCGAGTCGCTCGATCGACTAACTGCTTTTCAACCGGGATTCATCTCCTGCACTTACGGAGCTGGCGGCAGCACCGGCCAGCGAACCGTCGAGTTGTGTGTTGAGATTCAACGCCGCTACGCGATTGCCGCGACCGCTCACTTCACCTGCGTCGGATCGACGCGACAGGAATTGCTCGACTGGCTGACGTTCGCGCGGCAGAGCGGCATCGGCAACATCATGGCCTTGCGCGGCGATCCTCCCGCCGGACAGACGAATTTTCAGCCGGTCGCCGGAGGCTTGCGCTACGCGAACGAACTGGTCGCACTCATTCGACAACACGATCCAGGACTGGGCATCGGCGTTGGCGGCTACCCGGAAAAACATCCCGAGGCCTCCGACCCGCAGACGGACCTCGACAATCTCAAACGGAAAGTCGATGCCGGGGCGGATGCGATCTTCACGCAACTCTTCTTCGTCAACGAAAACTTTTTCCGTTTCCGCGACCGCTGCGAACAAGCGGGCATCCGAGTACCGATCGTCCCCGGCATCATGCCCGTCACCGAGTTCGCTCGCATCAAGCGGATCACCTCGCTGTGCGGTGCCGTCTTCCCGACCGAATTAGCATCACGGCTCGAAGAGGTGCAAGCGGACGAAACGGCCCAATTCAAGATCGGCGTCGATTGGGCGATCCGCCAATGTCGCGAACTCACGGAGCGTGTCGTGCCGGGACTGCACTTCTACGCGCTCAACAAGTCGCAAGCGTGTGAATTGATTTTGAAAGAAGTGCGTGGCTAAGACGATCGGCAGGACTTTTCTGACCGTAATCCGGATGGGGCCTATTCAAAAACTGCGCGACTTCAAAGCTCACGCTCCGGGTTACTAAATTTCTTTGCACAGTACCGAGTGACTTGTCGGCACAACGGCTTTGTGGACGCCTTGATCGAGATGTTGCCTTGTTTGTCGAGATCGAGCACGAGGCGCTTGCGGTTCCGTTCTTGGCAGACGCCGGCAATCAGCAAGCAAGCGTGTGTTTTCCCCACTCCGCTCTTGAGGTTGAGTGACGTGATGATGGTGGCTCGACGCGCGGTTGAATCAGGCACGGCGGCAACACTACCACACTTCGCACGATTGCCCGATTGACAAACAACACGCTCTGTTGGCTGGTCAAGAAACTTTCTCCGAGAAACTTTCGCGAACAGGACATCGTTTGTTTTTCGCGTCAATCAGCGCTTCGCGGCAATCGTGGCAACGTTCGTCATCGAAATGCGACGCCGTCTTCCGATTCGGCCACGCCGTATTTCTGCCTGCCACGGCTGACCGGCGCGACGTGATCACGACTGTCTTCAAGGGTGTCGATAACCGGATGAAGAGCGGCTATCTGCTTCGCGATGTCATCGACAAAATTGTCGGCATCCACTTCACATCGAGCGGCGAATTGCACACGCTCAGCTCGTTGTACGAATCCATGCTGCGCTAGATGCGGGACGCGGCGGGAGACTCTGGTGAGTTCTACATGCCTCGCGCGGTCGTGCGTTTCATGGTCGCTGTCTCCGATCCGCGCCTAGGCGAAACGGTGCTCGACCCGGCAGCGGGGACCGCCGGATTTCTCGTTGAGGCGTTCAATTATCTCGGCCCGCAGGTGAAGACCGTCGCCGGCCGGAAGTTGCTGCAAGAGCGATCGCTGTTGGGGTGCGAGGCGAAGCAGTTGCCGTATCTGCTCTGCTAGATGAATCTGCTGTTGCACGGCTTGGACGCTCCGCAGATCGACGCCGGGAATGCTCTGCGTCACAAGCTCACCGAGATCGGCGACAAGGACCGCGTCGATGTGATCCTGACCAATCCTCCGTTCGGTGGCGAAGAGGAAAGAGGCATTCAAGGAAACTTCTCGGAAGACCGGCAGACGTCGGAGACCGTGCGGCTGTTCTTGCAACTCATCATGCGGCGACTGCGACGACAACCGAGCAAAGCGAGACGACCGGCTCGCGCGGCGGTCGTGGTTCCGAACGGCACGCTCTTCGGCGATGGCGTCTGTGCTCGGATCAAGGAAGACCTGCTCAAAGACTTCAACTTGCACACGATCGTCCGCCTGCCGAACGGAGTCTTTGCGCCCTACACCAGCATCCCGACGAACCTGCTCTTTTTTGATCGAGCCGGCCCGACGAAGGACGTTTGGTACTACGAGCAGCCGCTGCCCGAAGGCCGCAAGAACTACACCAAGACCGCGCCGATCCAATTCGAGGAATTCGCCGCGTGTCAGGCATGGTGGACGAATCGCGAAGAGACCGACCGCGCGTGGAAAGTCCCCGCCGCCGAACTGCTCGCCAATGGCTGTAACTTGGACCGCAAGAACCCGCGAGCCAAAGCCGACATCACTCACCTGCCACCCGACCAACTCGCCGCGAGCATCTTGCAGAAGGAACATCGCATCGCCGAAATCATGGGTATCCGCTCGCGATGCTCGCCTCAACCCCCGGCTAATCGCTTGCATCCCTCCGGGATGGGACGTCCGCCGTTGCGGAGGGGCGCATGAGCAAAGCATGGCCGATGGTGCCGTTGGGCGAAGTGCTTCAACTTCAACGGCGATGGATCAAGCTTCACCCCACCGAGACATACCGTGAGATTGGAATCCGGTCGTTCGGAAAGGGGATCTTCCATAAAGCACCGATCGCAGGAATCACGCTGGGGAACAAGCGAGTGCTACGGATCGAACCCGGCGATTTGGTTTTCAACAATGTCTTTGCGTGGGAAGGTGCGGTCGCCGTCGCGGGACCGGAAGAAACAGGGATGATCGGCTCACACCGATTCGTCACATACACCGTCAATCCAACCAAGTCCACGGCTGAGTTCCTCAAGCTTTTCTTCGCAACGCCCGGCGGACTGGCGATCAGCCGTATGTTTCCCAAAGGCACGGTTGCAATTCCCATCACCGGAGCAACGATTGGGGTCACGCGAATTCTTGGGTTTGACTCCTGTTTCCCAGACAGCATCGTTGGCATCCAAGCAGAACCAGACCAAGCTACGCCAGAGTTCATCTACCTCGCAGTTGAACACGCGAAAAAGACCGCGCTTGCTGAGGCGACGCAGACAACACAACCCAACATCAACCTCGGAAATCTTCAACGTTTGAAAGTCCGTGTCCCTCCTCTTGCCGAACAACGCCGGATCGTGGCGGAGCTGGACACCTTGCAAGCAGAAGTGGACGCGCTGAAGCGGCTGCAAGCCGAGACCGCCGCCGAACTCGACGCGCTGCTTCCCGCAATTCTCGACCTCGCATTTAAGGGTGAGCTATGACATCGGAACGCAAAACACGGAAGTGGTCGGAGCTGCGCAAGACTCTGGCCAAATGGGAACCGCCGGAACTCGTCAACTTGGTCAAAGAACTCTACGACGCTGCGCCGGCGAACCGAGATTTCCTGCACGCTCGGCTGGTGGCCAATGCCGACGACGAAAGCGTGCTGGAGCCGTATCGCGAGCGAATCACCACTCAGTTCTATCCCAAACGAGGCTACGGCAAATTGAACTTGGCGGAAGCTCGCAGGGCCATCCGCGATTATTACAAAGCAACGGGCAATGTCGGCGGCACCATCGAATTGATGCTGACCTTCGTCGAGGACGGCACGGCCTTCACACGCGAGTACGGCGACATCAACGCGGCGTTTTATGGAAGCCTGGAATCCGTGCTGCGCGAAATGGTGACGCTCCTCTGCGAAGAAGGAGCGGAGCTGTATCCCCGATTTCGCGACCGACTCGATCAGTTGGCGGAAATCGCCATTCACATCGGCTGGGGTTATGGCGATTGCGTCAGCGATCAGGTCGGTTATCTGGAAGATGAACTCGGCGGTGACTGAGCACGGGAACCATTGCGGCAAGCTCCGTAGCCACGCTCGCCAGAGCTTGGGTTGAAGTGCAAATGCCCCACGCTCTGGCGAGCGTGGCTACGAATGAATGTGACAGTGATTGATGCGCCGATCCTAAACAACCGGGAACGCAACGATGGAGTTTCTCAGCGAACAACTGGTTTCGTTTGAATACCGCGACCGGCTGAATGACGACCTGCAACGTGACGTCGGAGAATCAGCGGCCCGGCTCAAGTATTTCATGGACCCGTTGGTCAAAGACACGGATGAGCCAGACGGTATCGCCCTGTTCCATTCCAAGCTCGTCTATTTGCGACTGCCCCGCGAAAACAAATCGGTCGTTTACATCGGCTCGCACAACTGGTCCGGCCGAGCACTGGGGCCGGGACGCCCGCGAAACGTGGAAGCCTCGCTGCGATTTGAACTCGACTACGCCCCCGAACACATCGCCGGCAGCGACCCGTCCATCGCCAGTCAGGTCAACCGCCATTTGCTCGCCGCCTATGACAAACCCGCGTGCCTCGCCGCGACGGCCGCCAATGAAACGACCTTCGAGCAGTGATTTGACTTCGGTTGCTGCAACGCTCCCCGTCGCCGTTGGAGTCGGTGACGATCACTCTTGCGGTCCAAAAGAATGCCGCGACTGTGACCGCCACAGACTGGTCGAATCTCGCCAGCCAAGGCATTTACTTGCAGGCTCTGGAAGAGAGCGAGGGCAAGCGAGTCCGCTCGGCCAACGACAAACTGTTGATCATGGAGCCGGGCGTCACGCTGCTGGGGCGTGTGAAGTTTCGGGACGAGCGGCAACGGTTCGGCATTCGTCTCGACAGTCGGCGTCGGCATCAGTACGTCGTCGGCAAGACTGGCATTGGTAAGAGCACGCTGCCTTTGAACATGCTGGCGGATCGCGTCCTTGCGAAACCGGCTGACGACGACCACTCCTTCCGCCAACACCGCGTCGAGAAACGGACTCGCCGCGTAAGCCCCATCGACGACGAATCACACGACTCGCACCAACTTCCACGACCGCAGCAGTGCCATGAACCACAACACCAACTGCCCCGCAAGTTGATGCTTCGTCGTGAATGTCTAGCCCCGTTTCTCGTCGAGCAGTGCCCATAGCAAAACTCACCACCCGCCGGCCCCGGCGTGGGATCGTGATGCACACCGGCTCCTTCGACATGTCGTCCGTAACGCTTCTCTGGCGTGTCGTCGATGGCCAGCGAGATCCGCCCACCCGGCCCCGGATCGAGCTTCTCGATCACGAGCCGCAAGACCACCTCCGAGAGGTCGCGCGATTGCCGACCAATGCTGATGAGCGCGTCGTAAAACCGATCCCAATCGTCGAGTACTCCCGCCGCCGTTTGTCATGCCGCGAAGGCTGGGACTTCTTCTGTTGCCGTATGGTGAAACACGATTACCACCTTCACGACGAGCAATCACAAAGGGCGATGCAACAAGTCAATTTCTTGCCGATAACAAAATAGCGTGAGTGAGAGACTCGCGATTTCCGTACATGGCGAAGAGGGAAGCCGTGAGGTCCGCTGTGGACAATCAACTACTGGCCGCATGTGTTTGAGGCACGTTCTGTCGCACCGACTCAAACCTGAGCTTCTGGTGCCAAGTCACCGAATCATGATTCACCGCCGCGCCACAAATCGACCAACTCGCCTGCCAATTGCAACTTGGAATCCGGCATTGATTGGCACAGTTTTGACACAGTTCACTGTGCCAATGAAAAGGCCTCCCGCAACCCATTGTGTTTTCGTTGGTTGCGAGAGGCTCTCAAATGTATGCGGAGAGGGGGGGATTCGAACCCCCGGTCCCATTTCTGAGACACAGCATTTCCAGTGCTGCACAATCGGCCGCTCTGTCACCTCTCCGAGCGTCTGAAAACAGGGCGTTTTTTCTTGTCGTTTCGGATGTTGTTGACACCCGATCGCCCGAATCCACCAAAGTTGACACCCAGTCGCGCAAACGCGCTGGGGGTCAGTGACACCACCCAGTGCTAAGCCGGAGGTGACGCCGTGGCGAAGTCTATCACATCAACGCAGTTCCGCAAATCGAGGCCCGCTAAACCTTATGAGGGCTTCCCGCTCTTTCCGCACGCTAGCGGATGATGGGCGAAAAAAAACCGCCAGAAGTTCCATTTCTTCGGCCGTTGGGGAAACACCGTACTCGGTGAAGTCGTCCGCGTGGAAAACGTCGAGGCGTCCGCAAGCGAAGCAATGATCGTGCCGCCGAGGGCATCGTTTCATACTTCGTCCGCGACCGGCTGGTTGACGATCTGCCGCCGGACGACTTCGCGAGGTTCCGAAATGAACTCGCCAAGGGCTGCGGCGTTGTCACTCTCAAGAGCAGGATCAACCGCGCGCGAGTTCTGTTCAAGTTCGCCAGCGAGTGCATTCCTTGGGCGTGTTGAATGACAGGCACTCGCTGGCGCTTCGGGCTTGTATTGGTCAGTTCTCATCTGCCGTTCGCCTAAATATCTCACTCATGACCGTTCGAGGCCGAGGTGACTGGCGAGGTCTTCTCTCGTGCGACTCTTGCATTCGCGACTCTCCTCCGGCTTAGAGCGGTTCCAGTTTGGATGTAGCGGCAAAAGGTCGCTGAAGTCGTGAGACTTCAGGCCGGAACTCTCACGAGTTCCGCTACAGCCAGCGTGGAACCGCTCTAGGCCGGAGCACCCGGTTCCCTTTTCTGGCCTGTCAGCGTTCCCCGTTGCTGTTTGAGTTTGTGCTGGCTGTGGGTTGATCAACCGGCGAACCGCTGCCCGCGTCCCACACCTTCAACGTCTCGTCCTCACTGCTGCTGACGATCCGCTTCCCGTCCGGGCTGAACGACACGCTGCTCACACCTTCCGAGTGTCCGTTGAGCGTGAGGAGCGGCTCACCCGTCTGCGCGTCCCACACCTTCAACGTCTTGTCCCAACTGCCGCTGACGATCCGCTTCCCGTCCGGGCTGAACGACACGCTAGTCACAAAGTACGAGTGTCCATTGAGCGTGAGGACCAGCTCACCCGTCAACGCATCCCACACCTTCAACGACTTGTCATCGCTGCCGCTGACGATCCGCGTCCCGTCTGGGCTGAACGACACGCTGGTCACAGACTCCGAGTGTCCGTTGAGCGTGAGGACCGGCTCACCCGTCTGCGCGTCCCACACCTTCAACGTCTTGTCAACGCTGCCGCTGACGATCCGCTTCCCGTCCGGACTGAACGACACGCTCGTCACTTGCTCCGAGTGTCCGTTGAGCGTGAGGACCGGCTCACCCGTCTCCGCGTCCCACACCTTCAACGTGTTGTCATTGCTGCCGCTGACGATCCGCTTCCCATTCGAGCTGAACGACACGCTCATCACATGCCCCGAGTGTCCGTTGAGCGTGAGGACCGTCTCACCCGTCTGCACGTCCCACACCTTCAATGTTTTGTCAAAGCTGCCGCTAACGATCCGCTTGCCGTCGAGGCTAAACGACACGCTCGTCACAGCGTCCGAATGTCCGTTGAGCGCGAGGACCGTTTCACCCGTCTGCGCGTCCCACACCTTCAACGTCTTGTCACCGCTGCCGCTGACGATCCGCTTCCCATCCGGGCTGAACGACACGCTCATCGCAGCCTCCGAGTGTCCGTTGAACGTGGGGACCGGCCCACCCGTCTGCGCGTTCCACACCTTCAACGTGTTGTCAACGCTGCCGCTGACGATCCGCTTCCCGTCCGGGCTGAACGACACGCTGCTCACACCTCCCGAGTGTCCGTTGAGCGTAAGGAGCGGCTCACCCGTTTGCGCGTCCCACACCTTCAACGTCGCGTCCCCACTGCCGCTGACGATCCGCTTGCCGTCCGGGCTGAACGACACGCTCTCCACGGCGTTCGAGTGTCCTTTGAGCGTAAGGACCGGCTCACCCGTCTGCGCGTCCCACACCTTCAACGTGTTGTCCCGACTGCCGCTGACGATCCGCTTGCCGTCCGGGCTGAACGACACGCTCATCACCGAGCCCGAGTGTCCGTTGAGCGTGAGGACCGGCTCACCCGTCTGCACGTCCCACACCATCAACGTCGCGTCCAAGCTGCCGCTGACGATCCGCTTCCCGTCCGGGCTGAACGACACGTAGGTCACACCTTCCTCGTGTCCGTTGAGCGTGAGGACCGGCTCACCCGTCTGCGCGTTCCACACCTTCAACGTCCCGTTCATACTGTCGCTGACGATCCGCTTCCCGTCCGGGCTGAACGATACGCTGCGCACCCAGTCCGAGTGTCCGTTGAGCGTGAGGAGCGACTCACCCGTCTGGGCGTCCCACACCTTCAACGTCTTGTCCAAACTGCCGCTAACGATCCGCTTCCCGTCCGGGCTGAACGACACGCAAAACACAAACTTTGAGTGTCCGTTGAGCGTGAGGACCAGCTCACCCGTCTGCGCGTCCCACACCTTCAACGTCTTGTCATGGCTGCCGCTAACGATCCGCTTCCCGTCCGGGCTGAACGACACGCTCATCACAGGCTCCGAGTGTCCGTTGAGCGTGAGGCGGCACGGGTGGATGCGATCGAGATACGAGTATTCCCAGCCTCTGAAGTCCGGCTTCGTCTGGTCCAAACGGAGTCGTGCCAATCCTTGGTTGCCGCTCTCAAGCTCACGCTTCGCATCCGCGATTTGACTGCCGTAGAGCCGGACATTGGCGAGATGCTCGGACTTCTTGGCGGCCGCTTCTTGCCGTTTCGCCTCTGCCGCCGCATTGCGTGCGTTGAGTTCTTCTTGTTGAGCCTTGATCGCGCTGGCCTGTGCTTTGGTGGCACTCTCCGTGGCATCCTTTGTCGCGAGACTCAAGGCGACGTTCTTGTGGTCGAGTTCGGAGTTCTTGCCGCTCACCACCACGAAGCCGAGTAACAGGCCAACGGTCATCATCAACGCCGCAGCGGTGACAGAACTGACCAAAGCGGGATGTTGGCGGCTCCAACGGCGTACACGGACCAGCAACGGTTCGGGGAAGGCGGAGACGGGTTTGTCGGCGAGCCAGGCTTCTAAGTCTTTGCCGATGTCAGACGCCGCCGCATACCGATCTGTGATGGCTCGCGACATGGCCTTCTGACAGACCGCATTCAACGCCGCTGGCACGCGCGGATTGAGTGACTTCGGACTGGGGATGTCACCCGCGATGACCCGCTTCAAGAGGTCCACAATCGGAACACCCTTCAGCGGAGCCTGGCCGGTCAGCAGGTGGTACAGCGTGGCTCCCAACGAGTAGATGTCGCAGGCGGGGCCGAGTTGTTCGAGATGCCCTGCCGCTTGCTCGGGCGGCATGTAAGCCGCGGTGCCTAAGACCGCTCCGGCCAGCGTCGGTGCGGACTGACTGCCGGAAGACGGGACGATTGGCAATTCGCCGTCCGCCGAGCGTTCGGTCGGTTCCGCCACGCCTTGCGCTTTGGCCAAGCCCCAGTCGACGACCAGTGTCTCGCCATACTTCCCCAGCATGATGTTGCCCGGCTTCAGGTCTCGATGCAGAACCTTGCGCGAGTGGGCGTAAGCAATGGCGTTGCAGACATCGATCAACCGCTTGATCAAGTTGCGAAACCACAAATCTTGGTCATACGGCGACGACGAGCCGGACTTGTGAAACGCCGCCGAGGCCTCTTGCAGACTGTCCCCCTTAATGAACCGCATGGCATAGAACGGTCGCCCATCCGCGAAGTGTCCCAGTCCATACACCGGCACGATGCCGGGATGCTCCAGCCCGCCGGTGACCTCGGCTTCCACGACGAACCGCGAGCGTGCATTGCGATCTTGCGCGTACCGGACCTTGATCTCCTTAAACGCCACCTCGCGATTCAGCTCATGATCCCGCGCCACGGAGACCTTGCCCAAGCCCCCTTCGGCATGTGGCCTGAGAATGCGAAATCGCATCTGTGACTGCTCGGGTTCCGCGAGCGTCGCTTGGAAGTTGGTCTCGACGTTCGGAATCGGATCAGGCGGACTCTGTCCGTGTTCGCTGACCTGACCGACGAAACTCTCTGGCCGTGGGTCATTCGGATCGACGGGGATTTCATCCCGTGTCTCCAGCCCTTGCTCGCCGAGCACCGAGGACCGAATTCCCACCTCACGCACCGGCTGCGGCATCGCCAGCAAGCTGGCCTGCAAATCGGGGTCATCCAGATCTTTCAGTTTCGCCCCGACGCCGTCGTCGGAACTGAGCGCTGCCAAACTCTGTTCCGCCCCGCCATGCTTGCGGATGTGGGCATCAACCAGCGGTTCGAGCAGCTTGTGATCATCAACCGCGAGCGTGCCTCGTTCCACCAGCAGTTCGCCCAACGACTTCTGCTTGTTCAACAGCCACGCCTGCATGCCGTCGACCAGCGAGTCGCGGGTGATGAAGTCCATCTGCAGAGCCAGAATGCCGAACAACAAGTTGCGATCAGAGACACGCGACATGGAGAACCCTTCAACACGGTCAACACGGATGTGCTTCGTTCCGCCTCCGGTGCCAACAACAACGGTCGAGAGCCAGACGGCATCAAATCAGTTTGGCAAGTCGTTAAAGCAGAGTCGAACGCACCGGCGAACCCCGGTGCCGAATACAACAACGCGACGTGGTTGACGCAGTTCTCAATCTTCCCGCGATTGCCGTTGTACTGCCGCTTGACGCCGGCGGTTTCCGAACCGCTCTTGGTCATGCCCGTCTCATCGACGCAGCCAATCGCCACAGCCAATCGCCTCCGGATGAGCATGTTCGGCAGCAACGATCTGCTGACAGCGATCTCGCAGCTTCTCCTCAGCCCACGCGATCGACTCCAACAGCCGCGGCAGCGTCCGAGGTGCCACCTTTTGATCCAGCGCGATGGCCTCGACATTCTTCCGCCGCACCGCCGACAACAACCCCGGCACATAGGTCCGCAACAAAGTCCCTCCCGCCGCCCTCGCAAAACTGTCGCCGAAGCGAATCAGGAACTGACCGAGCATTTTCCCCAACCGTCCAATATCCTGCACCGACATCACTGACATGGGCCGACCCTCCGTGGTTTCCGCGCGAAACAGTTCAACACACGGAGGGTCCCCTTTTTCTCAGATCTTCATCAATCTCAAGAACCCACAGCACAACCACACTGACAACCGCGATAAACACACAACCCGGCATTGTCCAACTGAATAACAGCGAGAATTGCGGAGACGGACTTTGAGCACAAAATGGATCACCTGGAATGAGCTGCCGTGGGTTGCTCGGGGCGAGGCGGGGACGGCGGTCCAATTGTGTGACCGGTTGATGCAAGCCGCGTTGAAAGCCGACACGGCCAGCGCGTTCTTGCAGGCAGGACTGCCGGAACTCGTCACCGAATTTCCCGCGCAATGGGTCGGTCTTTGGAAGCGTGCTCCGCAGTGGGAGCGGATCGCGGAACATGGTCGGCACACTTGGCCTCAGCTTCCGTGGCGATTCTTCGAGGAAGTCCTGGAACACGAAGCGAGCGGCTATCTGTCGGCCTCTTCGGAGTTGGATGGTTGGTCGGTGATTGGGTTGCCGATGCCGAATTCGTCCGCCGGTCAGCCGCGCATTCTGGTGCTCGGAGGCAGGCGTCTCGCGGCGGATGAGTTGCCCGCCATCACCGGTGTTGGCCGAGTGTTTGGCTATGGTCTGTCGCTCAGCGAGCGGTTGTCGCAGCAGGTGCGTCGCGCGGACAAACTGCGAAACACACTGGCCGTCGCCGCGACGTTTGCCGGTGCTCCCAACACGACGACGCTGTTGGAGTCCATCGCGCAGGCCGCGACGAAACTGCTTGACTGCGATCGCGCCAGCATCTTCATTTGGGATCGCGAACGTCACGAAGTTGTCGCCTGTCCGGCGCTGGGGATTCCCGGAGGCTCATTGCGAATCCCGGACAACGTCGGCATCGTCGGGCTAGTCATTCACAACGGAGAGTCCATTCGGGTGGATGACGCTTACGCCGACAGCCGCTTCGGAAAGTCGGTCGATAAAGCCACCGGCTATCGCACGAAGACGCTGCTCGCGGTCCCGCTGCTCGACGCCGAGGGGAAGCGCATCGGCTGCTTCGAGGGGATCAACAAGAACAACGGACTGTTCGATGCCGACGACGAAGAATCGCTGACTCAGTTGGGCATTCAAGCGGCCGTCGCGCTGGCCAGCACGCGCGAGCGTGACAACTTGCTCCGCAGCCACCAGCAGATGACCGAGCAAGTTGCCTCGCAGGTGCAGATCATCGGCAGCAGCGGCGCGATCGAGCAGTTGCGAGGCACCGTGCAGCGACTGGCTCAGACGGACTTGCCGGTCCTGATCCTCGGCGAGAGCGGCACTGGCAAAGAGGTCTTCGCGCAGGCACTGCACTATCACGGGGCGCGAGCCAAGCAACCGTTCATCGCCGTCAACTGCGCGGCACTGACCGAGACACTGCTCGAAAGCGAACTCTTCGGCCACGAGAAGGGAGCCTTCACCGATGCCCACACCGCTCGGCAAGGCAAGTTTGAACTTGCCGAGGGAGGGACGATCTTTCTCGATGAGATCGGTGACATGAGTCAGAACGGCCAAGCCAAGTTGCTCCGCGTGCTCGAACAGAAAGTCATCACGCGAGTCGGCGGCTCGCAAACGATTCCGATCAACGTGCGAGTCATCGCGGCGACGAATGCGAAACTGGCGCAGCTCGTCCGCGAGAAGCGATTCCGCGAAGACCTGTTCTACCGCATCAGCGTCGTCACGATGGACCTGCCGCCGTTGCGAGATCGCTCCGACGATGTCATCCCGCTGGCGGAGTTCTTTCTCGAAAAGTTCAGCCAGCAAGCGAAGCGGCCGGCGCTGAGTCTCGCCTCCGAAGCCAGAAAGAGGCTGCAAGCTCACGGCTGGCCGGGCAACGTCCGCGAGCTTCGCAATCTGATGGAGCGAGTCGCGTTCCTCGCCCCCGGCCCCGCCGTTCAAGCAGAAGACATCGCCTTCATCCTCACGCCGGAGAAAGACACGTTCCTCGATACCGCTTCCGACATTGGACTCGCCGACGCGACCAATAAGTTCCAGCAAGAATACATTCGCCGAGCGATCAAGCGCGTCAAAGGCAACATGTCCGAAGCCGCCCGACTGCTCGGCGTCCACCGCACCAACCTGTATCGCAAGATGAGCCAGCTCGGCATGCAAGAGGGCCGGTTCGACATCATGCAGACCAAATGATCGAGCTGAGAAACTTCACAAGGAGATTTCACCAATGGACCCTGTCGAACTACTCAAAGACCTCGTCGCGATCCCCAGTGTGAACCCGATGGGCCGTGACCTCACCGGGCCGGAGTTCTTCGAGAAGCGACTCAGCGATTACCTCGAAGGAGTGTTTCACAAACTCGGTGTGCGCTATCAGCGAATCGAAGTCGCTCCCGGCCGAGCCAACGTGATTGCTCGATTCGATTCTCCGAACGCGAAGACGACCGTCTTGCTGGATGCTCACCAAGACACCGTCCCGACCGACGGCTTCACCGATCCGTTCAATCCGGTTGTCCGCGACGGCAAGCTCTTCGGCCGAGGAAGTTGCGATGTGAAAGGTGGCTTAGCCGCGATGCTGTCGGCGTTCGCTCGGCTAGTGCGAGAGAAGCCAGTCGGTGCGGCCAACGTCGTCATGTCCTGTACCTGCGATGAGGAATCGACTTCGCTGGGAGTCAACGATCTCACGACGCTTTGGACCGATCCGAGTCGCGCCGGTTCGATCATCGACCGGCAACCCGACATCGCGATCATTGCCGAACCGACGCAACTCGATGTGGTCGTCGCGCATCGCGGAGCAACACGCTGGAAGATTCGGACAACCGGCCGAGCTTGTCACAGCTCGGCACCACACGAGGGAGTCAACGCGATCTACAAGATGGGTCGCGTCCTCACGGCTCTGGAAGAGTTCGCCACCAAGCTGACAACCATGATCCCCGCGCATCCGCTGTGTGGCCCGGCAACATTGAGCGTCGGCCGCATCACCGGCGGAGTCAGCGTCAACACCGTCCCGGACAATTGCGAGATCGAGATCGACCGCCGCGTGATCCCCGGCGAAGACGGTTGGGACGCGATCAAGCAAGTCCGCGAGCACTTCGCGTCACGACTCGACTTCGAGGTCGAGCATCTCCCGCCGTGGCTGGTCGGCGTCTCGCTGTCGGACGAAGACAACGGGCCACTCAGCGAACGTCTGCTGGATTGCATCGCGAAGATCGCCGGACCTCACCAGCCCGTTGGTGTTCCCTATGGCACTCACGCCAGCCGCATCAGCTCGGCGGGAGTCCCGTCCGTCGTCTTCGGCCCCGGCGACATCGCGCAAGCCCACACCATCAACGAATGGATCGAACTGAGCCAATTGCACCAAGCCAGTGACGTGTACTTCGCGTTCTGCGCGACCCGCTGGTAAGTCTTCGATTCATCGGGACACGCTGACTCAAGCCACCTCAATGCCGGATCGTCCCTTCCATGACTGCTTGCCGACTCTTTGCTGCTGCCGCGATGTTCTGGCTGTCGGTGTTGTCCGCGGACGGTGCGGGGGACGAGTTTGAAAAGTCGGTGGCTCCCATTTTGAAGCGGCATTGTGTGGCGTGTCATGGCGAGAGAAAGGAGAGGGGAGAGCTGCGGCTCGATTCATTGGGACGCGACTTCTCGAATGCGCAGCTTGCCGGGCGATGGCGCGATGTGGCGGATCGAATTCGGTTGGGAGAGATGCCGCCGGAAGACCAGCCGAAGCTGTCGGCCGACGAGGCGAAGCAGATTGTCGATTGGATCACGCGGCAGCTTGAGTCGGTTCAATCGGCGAAGGGCCATTGGGCGTTTCAGCCTCTGAAGAACGAAAAAGAGAATTCTCCGCCGCAGGTGTCGAGCGACGATGGCTGGGTCCGAAACGAAGTCGATCGCTTTGTGCTGTCCAAGCTGCGAGCCGCGGGTTTGCGTCCCTCGGAGGAAGCCGATCGAGTGACTCTGCTGCGGCGAGTCACTTTTGATTTGATCGGTCTGCCGCCGACACCGGACGAAGTGGCGGAGTTCGTGGCAGATGATTCACCGCAGGCTTGGGAGCGGGTCATCGACCGGTTGCTGGCGAGTCCGCATTACGGGGAGCGTTGGGGTCGGCACTGGCTCGATCTGGCGCAGTATGCGGACAGCAGTGGCTTTCATAACGACCTCGATCGGCCTCACGCCTGGAAGTACCGCGACTATGTCATTCGCAGCTTCAACGAGGACAAGCCGTATGGTCGGTTCATCGCCGAGCAGTTGGCCGGTGACGAAGTGGAGGGCGCGAATGACGAATCGTTCATCGCGACGGGGTTTTGTCGCAACGGGCCGAGCAATGATGACAACATGGGTAAGACGCCCGAAGCACTCGCTCAATACCGAGCCGATCAGCTCGACAACGTGATCTCGACGACGAGCACGGTGTTTCTCGGTCTGACGATTGGCTGTGCTCGCTGCCACAACCACAAGACCGAGCCGCTGACGTCGCGTGACTATTACTCGTTGCTCGCGATCTTCAATGGGACGCAGAAGCATGGGCTGGTGCCGGGGACGGAAGACGCGAAAGGGAAGAAGGTCGAAGTTGATCCCGCGGTCCAGATTCAGGCGCTGGTGGAGCGCAGCTCAAAAGTGCCGCCGACGTTTGTCATGCGACGCGGAATCGCAACGAACAAGGGCGAGCAAGTCGAACCTGCCGTGCCGACGGTGCTCGTCACAGAGCCGTTGAAGTTCCCACAGCCGGACGCCCATGAAAAATCGTCGCAGCAGCGGCGCACGTTCGCCGAATGGATTACCTCGCCAGAGAACCCGCTGGCTTGGCGAGTGCTCGCAAACCGCGTTTGGCAGCATCATTTCGGAAAGGGGATCGTTGCCACTCCCAGTAACCTCGGCGTGAGCGGTGCCGCTCCGACGCATCCCGAACTACTCGACTGGCTTGCTCGGCAGCTCATCGCCAACGGCGGACGGCTCAAACCGCTGCACAAACTGCTGCTGATGTCGGCGACTTACCGTCAGTCGTCGCAACACCGGGACGCCGCCTCGAAGATCGATTCGTCGAACCAACTGCTGTGGCGGATGAATCTGCGACGCCTCGAAGCGGAAGTTCTGCGTGACGGCATCCTCGCGGCCAGCGGCAAGCTGAACCTGAAGGGAAGCGGCCCTGGCATCAAACCGCGCGTCCGTGCCGAATTGCTCACGGCAAGCCAACGCAACAAGTGGCCGGTCGTCGAGAAGGAGTCCGAGCAACATTGGCGGCGCAGCGTCTATATCTACTCGAAGCGGCAGTTGCTCATGCCGATGATGGAACTCTTCGACGCTCCGACGACCACCGACAGTTGCTCTGTGCGACTGGTGAGCGTCGTGCCGACACAAGCACTGCTCCTGATGAACGACGAGTTCGTCGAAGATCAAGCCGGCTATCTCGCCGCGCGAGCCGTCGCGGAAGCCGATGACGATCTGCCGAGCATTGTCGAACGGATGTTTGCACGAACCGTTTCACGAGTCCCGAATTCGGATCGCCTTCGCGAAGCCATCGACTTCGTCAAGTTGAGAGAGACGCAGAGCAACCGAACGGCGGCGCTGACCGATCTCGCCCACGTCCTCTTCAACAGCAGTGAGTTCCTCTACGTCGAGTAGGAAAACCAGGATTTGAAACACAGAGGCACGGAGGGCACAGAGGGGGGATTGAGTTGGTGAATGCGGTGGCGAGTCGGCAGCGTTGGCTGACCGTTGCCTCACATGTTGCTGATGTGCCGCGTTTTCGCTTGTATTAACTCTGTGTCCTCTGTGCCTCTGTGTTTCAAAATCAAGATGTGAGGGCTGCCAACCATGTCGATCAACGAACTCACGGGAGCCATCATTGCCGCCGCGATTGAAGTGCATCGACGGCTGGGACCGGGATTGCTGGAGTCGGCCTATCGAGCCTGTCTGGCTTATGAACTTCGCAAACGCGGCATGAAGGTTGAAGAAGAGCGACCGGTTCCTGTGATCTACGACGAAGTCAAACTCGACTGCGGTTTTCGGGCGGACCTCGTCGTGAACGGACTTGTTGTGGTCGAATTAAAAGCCAAATCGGCGATTCATCCGGTTGACAAAGCACAAACACTGTCCCATCTGAGACTCCTGAATCTCAGATTTGGTTTGTTGATCAACTTTCATGAGGTGCGACTCGTCGATGGCGTGTCGCGGATCGTCAACGGGTATGAGTAGTTTGTTTTGAAAACTTGAAACACAGAGGCACGGAGATCACAGAGATTGTGATCGGTGTCTTCTCTGTGCTCTCCGTGCCTCTGTGTTTCAAAACCTTTTCAGGAAGAAACGACTATGCTGACTCGCAGACACATCCTTCAACGCGCCGGAGCCGGGTTCGGTGCTCTGGCTCTGCAATCCCTGTTGGCTCGTGATGGACTGCTGGCGGCGGATGTGGCGGGGAGTTTGCTGCTGGCGAGGCCACCTCACTTCGCTCCCAAGGCTCGCGCGGCGATCTTCCTCTTCATGTACGGTGGTCCGAGCACTTTGGACCTGTTCGATGAAAAGCCGGCGCTCGCCAAATGGCACGGCAAGGCCATTCCCGTCTGGAAGGATTCCGACGCCTTCATGGGGAGCAAGACGAAGAACGTGGCGATGGCCAGTCCGTATCGCTTCGCGCGGCATGGCGAGTCGGGCCTCTCGATCGCCGAGACGTATCCGCATCTCGCCCGGCACGCGGACAAGCTCTGCGTCATCCGGTCGATGCACTGCGAGAGTAACAACCATGCCCCGCGCTGTTTCAGATGAACTCCGGTTCGATCCTCGCGGGCCGCCCCTGCATGGGTTCGTGGGTGACATACGGGCTTGGCTCTGAAAGCGACGACCTGCCGGGCTTCGTCGTGTTGCTCGATCATCAGGGAGCACCGGTCAATGGCGCGATGAACTGGTCGAACGGGTTCATGCCCGCCGCGTTTCAAGGCGTGCCGTTCCGCAGCAGTGGCGAGCCGATCGCGTATCTCACGCCGCCAAAGTCCGTGACGACCGAGCGACAGCGATCGCGGCTCGACCTGCTGAAAGATTGGAACTCGCGTTACGCCGCCGAGCATCCGGCGGAAAGCGATCTCGCCGCGCGAGTCGGAGCTTATGAACTCGCCTTTCGGATGCAGTCGAGTGCCAGCGAATGCACGGACCTTAGCCGTGAGCCAAATCACGTTCAGCGACAGTACGGTCTCGACGACAAAGTGACCGCACACTTCGGAAAGAACTGTCTGCTGGCTCGGCGACTGGTGGAACGAGGCGTGCGGTTCGTGCAGGTTTACAGCGGCGGCAACGAAGGGCCGAAAGCCTGGGACGCTCACGACGACCTCAAGAAGAATCACGATCTGCACTGCGCCGAAACCGACGGCCCGATCGCGGCCTTGCTGGAGGATCTCGACGCCCGCGGGTTGCTCGATACGACACTCGTAATCTGGGGGGGCGAATTCGGTCGCTCACCCGTCGCCGAGAACGGCAAAGGACGCGACCATCATCCCAAAGGTTTTTCGATGTGGATGGCCGGCGGCGGAATCAAAGGGGGCGTCACTCACGGAGCGACCGACGAGTTCGGTTACGAAGCGATCGAAGCCCGCGTCTCCGTTCCCGATCTGCACGCCACGATCCTGCATCAGCTCGGTCTGGATCACAAACGGCTCACCTACCGCTTCACCGGCCGCGACTACCGGTTGACCGACGTCAGCGGCAATGTGTTGCACGAACTGCTGTCGTGAAGTTGACCGCCAAGGAATTCGTCCGCCTCGACGAATCCGAACTTACGCCCCAGGTCCGAAACCGCACATCGGCGCACTGGTCGCGTGAGCCAAGTTCGACGGACAAGGACGCCGCATCAATCATCAGACGGAACGCGCTCGCGTCCGCCTACCGAATGGCCTCCGCGTTGTTTTCTGGCGAATGCGACTACGCGGTTTCACCGTGGAAAAGGCACCCAACGGCCCAACCAGTCGTACGTCTCCAACGCGGTGAATTGTTTCTTGTAGTCGTAGTGCGACGGCTCTCGGAACGCGTAGCCGGGGTAGTAGTAGCGGTAGCCGTGTTGTTGAGCGTACTCAATCTCCAACAGCATGGTCGCGATCCCCGGACTTCGCCAAGCGTGATCCGGGTGGAAGAAACCATAGACGCTGGAGACCGAGCGAGCACCGAGGTCGAGGTAGCTCGCGGCGACCAGTTGCGATCCGTCGAAGAGTGCGACTTCCAAGTTCTCGCACGGAATCCGATTGGGCAGCGGGCCGAGGAAAACCTCCAGCGACTCCGGGACGTTTTCCGTGAAGCGCTGCTTATGTAGATCGAACAAGTCTTCGCGTTCCGCGTCGATGAATGTCGGAGAGACTTGCAACCGCAGGTCGGCAATTCTTCGGCGGGCTCGGCGTTGGCTTTTCGACGGAGAGAAGCGGTTGAGGTCCACTCGCAGCGGCATCACATGCCGCAGTTCGGTCCCCGACATCGTGTGCGAATAGCGAAAGAATGCGGGGCCGAAGTGACGCCAACCCTGCTCCCAAAGCAGATCCATGTCGGCCGGTCGTGCCGAGAGGAGGTAAGCAGATTCTTCGATGGGCGAAATCATGAGTCACTGGGAGCAAGACGACCTTTGAAGATATCCTCGACCGGGACCGAAATGCCGGGCAGTCTCACGATGTTCAACGTCTCGCCAAACTTCAAAACTCGCTCGTCGGCGTAGGTTCCGTTTGGCTTCGGATCGCGATGGACCTCGACGCACTCGTCGATCAAGTTCGCGATCCAATACTCGCAGACGCCAGCCTCGGCATAGAGCGAGAGCTTCTCAGTGCGGTCGTATTCGAGCGACGAATCGGCGACTTCAATCAACAGCAAAACATCCGCCGCTAACGGAGTCGAGGTGGCGTAGTCGTCGTCTCGCGAGACCGCCAAGACCACATCAGGTTCCGGCCGGCTATCGAGAACAATGACAGGATTTTGAATGCGCACGATCGCGACGTCTTCTTCGAACAAACGGCTGAAAAGCCGAGTGAGTCGGTCAACGCATGCGGCATGGGGATCACCGATCGTCATTTTCTGCACAAGCTCCCCGCGAATGAGTTCCAGATTGTCGTTTTCGTCGAGGATGCCGAACTCGATCATCTGCATGTAGTCTGCGAGTGAAAACCGATAACGCGGGCGGGTCGCCGGTACGGCGATGGCTTTCCCCTCGACCATTTCGTAAGCAACGCTCATGGCTAAACCAGTTCCCGAATCGGCTGGACTCCGTCGATGACGTACTGCGGGCGGCCGGCGAGGTCGTTGATCGTGGCGGTATTCACATCAATGCCCAGCGAGTGATAGAGCGTTGCGAAGACTTCTTGGAACGTGACGGGGCGATCTTTGGCGTGCTCGGCGTTGCGGTTGGTTGAGCCGATGACTTGGCCGGTGCGGAGTCCGCCACCAGCGAGCAGGGCACAGGCAACTTCGGGCCAGTGGTCTCGGCCGCCGTTTGGGTTGATCTTCGGAGTCCGGCCGAATTCGCCCCAGACGAGGACCGTTGTCGTGTCGAGCAAGTCGCGACGTTCGAGGTCTTCGATCAACGCGGAGAGCGCGGTGTCGAGCATCGGGAAGTGTTCGCGAGCGTTGGAGAAATTCGTCCCGTGAGGCATGCCGTGCCAGTCCCAGCGGCCGTAGGCCAGTGTGACGACGCGGACTCCAGCTTCGATCAATCGGCGAGCCAGCAGGAAATAATCGTTGTTCAACGGGCCGGCGTCGCCGTAGCCGGCGGGCTTGTCGCTGCCTCGGCCGTAGCGGTCGCGCAGCTTCGGGGCTTCGCGTTCGAGGTCAATTGCCTCGGCCAGTTTGCTGGATGTCAGGATGCCGAACGCTTGCTCGGTGAACTTGTCCATGCCCTTGAGCATTCCGCTGGCATCGACGTCACGACGCAGCGTGTCGAAGCTTTTGAGCAGCGACTTGCGAGTGCCGAAGCGGTCGGCATCGACACCGTTGAGGACCATGTCTTTCTTGCCCTCGGCGTTCGGCAGGAACGGGGCATGACTGGGACCAAGGAAACCCGGTTGTCCCGGATCGGCCCAGGTCGAGGTGATCATCTTCGGCGCGAGTCCGACGAAGGGGGGGACGGCGGGATCGACGGCTCCTTGCAGCTTCGAGACGTTCGATCCCATCGACGGCCAGCCGCCGGCGATTTGATTGGCGAAGCGGCGTCCTGTCTGACATTGAAACGCCGCGTGCCGTCCGTCTGAGCCGACCAGCGAGCGGATGATGGCCAGCTTGTCGGTCATGGCCGCGAGCTTCGGGAGCAGCTCGCAAATCTGGATGCCGGGGACGTTGGTCGCGACCGGCAGGAACTCGCCGCGAATCTCTGACGGAGCATCCGGTTTCAAATCGACCAGATCCTGATGCGGCGGGCCACCAGACAAAAAAATGTTGATCACGGCTTTGTGACGTTGTGTTTGTTGGCCGGTCGCTGCGGCGGCCTGTTCGGCACGCAAGAGTTGCGGCAGCGAGAGTGTCGCGCCCCCCAAGGCGAGGCTGCCGATTTGCAGAAAACTGCGACGGTCAAGCCGATCGCAAAAGCCGTTCTGGCGGGGTCCAGTGATCGTCAACATCATCACGTCTCCATTGAGTTCAAGTGAGCCGTCGGCGCTAGCCTCGGGCCTTTGAGCCGCGTTTTCCGATCCGGCCCGACGCTAGCGCGTTCGGCTCACCGGTACTTTTTCATCTACATACATACTGGCCTTGGTTTCGACGCGAAGGAGTCTATCACTTCAGGAAACGGCGAACTACATGCCGGGCGGACTCATGCCATGCGGGGCGTTATCGGGTGCGTTGCTGGGAGGCCCGAACAGTCGTTGCATGAAGCGTCGCATCCGAATCGTCCAGATCGACTGCTTCCGCATGTAGTTCAGCGAGTTGAAATCGTCGATCGACTTCGAGGGCAGAATACTCATCGACTTCGGGTGGTTCGTGATTTCAAACGCCATGTAGGTTTGCTCGGCGTAGGACAATTCCGCGGTGATGGAGACCGTCGCGAGGTCCACGAACGGATGCGTCGTCACGTCCCAGGGCAGCAGCGAGTTCAGGATTTCTGGCGAGTCGGTCGGGCTGACCTCGTGCAATTGCAGTTGCAGGATGTAGGTGATCGGGCCTTGCTTGAGCCGGTCGCGCCATTCGTGGTTGAGGTAATTGACGCTCTTGGGTTCGTCGTGCGGTAGGCATTTCTGCTGGGCGAGGATCGACGCTTGAGCCAACTCCTTCTCGCACATCTCCACATAGGCCAGGTCCGGCGCATCGAGTTCGGGAGCGTGATCGGCGCGGATCAGGCGGAAGCGTGCGTAGCGCTGTTTGCCGTCGTGAGCGTGCCAGCCGAACGGTGTGTGGCTGTGGTAGAACATCGTGGCGTAGGAGGTCGGCGTGCGACGAAAGGCCGACGCGGCCGAGCGGCGGCCCCAGCCATACTTCTTGTAGTATTTCTCGTACTGCGTGGTTCCTTTGCGATGCCGTCCGAACGCGAATTGCAGGAACGTCCGCGCGGTCCAGAAGAAGCAGTGCTCGCCCGTGTTCATCTGGATGTCGAGCGGGCTTTCGAAGTCGCTGTCGGCAAACTTCAGCGTGCCGCTGCGGACCTCGTTCACGCAATCGTCGAAGAACGAGACGCAGCCGTGACGCAGACGACAGGGGAATTCGCGACCGGGTTCAAAGAAGTCGGTGGCCGGGAACTGTGGATTGTCCACGATTCGCAGCTTGCCTCGGCCAGCGGTGCCCTGATTGTGAGACATGCGTCGCCGCCGAGCACCGGCTCCCATTGTGATCAGCAGCATGAAGAATTTGCCCCAGAACCACAGCACCAGTCTGTCCCACATGTGCCTCATCCTTTTCTTGTGTCGATCGGGTTTGCTTAGATCAATGACGAATGACGAAATACCCAATGACGAAAGAATGACGAAGCACGAATGACGAAGCAGGTTTCAAGCAAATTTGAACCCTTCAACGGACGCCGATCATTCCGATCGCGTCATTCGAGCTTCTTTCGTCATTGGGTATTTCGTCATTCGTCATTCATTCGTCATTGGGTACTTCGTCATTCGTCATTCATCACGCTACGTCTTCCAAAAGTTGTTTCGCCTCGATGAAGTCCGGCTGCCAGAAGCCTTCGGTGAACCAGTGATAGATTTTGAACAGCGTGGCGTGTGCATCGGCTCGCTGGCCGCGTGTGGCCCAGAGCCGGGCGAGGCGGATGGTAGTTCGGAGTTCGTAACTTTTCGCGTGTTGCCGAGCACAAACGGCGAGCGATTCGCGATACGCGGCTTCTGCCTTTTCCAGATCGCCCAGATCGACATGAAAGTCGCCGCGGTAGCGGAGCAGTTCGGCTTCGATGTGCCGTTCGCCACATTGAATGTGCTCGAAGGCCTCGTCGAGCGACTTCCAAGCTTCATCGCGGCGACCGGAGTGCCAGAGGGCTTCAGCCAGACTGCCGGCGTATTTGCCGAGCGTGCATTTGGCTCCGACCAGTTTCGTTGTGGCCAGACATTTTTCCAGCAGCGGGATCGCCTCCTCAAAGCGACCCAAGCGTCGCAGGCCATCACCCTGACAGCCCAGGCCAAGCCCGGCGTACCAGACAAAGGCCAGGTCGTCGGCCAGTTTGCTGGTGCGTCGGCCTTGTTCCAGAGCCTGCTCGCCCTGCCGAGCGAAGTCGTGGTACTGGCCAAGCTCCCATTCGATGACGGTCTGCGTGAAGGGATGCTTCATCGCCAGACACATCTCGACCGATTCCTTCATGCGGGCCAGTCCTTGATCGGCATAGCCGAGCTTCCACAGAGTCTGACCGAGGAATGATGTCATCAGCGGGCCGCAGCCTTGCTGGGTGATTTTCATGAACTCGATGCTGGCCGGGAGGTCGTAGTGCTGGAGTCCGATCTCCGCGTGTTCGCGAGCGGTCGGGAAGTCTCCCGCGAAGAACGACGTGCATTGCTTGGCCCAGTGAGCTTCGGGCTTCATGCCGGGGGCGAGCTTCGCGTCGGCCAGAGCGATGACTTCGGTGCAGCGGACGTGACATTCCTCGAAGCGGCCGGCGATGAACGTCCAGCCCCACTTGCCGATCAGGATCGGGAACAGCGGAGCGCCCTCGCCCAGGCGGCGGCAGATGTCGATGCAGCGATCGTGCAGCGGTTCAACTTCCGGGGCCGAGTAGCCTTTCGCCCCCATCAAGACCGCGCTGAGCGGCAGCTTGAAGGTCATCTCCTGTACGTCGCGTTGCGGCGATTCCGGCAGAGTCATCACCAGCGACAAGCCGCGATTGAACTGCTCGATCGCTTCGCGGTTCGCCGATTGTTCCTGCGAGCGTTGTCCGGCTTTCAGCCAATACTCGATTGCCTTGGCGGTGTCGCCCGCTTCGGTGAAGTGTTGAGCCAGCAGGTCCGGCTGCGACGCGACGACATCGGGGAACCGCGCTTCCAGCGATTCGGCGATGCGTCGATGACACTGCTGCCGTTTCTTGGAGAGCATCGAACGATAGGCTGCGTCTTGCAGCAGCGCGTGTTTGAAGATGTAGCTGGCCGACTCGGCTTGTCCTTTTTGAAACAGGATCTCGGCGTGGACGAGCTTGTCGAGTTCCGCGCGCAGCTCATCGGGTGGCATCGTCGTGGAAGCGGCGAGCAGCTCGAACGTGAACTCGCGGCCGATCGTGGCGGCGAGCTGAATGACTTCGCGATTGCTGGCCATGCGGTCAAGCCGCGCGAGCAACAAATCGTGCAACGTCGCCGGGATGACGTTCTGCATCAGCGCGGCGATGTTCTCGTCCGCCGGTCGGTCGAGCAGGCCCGATTCGACGATCAAGCTCGTGAACTCTTCAATGAACAGCGGCACGCCGTCGGTGCGTTCGGCGATCTGAGCGATGATCGCTTCGGGGATTTCGCGGCGTCGGGCACGCTTGCGCATCATCTCGCCGATTTGGCGTTTGGTCAGGCGGTTGAGAGCGATCTGAGTTTGATGCGGCTTGCTTTTCCAAGGGGTCTCGAATTCCGGCCGGAAGGTGAGCAGGCTGAGAACTTGGCCGCTCTCGAACTCGGCGACATGCCGTTCGATCAGGCTCAGAGTTGATGGGTCCACCCAGTGCAAGTCCTCGACGATGAACAGCACGGTGCCGCGCGCGACCAGGCTTCGCAGCCAATCCAGCAGCAAGTTCTCCGTCTTTTCCTTGAGCTTGGCCGGTGCGAGCGCGGGGAGCGGGCAGCGTTCATCGGTCGGCACGCCCAGCAGGTGCGCGAACAGCGCGACGTTGTCCGCCGCGTCGAGTTTCAGTTCGCGAAGGTACTGCCGCAGTCGATCCAGTCGCGCGGCCGGATCGTGTTTCTCAAAGCCCAGCAGCCGAGACAAGAACTCGATCGCCGGAAAGAAACCGGTGCTGAGGTGGTATTGGGAACAGCGCAGCTCGATGACGGTCGTCGTATCGTCTGTCTCGCTTGATGACGCTTCGTGTTGGTACGGAGCGGCGACGTGCTCACGAAGTTCGCGGATCAACCGCGACTTGCCCAAACCGGCATCGCCGATCAGCAGCACAATCTGCCCCAACCCTTCTTCCGCTTGTTCCCAGCGGTCTTTGAGAATGCTCAACTCGGTATCGCGGCCAATCAGCGGCGTGAGGTTGCCGGGATCGACCAGTTCCAGACGATTGCGCGATGCCGATTCTTTCAGGACTTGGAACAGTTCCATCGGCTCGGCCACGCCGCGCAGACGCTTCGCACCGACCGATTGGCACTCGAAGAACAACGACACGCGCTGATGCGCAGCCGTGCTGAGCAAAATGGTTCCCGGTTCCGCGACAGCATCCAGCCGCACGGCCGTATTTCGGGCATCTCCAACGAGCGAAACGCCGCCGGAGCCGCCCACATCTTCCGCAACCGCCTCGCCCGAATGAATCACCACCCACGATTGCCGCGGCGATGGCAACGCTCCGCTGGCTTGTTCGGAATTGGTCAAGTCGCGCATCACCAGCAAAGCCGAACGAACGGCGCGCTGCGCGGAGTCTTCGTACGCGATCGGATAGCCAAAGCACGCCAGTGTTTCTTGTCCCGTGCCGCGGACGACGACACCTCCGAAGCTGGCGACTCGCGCGGCAATGAATTCAGCAACCTTTCGCGGCTGATCGTTCAGCAACTCGGCCTGAGTTCCCGATGGGCTTTGGCTGTCCTGGTCGCTGTTGTCGTAGTTGAATAACGCAACGGTGACTTGCCGCACTTCCGCCTCGCGCCGCAGGCGACTGGCCGAGGGGAAGTCGCTGTCCGCTTCGGGTCGTCCGTCTCGCGCGTTTTGAATGGTTAGCTCTGGATCGCTGACGGTGAGCAGTCGTTCCAAGTCAGCCGCGAAGTCGTCTGCTGAGCGATGCCGCTGGCTCGGCGATTTGGCGATCGCCTTCAGGCAGATCGCATCCAACAACGGATGCACGTCGCCACGGCATTGCGATGGCGGAGTCGGATCGCGCGACACAATCTGCCCGAAGATCGAAGCGGGCGTCCCGTGAAACGGCTTCTGGCCACAAGCCATTTGATACAGCATCACCCCCATCGCCCAGACGTCGGTCGCTGGTCCAATTTCGTCCCGGCGCGCTTCGACCTGTTCCGGCGACATGTACGACGGAGTGCCGAAGACCGCTCCCGAGTGAGTCAATTCCGCCTCGACCGCCGAGTTTCGGCGGGCCAGTCCAAAATCCATGATGACCGGTTCGCCGTCCTTGCGAATCATGATGTTGGCCGGCTTCAAGTCTCGATGCACGATCCCGGCTTGATGTGCCTTGTGCAGCGCGCGGGCGACCTTGCCGAGCAGCGTCACCGTCGTGGCCGTCGGCAGAATGGCGTTCTCCTTGAGCAACTCCGACAACGAGCGACCGTCAATGAAGGCCATCGTCAGAAAGTGCCACTGCTCAAATTGGCCGACGTCATAGATCGGACAAAGATGGGTGTGCTGAACCGTCGCCATCGTCCGCGCCTCGCGGTAGAAACGCTCGACGATGTCGCGGTCATCATCCTGACGAAAGAACGGCACCTTCAGCGCGACGCGACGTTCCAATTGTCGATCGTGCGCCAGATAGACTCGCCCCATGCCGCCGCGACCGAGTTCACGCTCGATGCGATAACGTCCGAACTCGACAGGCGGCCCGCCGTCCATCGCCGCGCCGGAGTCTCCGGGCACATACTCGCCAGTCGGGTTGGGATCATTCACCAACACGGTCGGATTCAATTCCGCCGTCTCGGCGGTACTTGGTGATCCCGCCTCGGATGGCAGCGGGAACGAGCCAGAAATCAAATGCGGTGATTCGTTCATCGAATTTCTCCGTCGAAAATAAGAATCGTCTTGTGCATTGACTCCGATTCATTTACTCCGAAGGAGTTTCGTCTCATAGCCCAGGGTTGCGAGCGGAGCGAGCTACCCTGGGTCACGGATGCGAGAGTGGTTCGTACCCCAACGGGGTTCCGTCATCCGTCGCACTCCGACGACGCAACCCTTTCAGGGTAGATCACAATGTCCGCAACTCGAACCCAGGGTAGCCGCGATGCGCGGCAACCCTGGGCTATGTGACGAAACTCCTTCGGAGTAAACGCAAGCAGCACTACATCTGATTGAGTAGCTCTTTTGCGGCTTTCAAATCGGGCATGTCGAAGCCCTCGGTGAACCAATCGCAGAGTGTGGTCAACCGCTGCCGAGCTTCGGCGTCCTGGCCGCGCCGTTTCCACAGGCGGCAGAGGCTGAGTGTCGTGCGGAGTTCGTACATCTTGGATTGCTGCCGAGCGGCGACGGCAAGCGATTCGTGGAATGCGGTCTCGGCCTCGTCGAGCTGGTCTTGATCGAGCGCGAACTCACCGCGCCAGCGGAGCAGTTCGGCTTCCATGTAGCGTTCGCCGGAGGCTTGATCGGCAATCGCCGCGTTGAGCATCTGCCGAGCCTCGTCGCGACGTCCCACTTGCCACAGTGCGTCCGCGAGGTGTCCCCGATACTTGGGAAAGACAATGTTCGATCCGGTCGCGGACAGGCGCACGAGACAGACTTGCAGAGCCTCGATGGCTTCTTCGAATCGCCCCTGTTGTTTGAATCCGACTCCTTTGCAGCCGATGCCCAAAGCGGTCCAGAACGCGAAGGCTTGTTCGTCGGAGATGCGGCGACAGTTCTCGCCGTGTTCGATCGCCTTGTCGGGCATCCTGGCGAAATCGTAAGTCTGTCCCAGCTTCCACTCGATCACCGCCTGCGTGAAAACGTGCTTGAGGTCGTAGGCCAGTTCGAGCGCCTCGCGCAGCCGAGCAAACGCTTGATCGGCGTAGCCCATCTGCCAGAGGGCCATGCCCAGGTGTGCCAAGTTCAGCGGCCCGCTGTTTTGCTGTGTGATCTTGGCGTATTCGATGCTGGCCTCGCGGTGGTTGTGCTGCCAGCCGATGACGGCGTGATCGCGAGCGGTCGGAAAGTCCCCCGCGTAGAACGACGTGCAGACCTGCGTCCAATGAGCTTCGGCCAGCATTCCCGGCCCTTGAGCCGCCTCGGCCAGTGCGATGACTTCGGGACAGCGCTGGTCGCAGTCCGCATACCGGCCGCGGATGAAGAGCCATTCCCAGTTGGCGATTAACAACGGGAACAACGGCGCGCCCTCGCCGAGCTGCCGGCAGATTTCGATGCACCGATTTTGGACCGGCTCGACTTCCGGGGCCGCGTAGCCTTGCAGTCCCATCAGCACCGCGCTGAGCGGCAGATTCAAACCCATCTCCAGCATGTCGCGCTGCGGAGACGGCGGCAGCGTCATCGTCAATTCGAGTCCGCGTTTGAATTGCTGCATCGCTTCGACGTTGGCTGATTGCTCCTGCGATTTCTGCCCGGCCTTCAGCCAGGATTGAATCGCCTTGTCGGTGACACCGGCCTCGCCATAGTGATGAGCCAACAAGGCCGGCTGCGAGTTGGCGATGTCGGCAAACTTCGACTCCAAAACTTCGGCGATGCGTTGATGACAGCCTTGTCGTTTCTTGGACAGCATCGACCGATAGGCGGCGTCTTGCAGCAGCGCGTGTTTGAAGATGTAACTCGCCGCGGCACCTTGTCCCTTTTGAAACAGGATCTCCGCTTTGACCAGCTTGTCGAGTTCCGTCTGCAGTTCGTTGTCCGGCAGCGTCCCGGAGGCGACCAGCACTTGAAAGCTGAACTCGCGGCCGACGGTGGCAGCCATTTGGATGACTTCGTGGTCGCAGTCCAGCCGTTCCAGACGCGCCAACAAGAGGTCATTGAGCGTCGCAGGAATAATGTGCAGCAAGCTCTCGGCCGCGGTTCCGGCGTCCGCTCGGTCCAGAATGCCCGACTCGACGATGACTCCCGTGAACTCCTCGATGAACAGCGGGATGCCGTCCGTGCGGTCGATGACCTGTTGCAGAATCGCGTCGGGAATGTCGCGGCGATGTGCCCGCTTCCGCATCATCTCGCCGATCTGCCGCTTCGTCAGCCGGTTCAGGGCGATCTGCGTTTGATGCGGCTTGCTCTTCCACGGCGTTTCGAACTCCGGCCGAAACGTCAGGATGCTGAGCAGTCGCCCGGCCTCAAACTCCAGGACATGGTGTTCCAGCAGTTCGATGGTCGAGGGGTCCACCCAGTGCAAGTCCTCGACGACAAACAGCACCGGGCTGACCGCGACCAAGTGTTTCAACCACAGATGCAACAACGCTTCGGTTCGTTCCTTGAGCCGTTGCGGAGACAACGCCAGCGGTGGGAAGCGCTCGTCCGTGGCAACTTCCAGCATGTTGCAGAACACCGCGACGTTCTCGGCGGAATCCAGTTTCAATTCCCGCAAGTAGCGAACGACGCTTTCCAGCCGCTCGGACATTGGCCGATTTTCGAGGCCCAACAGCCGCGAGAGGCAGTCCACCACCGGAAAGAAACTTGTGCTCTGGTGATACTGCGAGCAACGCAATTCGATGATCGCGGCCCCTTCGGTGTCTTCGCGAATGACATGCTCGCGCAATTCGCGGATCAGCCGCGACTTGCCCAGCCCGGCGTCTCCGATCAACAGCACGATCTGCCCCAACTCGTCGAGTGCCTGATCCCAACGGTCTTTCAGGATCGTCAATTCCGTATCGCGTCCGACCAGCGGCGTGAGATTGCCGGGATCAACCAGCTCGACACGATTCCGCGAAGCCGCTTCCTTGAGCACCTTGAACAGCTCGACCGGCTGAGACATGCCGCGGACCCGCTGCGCTCCCAGCGATTCGCATTCGAAGTACAGCTCCACTCGGTGATGCGTCGCGGGGCTGAGGACGATCGTGCCGGGTTCGGCGACGGTGTTCAGCCGCGTGGCCGTATTGCGTGCTTCGCCGACCAACGAGACTTCCGATCCGCGCAACTCGCCGAGCATTTCGGCCACCGCTTCGCCCGAATGCACGACGACCCAGGCTTGGCTCGCGGGAGGCAAGTGGGAGTTCTGAGATTCGCCCGCTCGCAGTTCGCGCATGACCTGCAAGGCCGAGCGCACGGCTCGCTGCGGAGCATCTTCAAACGCCTGCGGAAACCCAAAGCACGCGATCACTTCCTGGCCCGAACTGACCACCGTCGCGCCTCCCAACTCGGCAACATGCCTGCTGACGAATGACGCGAACGACTGCGACTGCGCGTGCAAAATCTCGGAATGCGATGAAGAGGTTTCGACAAACGAGCTATCGGAGCCGGAGATATCCTCGGCCTCATAGTTGAAAATGACGACCGTGACCTGCCGTAACTCGGCGTCACGTCGCGAGCGGTTGGACGACAACAGAGCGCTGTCGGATGGCGACAGCAGTTCGGACTTGAAGTCGGAACGAAACGAGATGGTCGGCGACAATTCACTGGTGGTTCCCAGCAGCCGTAACAGTTCATTGGCGAAAATCGCTGCTGAGGCGTAGCGCTGCGTCGGCGATTTTGCGATGGCCTTCAAGCACACCGCATCGAACACCGGCGGCAGTTCCGGCAGGTGCTTCGACGGCGGATCAGGCTCGCGCGACACGATTTGCCCGAAGATCGACGCGACCGATCCCTCGAACGGCCGCTTCCCCGTCACCGCCTGATACAGAATGATCCCCATCGCATAGACGTCGGTCGCTGGCCCGATCTCTTGATGCCGCGCCTCGACCTGTTCGGGAGCCATGTACGCCGGACTGCCGATGACCGCTCCGCTTTGAGTCAGCTCGACTTCGCCCGCTTTCTGCCGCCGAGCCAGTCCGAAATCCATGATGACCGGCTCCAGCTCGCTGGTCAGCATGATGTTGCCCGGCTTGAGATCGCGATGCACGATGCCCGACTCGTGAGCCTTTTGCACGGCCATCGCCACCGTCTTCATCAACGTCAGCGCCTGATGCAGAGGCAACGCGCCGCTCGTTTTCAGTTTCGCCGAAAGCGACTGTCCGTCGATGAAAGCCATCGTCAGAAAGTGCCACTTCTCGAACTGCCCGACGTCGTAGACCGGACACAAGTTGGCGTGCTGCACCGTCGCCATCGCGCGAGCCTCGCGATAGAACCGCTCGACCGCATCCGCACCATCGTCGTCACGGAAGATCGGAATCTTCAGCGCCACCTTGCGGTCCAACTGCCCGTCGTGCGCGAGGTAAACCGCTCCCATCCCGCCGCGTCCGAGTTCCCGCTCGATGCGATACCGCCCAAATTGTTCAGGAACTTCTCGAGAACTCTTTTCGGCCTTCTCCGCGGTCGTTTGCGAGTGTTCGTGCCGACCACCCACGGGCCGCGTTGGCCCCACCGCCGACGACTTCACTTTCAGGTCACTCTCCGAAGGACTGTCGGCGGACGCCGCCGGATCAGCAGTGTCTCGGAGTCGATCGGGATCGTTCGCCGGCGAATTCTGTGAGGGAGATGGCATGTCGCGTTTTCAGAGGTCAGGCATTTAGAGGCCGAGGAAAAATGACTTCGTGTTTTGAGGCTCCCCGCGTTCATCGAGTTCGCAGAACTTCCTCAGCTCTGCAAACGGTGGGAACCTTAGTTTTCATGAGAAGGCTTTGGAGTTGCCGTGCGTGTGATACCTGTACTCCGAAGGAGTTGCGTCTCATAGCCCAGGGTTGCCGCGCATCGCGGCTACCCTGGGTGACGGAGGTGAAAATCGGTTCTACCCCAACGGGGTTGTGTCAGTTGTTCGGCGATGACGCCATCATTTTGTTGGCATCATTTTGTCGGAATCTTACTTCTTGCCATGAAGGTTCTCGTTGCTCGGCAATGACGCAACCCCTACGGGGTAGTTGATGTCGTCGTGCCCCAAACCCAGGGTAGCCGCGAAGCGCGGCAACCCTGGGCTATGTGACTCAATCCCTTCGGGATAAACGCAGGCTGCAACCTTCGATCAGCGGACTTTTTCGCAAGTCAACTCGGTCACGTTGCGGGGGCCGATGTCGGGCAGAGCTTTCGGCATCCCGAACAGTTTGTACGCGAGCAGCCGCGACTTCTTGGCAAGGTCCACGCTCGCTCGGATGTAGTTCAACGAGTTGTAGTCGTGGATCGAAGTCGCCTCGATCAAGCCGATCGACTGGGGATGATGATTCAGCGAGAACCACATCAACATGCTCTCTTCATAGGTCAACAGGCGGTCGATCTTGAGGTGAGCCAGGTCCAGCCAGGGATGTGTCGCCTCGTCCCAGACCTTGTTGCTGCAAAAGAGCACTTCGCAATCTTGAGGCGTCGCTTCGTGAAGCTGGAGTTGCAACAGGTACTCGATCGGACCTTTGCTGATCCGGTCGGCGTATTCGTGCTTGAGCGCGTTTCGATTTCGCGGATCGTCGGGCAGCATCCGCTGATCGCCCCAGAACCAGCCGATTTGCTCCGGCGAATTGTTGAGTGACTCCGGATGACGATCGGCCGGGATCAAGCGAAAGTTGACGTACCGCCGCTTGCCATCCTTCGCGTTGAACAAGAACGGAGCCTGGCTGCGATAGTCCAGCCGCGAATACGATGAGGGAGCACGCACCACGCTGTCCTGCCCGGCGTCACGACCCGCCGGATACTTGCGATAGAACGACTCGTATTGAATGCCGCCGTGCTCGTGTTGGTTCAACGTGAATTTGAAAAAGTTGGCGACCGACCAAAACAGCGAGCGGCCAGTATTCATCTCGATGTCGAACGGGCTTTCGACGGGGGTGTCGGAGAATTTGATCGAGACTGCTTTCACCGTCAGTTGCGCGTCGTCCATCATCGAAGCGGTGGCGTGACGGATGCGGCAGGGAAACTCGCGGCCCGGATCGAAGAATTCGGCGGCGGGGAATTGCGGGTTGTCCACAATCCGCAGCTTGCCGGCGGCGGCCAGCCCGTTGTTGTGCGACATCTTTCGCCGGCGGATGAACGATTGCACGATCACCAACGAGAGGCTGAAAAAAGTCACGCTCGCCCAGAGCACGAATTTGTCGAAGAGTCGTCGCATGAAGTAGTCCTTTGGTGAGAGTCAGAGGGGTGATTCGTCGTGATTCGTAGCCACGCTCGCCAGAGCGTGGGATTCGTCGTGGATTCGTAGTGGGATTCGTCATGGATTCGTGGCCACGCTCGCCAGAGCGTGACGACATTGATGGTGAGTTCGATGTGTGTCTCTACTCCGAAGGAGTTGCGTCTTATAGCCCAGGGTTGCCGCGCTTCGCGGCTACCCTGGGTAACGGTCACGAGGATCGATTCTACCCCGAAGGGGTTGCGTCATATGTGTTCGAAGCCCGAGGCTAGCGCCGGCGGCTCACTAACAGAACGGTATTGGATTCAATCCCAAACATATCGCTCGTCGTACTCGATCGCGTGGCGTTCGAGGAACTCGCGAAACGCCGTTTTGAAATCCTTTGATTTGTGATGCTCTTCTTGCTTCTGGATGTACTCGATCACTTTGCCCGATTGCGACTGGCTGACCGAAAATGCTCCGTAACCGGCCTGCCAGGCGAAATCCTTGAACTGCGGTCCTTTCTCTTTGATCCAGATTGAGGTGACTCGCTTCAACTCCTTGATCCAATCGGCCAACGTGATTGTCCGCGATTGGCGTGCGAGCAAATGAATGTGGTCTTCGACACCGCCCGTGATGATCGGCGGACAAATTAGCGTCTTCGATGTTCCACCAAGCTCTGCGTGCATTTGCGCCCGAATGTCCTTGTCGGCGAGCAGCGGCAGACGATCCTTTGTGGAAAACACGACATGGACGATGACGTTTGAGAGTGACTGCGACATGACTTGATCCAATGTGACGGAACCCCTTCGGGGTACAAAACAATGATTTCGTATTCCGATCCCAGGGTAGCCGCGAAGCGCGGCAACCCTGGGCTATAAGGCATAACTCCTTCGGAGTAAGAACAGAATCATTTTCAATAATGTAGCCACGCTTGCCAGAGCGTGGGTTTCGTTGGTCCAGCGACCCACGCTCTGGCGAGCGTGGCTACAGTCCCGCCAGCAGTGCTTTCGCGTCTTTGATGTCGGGCATGTCAAAGCCTTCGGTGAACCAGCCGACGAGCGGTTCGACTCGCTGGCGGATCTCCGCGAGCTGACCGCGCTTTTGCCAGATGCGGGCGAGGCGCAATGTTGTGCGCAGTTCAAAGAACTTCGCCCCTTGCTTGGTCGCAACCGCGAGCGATTCGCGGTAGGCGGTCTCGGCATCGTCCAAGTCGCCGCGATCGAAGGCGAAGTCGCCTCGGAAGCGATGCAGTTCCGCGTGCGAGATGTATTCGCCCGTGCTTTGATTTTCGAAGGCTTCATCGAGCTTCTTGACGGCGGCCTCGCGCTGGCCGGCTTGCCACAGAGTGGCCGCGAGGTGTCCTTTGTATTTGGGTCGGCAGATGAGGGCGGTCGTCGCTTCCAGCAGACCGATGCCTGTCTGCAAGCAGTCGATCGCCTCGTCGTAACGGCCGAGATGCCGAAGGCCCATCCCTTTGATCCCGTTCCCCATCGCGATCCACATCGCGAAGGCTTGCTCGTCGCCGATCCGGCGGCAGCGTTCGCCGTACTCGACCGCCTTTTCGCCGAGTCCCGCGAACTCATAAACCTGCGCGACCATCCATTCCATCACGGCCTGCGTGAAGATGTGCTTGAGGTCGATCGCCAGATCGAGCGACTCATGCACGCGCTTGATGCCTTGATCGGCGTAACCCAACTGCCAGAGCGCGAGGCCCAGGTTCGACAGGTTGAGCGGGCCGCTGTTTTGCTGAGTGAACTTGGCAAACTCGATGCTCGGTTCGCGCTGATGGTGCTGCCAGCCGATTTCGGCGTGTTTCAAGCAGGTCGGAAAGTCACCCGCGTAGAACGACGTGCAGACTTGAGTCCAATGAGCCTCGGCCAACATGCCCGGTCCCTTCGCGGCGTCGGCCATCGCGATGACTTCCGGGCAGCGCTTGTAGCAGTCGGCGAACCGGCCGCGGACGAACAGCCAGACCCAAGTGGCGAGCAGCACCGGAAACAGCGGAGCACCCTCGCCCAGTCCCCGGCAAATCTGGATGCACCGATTTTGCAACGGCTCGACTTCCGGAGCCGCGTAGCCTTGCACACCCATCAGCACGGCGCTGTATGGCAGCTTGAAGGTCATTTCCAAAACGTCGCGCTGCGGAGACTCAGGCAGCGTCATGACCAGCGCGAGACCACGCTGGAATTGCACAATCGCTTCGCGGTTGGCCGACTGCTCCTGCGACAACTGCCCGGCCTTGAGCCAGTATTGAATGGCTTTGTCGGTGTCGCCCGCCTCGGTGAAGTGATGTGCCAGTAGGGCCGGTTCGGTGGCGACGGTCGCCGGGAAGTGTTGTTCGAGGACTTCGCCGATGCGGTGATGAAACTCGGTTCGTTTCTTCTTGAGCAACGAACCGTACGCCGCGTCTTGAATGAGCGCGTGCTTAAACGTGTAGGTCGCTCGCGGCGGCGCGCCTTCCTGGAAAATGATCTCGGCACCGACCAGCTTTTCGAGTTCCGCCTGCAACGTGGCTTCGTCCAGCGTTGAGACCGCGTGGATCAATTCGTAGGTGAAGCGGCGGCCGACGGTCGCTCCCATTTGGGCCACGTCGTGGACGCTCTTCAGCCGATCGAGCCGCGAGACCAGCAAGTCTTGCAGCGTCGCCGGAATCGCTTGCAGGTTGAAGCCCTCGGCGAGTTGCAGCCGGCCGTTGACCTCCCGCAGTGCTCCCGATTCGGTGATGAGGTTCGAGTACTCCTCGATGAACAGCGGCACGCCCTCGGTACGTTCGATGATCTGATTCACAACCTCGGCGGGGATGTGAGCGAGTCCCGTCCGCTTGAGCATCATCTCTTGAATCTGCGACTTCGTCAGGCGGTTGAGTGCAAGCTGCGTTTGATTCGCGCGGCTGCCCCACGGCGTTTCAAACTCCGGGCGGAAGGTGAGCAAAGTCAGCAGCCGATCATTCATGCCCTGATCGACCAATCGGCCGAGCAGTTGCAACGAAGTCGGATCGATCCAGTGCAAGTCCTCGACCACGAACAGCAGCGGCGACCGAGCGCTGTACTGACGCAAGAGGTGCAGCAGCGCATCGAGCGTCTTCTCCTGCAACTTCATCGGGCTGAGAGCCAGCGGCGGATATCGTCCATCGGTCGGGATCGACAGCAACGACGCGAACAGAGAGATCGTTTCGGCATTCGTGATCCCGTTTTCGGCAAGGTGCTCGACGAGGCGATCGAGTCGCGCGACTGGCGAAGGCTCGCGATCAAATTGCAACTGGCGACCAAGCGACTCGATCACCGGGTAAAGTCCCGTGTTGGTGAAGAGCGATGAAGCCCGCCATTCGATGACTTGTGGCGCACGCGGCTCGCGTGCGTCGGTTTCTCCTTGCGGAGTCGCACGCGAGCCGCGTGCGCCACAAACATGCTCGGTGATTTCGCGAATGAGCCGGGACTTGCCCAAGCCCGCTTCGCCGATCACGCAGACGACTTGGCCGAGTCCCTCGTCGGCCTGCTCCCACAGGTCTTTGAGCACCGCGACCTCGGTGTCCCGTCCGACCAGCGGCGTCAGGCCCGTGCGTTCGACGACATCCATGCGGCTACGGGCCGCACCTCGGCGGAGCACGCGGAGCAGTTGCAGTTCGCGTGACGCGCCGATGACGCGGTGTCGGCCCAGTTCGGAACATTCAAAGTAGCCAGCCAAAAGTTTGGCCGTGTCGCTGGAGATCGTCAGCGTGAAGTCCTCAGCGAATTCGGTCAGGCGACTGGCGACATGCCGCGCTTCGCCCGTCAGCAACATCCCCGCGAGCGACTCGCCTAGATTTTCTTGAACGACCACGCCGCCGGTGTGAATGCCGGCTCGCGCGGTCAACGCGATGCCGTGCTCGGACTGAAGTCGCTGCGAGAGTTCCCGAAGTCGTTCGATCAACACGAGTCCGCTGCCGGCCGCTCGCCTCGCCGCATCTTCGTAAGCGACCGGGTAGCCGAAGCACACGAGCACCGTCGCCCCCGATAGCTGCGCGATGTGACCGTCGTTTTCTCGCACCGACTCTTCGCACAGGTTCTGGAACTCGACCAGCACGTCGTATTGCTGTTCCGGTTCGAGCCGCTCAACGAACTCGGCCGAATCCAACAGGTTGTGTCGGCAACACAGCACGGTGACTTGCCGGCGCACCGCCTCGCGCGAGCGTTCGGGGACGGCCACTTCGGTGGTGAGCTTGTCAGCGGAATTGCGGAGCACATCGCGCAACTCGGCCGCCATGTCGCCGGCCGTCGTGTAACGGTCGGCGATGTCTTTGCTCATCGCCTTCAAGCAGATTTTTTCCAGCTCCGGCGGCACGACTCGATTGAGCTGTCGCGGCGGCAACGGGTCTTCCTTCAGCACCTTGATCATCAACAGCGACATCGACGGAGCTTTGAACGGCAGCACTCCACAGAGCATTCGGTACAGGATCACGCCGAGGGCATAGATATCCGTGCGACCGTCGATGCGATGCCCTTCACCGCGAGCTTGCTCGGGCGACATATAGTTGGGCGTCCCCGCGATGATGCCTCGTTGCGATTGCCCGGCCGCCGCTTCACTCAGAGCCAAACCGAAGTCCACCAGGATCGGACGCAATCCGTCGGCTCGCTGCACCAGAATGATGTTTCCCGGCTTCAAGTCCCGATGCACGGTGCTCTGTGAATGCGCGTAGGCCAGCGCGTCGGCGATCTCGCTGGCGATTCGCGTCGCCTCCTGCCAGCTCACCGTGCGACCGACCATCCATTCGTTGAGGTTCGGCCCGTCGAGGAACTCGGAAACGATGAGGCAATTCTCTTCGTGAACCTCGACTTCGAGCAGCGTGACGATGCCCGGATGCTTGAGCTGCGCCAATCGTCGGGCTTCTTGCAGGAACTCTTCGATGAGCTGCGCGGCCGATTGACTGGCGCTCCCTTTCTTCGCATGGGACGAGACCACCAGCGGCACTTTGATCGCGACATCACGCGCCAGTTGCGAGTCGTAGCCGCGATACACAACCCCGAACGCTCCCTTGCCGAGCACTCCCGCGACTTCATATTTCCCCAGCCGCTTTGCCGGAACCTGCGGAGAGGTCTGCTGACGTTCCGCCGTCGGCTCCCAGAATTGTTCGACGATCGTCTCGCCGAATTTGTTGAGCGAGACACTCGACTCCGCAGCCGGGCGGAACTCCATCGTTCCGGGGAGATCGACATCGGGTTGTTGTAGGTTGGGATCGTTGGGCTGCATGGCAAAGACCTCCTCGATTCGGACGACTCGATTTCAACTTTTTGTCGGCGTGCATGAAATGTGGCAACCGACGATGTAACCCGAAGCGTTGGCGAGGGCGAACGCTTCCACAAACAAAGGCACTCCCTCCGTAACGGCCATGAGCTGCTCGATCAAGTTGGGCGACAGATCGGTCACGCCTGTGATGTTGGAAAAAACCGCGACGGCGTTCCGCTTGGTCAGGCGGCTGAGCGCGACTTGCGTCTGATGAGCACGACTGCCCCACGGCGTTTCGAACTCGGGGCGAAACGTCAGGATCGTCAGCACTCGCTCGTTGAGTCCTTGGTCCAGCAGTGCGTGCAGCAGAGCCAGCGTAGCTGGATCGACCCACTGCAAGTCCTCGACGACAAACACGACCGGGGCCGTCGCCGCCACTTGCTTCAGCCAATCCAACAACCCCTGCTGAGTCCGATCGCGCCGTTGTGTTGCCGTCAGCCGCTCGGATTCGAGCCGCCGCTGTTGTATCTCTTCCGACAGGCCGTCCGTCGGAAGCTGCAACAGCGAACTGAACATCGTCAGCGTCTCCGGATTCGACAATTTCCACTGACTCAGATAGCCGCGAAGTTGCTCGACGGCGTCGATCGCCTGCGACTGCTGGCACATCTCGCGAAAGTATTCTGTCGCCGGATGCAGGCTCTGCCCGGACAAGACCGGCCGACACGACCAGCGAATCCAATGCGGTCGCTGTGACGACTCGCCGACCACCGTGCTCAATTCCTGGATCAATCGAGTCTTGCCGACCCCTTCGTCGCCGATCAGCAACACCACCTGTCCCATGCCTTCGCAAGTCTGCTCCCACCGGGCTTTGAGAATGGCCAATTGCGAGGCTCGGCCGACGAGCGGCCATGAACCAGCCAGTGTGGTGTCGGTCCTCACGCGGACGCCGATCTCGCCAGAGTCGCGAGGATCGTTTAACGAGATGGTGATGTTCGCGGCTCCTCCTCCCTGGGAGCGGCACGGAAGCCAACGCTGCAAAAGCTCCATCGTCGCGGGTGTCACCTCCAGTCCCGATTCCGAAACACGTCCCCGCAATCGCAGCGCGGGCCGTTGCAGAGATTCGTCGCCGCACTCGTCTAACCCGCTTTCACTGGGAACACTCCGGCGGGCCGCCTGAGCTACGGCGCTGGCGATTGTGAAACCGACCGGGATTCGCAGCGCAGCGACCTCCGAAAGAATCGTCAGCGCCTGTTCGAGAAGTGCCGGAAGCCCTGTCATCCGCTCGTTGAGCGGCGGCAGTTGCACGACCGTCACGACCGAGGAATGACTGATCTCGGTCCCGTTGCACTGCCTCACCCTGTTTTGCAGCAACTCGTGCAGTCGACCGGCCACGGCCTGCGGCCCCTCACCGCTGGACGATGCGGACATCAGCGACAAGTCCCAACGGATCGCCATCAAGAGATCGTGCTCACGCGAAGTCTCCGCGACTTGTCTCCGCGCTGTCGCGGCTCCTGCGGAGGAATCGGCGGACTGGTCGAATGCCTCGGTTTCGACGAGCACCCGCCGCAATTCGCGGGCAAGCTCCGCTCCGTTCGCCGGACGCGCCGCAGGCTCCTTGGCCAACAATCTCAGACAGAGTTGTTCCAGCTCAGGCGGGATTCCATGCGCGAGCTGTCTCGGAGGTTGCGGCGCATCCTCCACGATCTGCCGCCATAACTCCGTTTGATTGGTGGACCGAAACGGGTAGCGCGAGCACAGCAGGTGATACAAGAGGACTCCCAGCGCATACACATCGCACTGCGGAGCCAACGACTGTCGGCCCGACTGAATTTGTTCGGGGGCGGTACACGGCCCGATGCTGCTGGCCTGTGTTCCCGCGCCGGGACCAGCTTGGTGAGAGTCACTGTGGCCCAAGTCGGCCAGCTCTGGTTGGCCGAGGTTCGGGAGCAGAATCCGATCGGGACCAAGCTCCCCATGTGCGGCACCTCGCTGATGAATCGTTACCAACAGGTCGGCGATCGCCGCCACGACTTCCGCCGCCTGTCTCCAGGACAAACTCTTCTGCTGCAACAGGTCTTCGAGCATGACAACGGCACCACCCCGAACACGCGGGCCAATTCGATGTGCTGGTGTCGAATCTGCTTTCGATTCTCCCTGACCAGGCGCAACCAACAACGTCTCGGACAATCCCTCGATCTGAGTGACCTCTGGGCCAGAGGTTGCTGCTCGTAATTGCGATTCGTCGCCCATCATGTCTCGTCCCAATCAGCCACCATTTCGTTGAACCTCCATTATCGTAATCACCGCACTTCTCATGTTCCCAGTAAAACGGCGACTTCGCCACCGTCGCTCAAGGCGAGCGGAGCATGGAAGCTCAAAAGCAGACCCGGCGGGTGAATCGTGAAAGGTCGACGCGGGGCAATCTGCACATGGAATTCGTGAGAGTCAGGAAGACTTCGGCCGCTGGGACGCCGGCCACTCGCCCTTATGGCACGCCGTCGATTCGCGGCTGCAATTCCGCGTCCCACGCGGCTTCAGCGTCTGCGTCGTCCCACGCAAAACACGTTGGCGACCACTGCCCTCGGGGCGGACTGTAACGCACGCGGCTCGCGTGCGAGGATTCCATAGGAGGGGTCGGGTGTGAGCACACCGATCCGCCGCATCCGCCACCCGTTTCGTTTCCTTATCGGATGGCGTTACCGCCCCGGCCACGAGGGTCGAGTCGGACGACGTGGGACGTGTACCGGTCAAGGTCTTCAGACTTTGTGCTCAAGTGAAACCGCTGGCCCCTTCGACGCCACTCGTTGCCGAGCGACACTGGCTTCGTACCTCTTCGCCTCTTCGGAACTGTTCCCAGCCCCTCATTGGTGATGAAGAGTTCGAGTGAAGACTTCCGAACAGGCGCGGACCCGCTCGGGTAGGATTAGATTTTATCCAGTACCTTCTTTTTGAAATCGCACCGTTTCTAAAGACTGAGCCGAAGACAACCCATTCCAGAAAGTGAAAGGTCACGATCATGAGTCCCTTCCGTCGCGTCTGCACGATCTATTTGACGCTCACACTGCTCGTGTTGGAAATGTCGGTCGGGCGAGCTGCCGACAAACCGCTCATCAAGACGACTCATGTTTACAAGACGGTAGGGGACGTGAAGGTGGAGGCGGATGTGTATCGGCCGGAGGGGGCGGAGGCTCGGCCGGTGGTGGTTTGGATTCATGGGGGAGCGCTCATCGTCGGCAGCCGCTCGCAGGTGCCCAAGCAGATTCTGGAGCTGTGTACTCGCGAGCGATTCGTGTTCGTGTCGCTCGATTATCGGTTGGCTCCGGAAGTGAAG